>JBGTNM010000023.1:0-6715 GCA_041743025.1 Microcystaceae cyanobacterium
AAATAAGTCTCGGAAACCCCAAAGATAGTTGGGGAATGGGAAAAACTTTCAACCAGCGAGAAATTTGATTAAAATTTATCAAGGGTTGTCAGATTAAATGAAGATTATTCAGCCAATTTTTCCAGCCCTTTTCCTGATCCCATAACTCATGCTGTTGAAGTGATTCTGGGACAGAACTGACCGAAGGATTCAAAGTTTCACTATGCAATGAAACCAAGAGATAAGCTGACATTACCAGTTCCCACCATTTCTCAATTTGAGGATAATGAGTGACGCGAAAATCTGCCCACTCTAATTCACTTTTACATTTAGAGTGACGGAAGAGGGATAAATTAATTTTCCTCCTCAAATGAATCGCCTTCTCTCTCTAAAATAGATGGTTCCTGCCACTGATCTAAGATATTTTTAATTAACACTTTTTTGAACCAAACTTGAGCGACGGCGGTTAACGGTAATGCCAAAAAAAAGCCGAAAAAGTTGGTTATTTCATTGTAGGAGATACGGTAGGGGCACGGCGATAGTAAGCTTACGCTTTTAACAGTAATATTTTTAATGCCGTGCCCCTATGCCAAATTTTTGTAGATAGGGTATGTTTGCCCAGTTATTAATCAGGGGTAGACTGGCGCAACCATCGCCAGGTTAAGGCAACAAGCATCACGCTAGGAATGACAGCAATACCAATGATCGCGTTTTGGGAGGTAGTTGCGATCGCCAACAACCGTCCCCCATATTTAATTAAGGCAGACAATGCCGCCGAAAAAATAAAGATTTTGATAATGAAATTCAGTTGAGCCTGCACAATTTTTTTTGCTAAAGTTGATTAAACTTCGTTCATTTTAACAATTTTTTCGATTGAATAGACCTCTTGCATAAATAAATTTTTCCTCAATTCGTCTGGCAATATTCATTCATCTGGTTGCCTAATTCTAATTCCTTAGTCCCCAATCGTTTGACTTGTTGCTGCATCAACCTAGCAGTCGTAATATCTTTCTTTTGGAGAGCAGAGACAAATTGACGGGTTGTTTCGGCATGACCTTGATAAACTTCGGCAAATCCTGTTTGAAATTGGGTTAATTGTTCGTCTTGAATTTTTAAACTGGTCATCTCTTTAGCTGCTTCTTCAAAAGCATCAGCGACTTGCAGCACTTTTTGAATGTCTTGAGTTTGACGATTTTCAGCACTTTTATCAGCAATTTTGCGAGTAGTTAAAATAATTTTTTGGCATTGAGATATTTTAGTTGCTGCACAACTTGTTAGCAAAAAATTAGCTAATAAAGCAGTAGTGATAAGAGACAGATATAACCCATTTCTATTTTTCATCTTTTCCTAACTGATCGTTGAGATTTGTTACTAAAATTTGAATAAGTTCAGTCAATGTGTTTAACTGTTCTCTTGACTCAGTTTGACTGTCAATTAAAATCTGTAGGGCTTCGCTGAGAGCAAAAATTTGATAACCTTGCTGCTGAATTTGGTGTTCCTGTCGCTGCATTTGTTGGGCGAGTTCATCCAGGCGAAAGGCCAACTTTTCGACGGTTTCTGAAGTCGCGATCGCGGCTTCTCCCATATCTGCCACCGTTTTTATCAGTCGTTCTAAATTATTATTCATCATTTAGAATTTCCCTGCCGTTTTTGATGCCACTGCCAAGCATGACGGATAATCTCTTCAAGATCAGTATATTGGGGTTGCCAACCGAGCAAGGTTTTTGCTTTGGCAGAACTACCAATGAGGATAGGTGCGTCTCCCGGACGGCGATCGCTCTCTACGACTGGAAAATCGACTCCTGTTACTCGTTTGGCAGTTTCGATGACTTCGCGTACGGTAAAGCCATTCCCGTTACCCAAATTAAAAACCTCACTCTGTCCCCCTTGCAGGAGGTATTCTAACCCCAAAACGTGTGCGGCTGCTAGATCGCTGACATGAATGTAATCTCTAATGGCGGTTCCGTCAGGAGTATCGTAATCTGTGCCAAAAATGGACAGCGAACCCTGCTTGCCCAATGCCGCTAATAAAGCCAGAGGAATGAGATGAGTTTCGGGATTGTGGTCTTCGCCTAGATTGCCACTCTCATCGGCTCCAGATGCGTTAAAATAGCGAAAAGTGACGGATTTGAAGTCGTAGGCGCGATCAAAGTCGGCGAGAATTTGTTCGATCTGGTATTTACTCGTGGCATAGGGACTGAGGGGATGGTAGGGATGCGTTTCGCTCATCGGAATGGCTTGCGGCATCCCGTAAATCGCACAAGTCGAAGAAAAAACAAACCGCTTGATGTTAGCTTCTAGCATGGCTTCTAGTAGCGTCAGCGTTCCCACAACGTTGTTGCGATAGTAACCTGCTGGATTGGCAACTGATTCACCCACCGCAATGAAAGCCGCAAAGTGCATCACAGCCGCAATATCACGGGAAGCTAACAACTGATCGAGCAAGGGACGATCGCTAGTATCTCCAACAATCAGTTCAACTTTTAGCACATCTGTGACAATGTCGGCATGACCGTAGGAGAGGTTATCGAGAACAATGACATTATATCCCGATCTCTTGAGAGCGAGAACGGCGTGAGAGCCAATGTAACCTGCACCCCCTGTCACGAGAATCGTCGGTTTTGCTTGAGACACTCTTCACTCCTTGGCGATTGAATAGCTGGGCTACCGCAGGACGGCAACTTGACACCTATTTTAACGAAAAATGGAGCGAAAGTCCCCATCCGTCTACGCGGTGGGGATGGATAGCGACCCACAAATAAATCGCGTAGCGTCCACATTCCCTAAATCTAGGTTACAATGTTATCAGCAACAAATAAAATTGATAATGTACAAGGCATATAAATTCCGACTATACCCAACCGATGAGCAGCAACTGGCTTTAGCCAAAAGCTTTGGGTGTTGTCGTTGGTTTTGGAATTACTCGTTGAACTTGTGTCAAGAGACTTATCAAACTACGGGAAAAAGCTTATCAAGAAATACCATTCAAGGTTTGCTACCCAACCTCAAAAAAGAATTTCCCTGGCTAACAGATGCTTATTCTCAATGTTTACAATTTGTCGCTCTAAATTTAGCCACAGCCTACAAGAACTTTTTTGAGAAACGAGCAGGGTTTCCTAGATTCAAGTCTAAACATGGCAGACAATCTATCAGTTATCCGGCTAACATCAAACTTGAAGGAGATTACCTTAAGTTACCAAGTAAAGTAGGCTTAATTTATGGCAAGCAAGACAGAAAATTTGATGGACAAATTAAAACTGTAACTGTTTCTCAAAACCCTGATGGGAAATACTTTGCCTCTCTTTTAGTTGATGACAGTAAAGAAACACCGACGGCATCTAGTGATGGTAAAGCTATCGGGATAGATTTAGGGTTAATTCATTTTTGTATTACCAGTGATGGTAGTAAATTTGATAATACTCGTCACACCAAAAAACACGCTCGTAACCTCAAGAAAAAACAACAAAGTCTTTCTCGTAAACAAAAAGCGATGCAGTGTGCAACAATTGGGGAGCCAGCGCGTTGCGGGGGTTCCCAAGGCAGTGCGGTCTTGGGGTTTCCCCAAGTGGAGCAACTGCCGCCCCGTTGTAGCGACTGGCGTGGTTTCCCTCATGAACAACTGCATCAAGAAGGTAGTAAACGTAGGAATAAGTCCAGAAAACTTGTTGCTAAAGTTAACTCAAAAATAAAAAGAGTTAGAGAAGATTTTCTACACAAACTATCCCGCAAGATAGTAAACGAAAACCAAGTTATTGCAGTAGAAAATCTCAACGTGAAAGGTATGGTACGCAATCATAATTTAGCTAAGTCTATTAGTGATTGCGGTTGGGGACAATTTTGTACCATGCTCAAATATAAGTCTGAATGGGATGGGAAAACCTATATAGAAGTAAGTAGGTTCTTTGCATCATCTAAAACCTGTAATGTTTGTCTGAATCGAGTGGACAGCTTAGATTTAGACATCAGAGCTTGGACTTGTAATAAATGCCAAACACATCATGATCGTGATGTGAACGCATCGATAAACATCAGAAATGAAGCCTTGCGGGTACTGGACTTAGGAACTAGGTCTACAGCCAATGGAGGGGATGTAAGACAACCTGGCAAAACTTCGGTTTTGTTAGATGCTATCCCCCGTGAAATTGGAAACCCCATCCGCCTTGCGGTAAGGTAGTTCATCCTCCCCTTCGTAACGATACAGAGATACGCTGACAAAAAGATCAATCTTGTCAGTAATCTTTGGGAAGCGATCGCCTCTTTTGGGCAGTTATTATCAGACTGACGTAAAATAGAGCGTGCCTATCATGCGAATTTTTAAGGAAAAAACTTTTATTATTAGTTAATGGAGAGCGAGGAACTGCCGAGCGATTAATCTACCGTTTGCGCCTCAAACATCCTCAACGACAAGAAGCTTGGTATTGGGAAAAGGCAATTTTCGATCTAGAGCGCGATCGCCGCTATTAACCTTAAAATTAATATAGCAGTTTGAAAACCGTAGGGGCGAATGGCGTTCGCCCTTATCCGTAATTTCAGATTACAGATGCAACTTCATTTGAGCTTGCGTCAAGGATAAGATCAGTCAAGCCTCTGTTATCAATCTCTTTTAAGGATTCGGAAAAACAAGGATTTTGGCTACTGTCCCTAACAAGCCAAGCACGGCAGTAAAAGCTAACACGATTAACGACCAAATTTGAGCTTTTTGAGACCCTTTAATCTCTTTGACATCTTCTTTGATATGGCTGATTTCTCCCTTTAAAGTCTTGATATCTCCTTTAACTTCCTCTTTTAAGGTATTGATATCTCCTTTAACTTCCTCTCTTAAGGTATTAATCTCTCCTTTAACCTCCTCTCTTAAGGTATTGATATCTCCTTTAACCGTAGCTAGTTCAACTTTAAGGTAATTGACATCTTTTTGCAGCGTTTCAAATTTTTCATTAACATCTTTTTGAAAGTTATTTAAATTCTGATTGATTTGCTCTAACACTTGGCTGAGATCGGTGGTAATTTGTATAGGTGTATTAGACATTGTGCTATTTTCTTCTTATGATTAATTCCAAACTTGAATGACTCGTCCTGTTATCTGCTTTCCCAACCAAGGTGTATTGACAGAAAGAGACTTTAAAGAAGTGCGATCGCACGTCCACTTTTTTTGCGGATCGAATAAAATTAATTCAGCAGGCTGTCCCACTTTGAGAGAGGGAAACGGTTGTTGCAGAAGTCGTCGCGGATTAAGACTCAAAACTTGCCACAATTGCAGAGGTGTCCAATTGCCTTTTTCGATCAATTGCTGCCAGAGCAGTCCTAACGCCAATTCTAACCCAATTACACCTGGAGGAGCTTCAGCAAAGGCAACCGTTTTGTCTTCGTAGGTATGAGGAGAGTGATCGATCGCGATCGCATCGATTATCCCCTGTTGGACTCCTTCTAGCAAGGCAGCGCGATCATCGGGGTTGCCTAACGGTGGTTCGAGACGCAGATTAGGATCGTAACTGGCAATAGCTTCCGTATCAAGTAACAAATGCATCCAAGATACGCTAGCAGTTACGGCAATACTACTCTCTTTCGCCCGCTTGATTAATTCTACGCCTCGACGGGTAGAAACTCGCATCAGGTGAACAGATGTGCCAATTTCAGCCGCGATTTCTAAAATGGCAGCAATGGTACTGGCTTCGTTTAAAGCAGGATTTCCCGGCAAGCCATAGCAAATAGAAGCCTTTCCCTCACGTATGACCCCATTTCCTCGCAAAGACGGGTTGTCAGGCACTAAAGCGATAGGTTTTTTCAAAGGTTTGAGATACTCTAACAGCCGCCGCAACAGCCCTAAATTTTCAATTGCTTTATTATCAGTAAAACCAATAATGCCTGCCTCTGCTAACTCCCTCAATTGCGACATTTGCTTGCCTTCCCCTTTAACCGTCAACGTTCCCCAAAAGTGAAAATGAGGACTATTTAGAGGTAGATGAGCGATTTGTTTTAAAAAGGCTAAAGTCGCAGGATTATCGATGGGTGGGACGGTATCCGGTAAAACCGCGACTTGGGTAAATCCGCCTGCCATTGCCGCCGCCGCTAGCGAAGCTAAGGTTTCTCTGTCTTCGTGTCCTGGTTCCCCACTGTAGCTGTAGAGATCGGCTAAACTAGGAGCAAGAATTAACCCATTAGCTTCAATAACGGTCGTTTGGGATGGGGTTTCTAGATGAGACTCAATGGCTTTAATAACTCCCTGTGCGATCCAAACATCGGCAATGCTGTCAGTGTTGGCGCCAGGATCGAGAATTCGGACTTGTCGGAGGAGAGTAGAGGGGGGGGTATTCACTACTACGGTTGCAGCCAGTCGGGAAAGGCAAAAAACTGAGAAAAATTGCCTTACAAATCATACCAAGTTTTTGAGCGATGCAAGCTAATATTAGTTAACAGTGAACAGTTATCAGTTATCAATGGGGGTGAAATAGTGATGTCTGGCGATCGCGTTCTTGATTTTGCTCAGCGTGTTAAAAAGTTCTACTACGCTAGAGCTTTACTATGTGAAAAGCTAAATACTGGACAAGTACATTTCGCAGATAACCATTTAGAATTATTGCCCTTAGATTATCATCCACTACAAAATTTGGCTTTTGATTCTTATGTTATAGGAAGTGCAGGGATAGACAGCTTAGCTTCTATGTGGCATACGCTAGATTCATCATCTACCAAAACAGGACAGAGGTTTGTGAACTTTTTGCTTTATTTAAATATTCCA
>JBGTNM010000024.1:0-17413 GCA_041743025.1 Microcystaceae cyanobacterium
TAAAATCTTATTAATTGACGTAGGATGGGTTAGACGGCAATAAGCATTCAAATCTTAACCTGAAATCATCAATCCGTCGTAACCCATCTTTCAGGAATTTGTATCCTACTACACATTTGCCCTCACCATGCCGGAAGAGCCAGTAACTTGATAGCCGTAGGGACTAAAATCAGGCATGGTGCGAGCCGCGAGAGAAAGATTGATGATTTTATTATAGTCAAGGTTCTCAAAGACAAAACAGCGATCGCAGTCCAAAAACACTACAGCCTTTTGCAACTTAATAAAATACAAATATCGGGCGCACACCATGCGCCCCTACAAGTTACTGTACTGCATTAACTTTAAAAGCGAAATCACCGCAAATTTTGCTCAAATCCAACATAAAACCGGGTAACACATCTTCACCACCGACTTCTGTGGGGGATCGCAAGATTTCCACGGCTTGATTGACTCGATAAATCTCCACTTGCTGGGCTTGAGGATTAATCAAGAAACCTAAGCGCACCCCATTAGCTCGGTACTCTAACATTTTCTCTTGCAGATCAGATAATTTGTCAGTACGGGAACGTAACTCAATCACAAAATCTGGTGCCATCGGTGGGAATTTCTGCTGTTGTTCTAGGGTAAGCGCATTCCAGCGCGAGAGTTCTACCCAAGCAACATCAGGCGATCGCTGTCCTCCTAGCGGGAGTTTGAAGATAGTAGAGGAACTAAAAACTTCGCCTAACTCAGTTTGACTATTCCAATTATAGACTTGACTACCTAACTGAATTTCGTGCTTTCCACTTTCTCCACCGACTGGGGACATGACGATCAATACTCCTTTTGCCGTTAATTCCAAAGGTTGCTCTGGGTTAGCAACACAGAGTTGATAAAATTGTTCGTCAGTCAGATGAATGGTACTAAAATCCAGTCGGATTGGTTCGATAATTGAAGATTCTGATAGAGCCATAAAACCCTCCCCAAAATATCTAATGAAATATGAACACTGTAGGGCAAGCTTCTAGCTTGTCACAGGCAGGATGTTTGTGTTACTAATCGGTAGTTTAGATGCGTATTAGCTTAGCGCGGTCGCTAATCCCAAATGCCCTTAACCCTCAAGGGGCGTTTAATTAAGTTACTGGGGTAGTTTCTCCTTTTGACTCCTCTTTGAACACTCGACTGGCTAGGATATCCTCAGCCTCAAGAGTAACTAGATCCTTTTTAGTGAGTTGCTTGCCTCCTCTGCTGTCGAACAAGCGATTCGCTTGACGTAATCGAGAGCGATCAAGGGCATTGCGGATGCTGCGGGCGTTGGCAAAATGAGGCATCTGCATCCGCCGGATAATGTACTCTCTAAAAGCGGTTTCGGCATCGGCACTGAAGCGATATTGTTGCTGATCTAGCATCAGATAGGCGATCGCCAGTAATTCATCTGGGGTATAGTCAGGAAAATCGAGATGGTGGGCAACTCGCGAAGACATCCCAGGATTGCTTTGAAAGAACTTTTCCATCCGATCTTTGTATCCCGCCAAGACGACAACTAAGTCTTCTCGGTTGTTTTCCATCATTTGTAAAAGGATTTCGATGGATTCTTGACCATAATCTCGTTCGTTTTCTGGGCGATATAAATAATACGCCTCATCAATAAAAAGTACGCCCCCCATTGCCCGTTTCAAAACTTCTTTCGTTTTCGGTGCCGTATGCCCGATATATTGTCCGACTAAATCGTCCCGTGTTACCGCTACTAAGTGTCCCTTGCGGACATATCCCAAGTGGTGGAGAATCTCTGACATTCGCAGGGCAACAGTGGTTTTACCTGTGCCGGGGTTGCCCGAAAAACACATATGTAACCCAGGTGCGCCCGCAGTCAATCCAACGCTTTTCCGCAGCCGATCAACTAATAATAAAGCTGCCGTTTCTTTTATTCTGGTTTTAATTGGCTTTAGTCCTACCAACTCGCGGTCAAGTTTATCCAGAACCTCATGTACGCGAGAATCCCGAAATTCTGCTTCGAGATCGACTGGGGCATCGTCAGGGATATTTGAGACAACCTTTTCTGTTGCTAAAACTTGTTCATTCATTTTCCTATTATTTCTCCAATAAATATTTCAAACTCTTCTAAAGCTTGACTGACTCCAACCTCTCTAACTCGTTGCATAAATTGGGGAATAATCTCTACAACTGCTACGTTGGGAAATGTGGGGCTATCTTGGGACTCAACATAGCTGCCTCCTTGCAGAACATTGATTTTTAGCTGGCCTCTCTCATAGATCCAGACTTCTGGTACTCTTAAGGCGCCGCTCTCCTAATTCCCAGAGAATCGCTTCAAACCCCTGCCAGGAAACAGGTTGTAGAGTCATTTTTTGACCGGGTTCTAAATCAAGGCTGATGGCAGTTGTTGGCATAGCTAGCTTCCTTGCACTTAGGGCTAAAAGTACCTTTGCTGTTCATAGCTTCTGCGCTCCTGTTTCGTTGCTCTCCTTATGTTATTATCCCATTTTTCTGCAAACCTGAACTGCTGCTCAAAGCCCTCCCCAAAACTCAATGATTGCTCTTACGCTCTTAAGCCGCTTATTTGTCGCCTACGTCCGTAATTGCCTTCTTCAACTCCATGTTAACAAGTAACATACTCATCGAACGGCACATCAAAGTAAAAGGAACAGCATCCCCAAATGACTCAAACTTATCAGAATATTGGGTTAAAAGAGCCACAAAACATGGCAAAAGCATCTGGGATAAAGAGTCTAAATACTATAAAATAGCCCTAAACCAGTAATTTAAATGTTCTACATCTCATGACTGACTCTTTTCCAACCGTGCGCGATATTGGCGAACAAGGACTTCTCAAGCAACTTCAGGCATTCTGTCCAGCAGATATTGTAGGAGACGATGCTGCCGTTTTATCGCTTGCCCCCAACTACCAGTTAGTCGTGACAACCGATGTTTTGGTCGATGGTGTCCATTTTAGCGATCGCACGACCAGTCCGCAAGATGTCGGATGGCGAGCGGCAGCAGCGAATTTATCTGATTTAGCGGCAATGGGGGCAACGCCGTTGGGTATCACGGTAGGATTGAGTTTGCCGGGAGAGGTTCGCGTCAAGTGGGTTAAACAACTTTACGAGGGGATGACTGAGTGCTTGCAGGGGTATCAAACGCCTATTATTGGGGGGGATATTTGCCGTTCTCCAGTTATTACGGTTAATATTACGGCATTAGGGCAGGTTAAACCTCAGCGCATCATTCGCCGTTCTACCGCCCAAGTGGGAGACGTTATCTTAGTGACGGGTTATCATGGTGCTTCTAAAGCAGGCTTAGAATTGCTGCTTCATCCTGAATTAGCGCAAAATTTAGCTGTTTCTCAAAAGAAAGCTTTAATTAACGCCCACCAACGTCCTAAACCGAGACTAGATGTTCCTCCTCTGCTTTGGGAACTGTCGGAAACAGTCACCGTCACGGGAATGGACAGCAGTGATGGATTAGCAGATGCCGTTGTTCAAATTTGTCACTTGAGTGGCGTAGGAGCAGTCATAGAACGTAGCAAGGTTTCCATTCCCGATGCTTTAAAGGAATGGCTGTCACCTCAGCAGACGCTAGACTGGGCACTCTATGGCGGTGAGGATTTTGAATTGGTTCTGTGTTTGCCAGAAACCCTAGCTGAGGCATTATTAAAACAATTGAGCAAAGGAGCAGCAATTATAGGCAAAATTACATCGGGTACTCAGGTTGAAGTGGTGGACAGTCAAGGCAATTATCCCAATAGAGAGTTTAGCTTAGAAGAAGGATTCCAGCACTTTAAAAAAACATATTCCCCCAATATGTAGGGGCGCATCGCATGCGCCCTCCCCGATGGAGACGAGCAAATTTTGGAAACTTAGATATTTGTGGTTTCGCCTAAAACAACGTTTGGGGTTGCCGGGAAATTAGTCATCAGTTAAGTTTTTCAATTTTTAAGATTTCAAAACCAATGCCTAACTTCCTAGGATCATCTCCTTGATTTAATTCTTTAGGACTTGTAGGAGCAGGAATGCCAAAAGTTAGTTCTCGTTGTTCTGGGGGAATGCCTTTGAACTCAAGCTTAACTTCTTGGGGTTCAGATCCTAAACGGAACTTTTGGGTTTGAGAACCAATGGTCAGCGTCAAGTCTTGATTGACGTTATTTGCATAAGCTTTAGCGTTGAGGACAACCACAAAATCACTAGGTAAGCTTTGATTGTATGTAATTGACGCTACAGATTCCTCTGTCCATCTTCCCCAACCTTCCATATCATTAAACCCCTTAAAAGTTGCATTAGGGGTTGTTGTGCCAAAATCAATTTGATAGGGTGAGGGAGCCACCGCTACTTCCCCTGTCTCCGCAGTATTCGTTTGAGTAGGGGCAGTTTCTGGGTTAGGCGAAGGATTAGTCTCTGCTGTCTTAGGACTAGAACAGGCGGCAGTGAAAAGGCTTAGTCCTAATCCGACCATTAAGCAACAGATTCTTGAGTCTAACATTTTCATAGACGGCCAGCACTCCTTAAGATTTAATTAATTGTTTGGATAACTCAAAATTTTACCGTATTTTTAGTGAAGTTTGTAAAAATCATCTAGATAGCAGAGAAATAACGGGTTTCAATAGACATCTCCCAAGATCTGTAATCTAGTCACAACACTTCTTGATAGCCGTAGTCACTAAAATCACCTGTTTGAATAGCTAGTAAATCTTGATACCAATCTAAATCATCACGCCAGCAACTATTATTACCAGTGCGATAAAAAGTTCGGAACCCAGGTTTTGTCATGCGCTCAAATTCAGTTAAATAATGTACAAACTCAGGTGAAAGCTTTGGTTCAACACCAATAAATGAAATAATCTGCTGAAGTGCATTCGGACTATTCTTGAGATCTTCAAATCGAATAAGATGAGTACGTGGATCATTCTTATTGACGAGCATCAATGCAGCATCATAAAATTTTCGATACTGTGCGTAGGTATCCTGTATCCAGACGCGACGGTCATTGATCTTGACTCCCCAGCGTTCAGTAGCTGTATGATACCAACTATATATTGTTGGATGTGGATCGCGGATAAGAATTAACACTGGCCAATGACTGGCAGTCGGAATACCGTGAACACCTTGGGGGGTCGAATCAAGGTAAACTGGCTGGAAGGGTATACCATCTTGACGTAGGCGCAAACCATAAAATATCTGGGGGTTAAGTTCTTCTGCTCGCTGACAGGTTTCTGGATTGTTAACAAAATCATTAGGAAAAAACACAAGATCAAGTAATCCAGTCAGACACGCCCAAAGATAGTGACTTCCCGTCCTGGGAAAGGCGTAATAATCGCAACGAACGGCGATTCGATTACCAAAATAGTAGCTTTCGGGAGTCATTTTACAAGACCCTCCCACTGCATATTGATAAATGAAATGTTGCAGGGCTGCTGTAAACCATTAGTTTTGCGATCAATTTCGATGTTTCTGGTGTCTATCACGTAAACGATATGATTCTCCCAGGGCGCAAAATATCGTTTCACCCTCTCTGGTGACACACCGCAGAGAAAGAGATAGGCTAGCATCAGCCCGTCGCTTAAGAGCCAAGCGTGGTAGGTCATCTTGCCCGTACTGGGGTCGAACCCTGCGCCTAGGTCAATTTCATAATTGAGGCTTGGCATCGCTGCATTGTCGATAATGAGAGTTTCTTTGGCGAGATTGATGGCTCGGATGATTCCGAATAGTGGGTCAACAAAGTGACCTAAGACTTCGCTCATGAAAACGACATCATGCGAAGGAAGGCTCATGTCTAATAGGGCATCGGTCAATAAAAATTTGATATTGTGAGTTTTTCTAGCTGTAGCCATCCAGCGCGCAGGATTGATAAACCTCTCAAAGATTTCGACACCTGTAACTTGTCTAGCGCCTAATTGCTCGAATTCAAAGCAAAAAAAACCGTTATTGCAGCCGATTTCTAGAACTGATTTCCCGGTTAGGTTTGGGAAGATTGGTTTGAGATAAGCCCATTTTGGCATGGGTCGAAGGATAAACCCTTCTTCTGGCGTGAGGGCATTGCCAAGCGTATTCAGGAAGCCTGGGTCGTTGATTTTGAGGCGTTTATGGTCAGAGGTGGTGAAGCAACTGGTCTGTGGAATGGCGAGGCGCTGCCACCAGGGATGGCTAAGTGCTTCAGTGACTGCGGAGGTTTTTACTTCGGACTCGATGGTAGGTGATGAATCAGCGTCCAAATGCTGGCGAAGCTCGGCGAGAATGCTGTCTAAAGCCTCATTGGTCAAAAGAGGAGCTTTAGGGCTTTTATCAGAATCCACGAGTTGCTTAGTAAACATACATATGCTCAGTAGCTAAAGACAATGAAAAATTAAGGAACAAACGTTGTGACTATTTCATCAGTTGCAAGAGTGTTACCCTGTCTCTCTAAACTATAAACTACTATGGTATAATCCTGACGGCAACTTGACGTTATACAAGCCATCATTCCAAGAATAATTAAATTGAAAAGACTATGGCAGAAACATTGGGTTCTCTTTGTGACAAGTTAACCATCGTAAAACTGAAGCAATGGCATTCGGAAGATGAGTCCAAACTTCAAAGTTTAACTCATCAAGAGAAACAACTAAAATCTGAAATTAATGAATTTATATATGCTGCTATATCAGGTGTAATTGCACCAGAGGAACTTACTTTTGCTTCAAATAAAGTCTATAAGAAGCAAGGAAATGAAGTTCGTGATATATCGGGTAGTATTGGCGAAGTTTTTTCCAAGCTAGCTGAGGTAAACTGTAAACTTTGGCATGAGCAAGAAAAAGTATACGAGTTTCATAACATTGCTCCTGATGAAAAGGACAATGTTGTCAAACAGTTGGCCATCCTTAATCTTGAACGGAACAAATGTATTGATGCTATTGACAATGGTCTCTACGGCATGATATACAATCAGAAACCTATATAGCGACTCAATCAAACCTCAATCAATCGCTTTTTTAAATTATCATCTTAAGTTAGTCAGTATGCACTTAGTTCATCGTCATACCTGTCGAATATGTGGTTCTTCACAGTTGACGCCAGTCATTAATTTAGGGAAACAGTATCTTCAAGGTTCTTTTTTTAAGCCAGGTAAAGAAGAGCCTCCGTTGCGAACCATAGAAATGTCTCTCGTGCGTTGTGATCCCTCAAAAGATGAGAACGCTTGTGGTCTTTTGCAAATGCAGCACACTGTCCCTCCTGAGATATTATATTCAGCCTACTGGTATCGTTCTGGTACCAATCAAACGATGCGTGACCACTTAAAGAGCATTGCCAATGAGTCAGTTGCTTTATGTGGTAAAACCAATGCAACAGTGCTAGATATCGGTTGTAATGATGGGACGCTTCTGCAAAACTATCCAACAGGATACGCCAAGTTTGGGGTCGATCCTTCCGATGTTGCTCAAGAGGTTCACCGAGACATTAAAGTCATTCAAGACATTTTCCCCTCAGAGGAATTAACCAAATTAGTCGGGAAGCAGAAATGTGACATTATTACTTCCATCGCCATGTTCTACGATCTAGAAGATCCCGTGAGTTTCTGTCGTGAAATTAAACGGATATTAGCGGATCAAGGATTATGGGTTTTTGAAATGTCTTATATGCCACAAATGTTGAGGATGAACTCCTACGATACCATTTGCCATGAACATTTAGAATACTACAGCCTTGCCGTTTTAGAATATCTGCTAAAGAAAGTGGGATTAAGAATTTTTGATGCAGAACTAAATGATATAAATGGCGGCAGTATACGTTGCTACGCAACACATATTCAAAACTTCTCATTTAAAAATGAACAATCTCAGCAACGAATTAAGCAGTTACGTCAGCAAGAGTTCGACATGGCTTTAGATACCGATCAGCCTTACAAAAACTTTCAAGATCGGATTAATGTGCATCGAGACCAACTGATAACACTGTTGAAGAACTTAAAAAAAGATAATAATTCTATTCATATTTATGGGGCATCTACCAAGGGTAATACTATTTTGCAGTGGTGCGGAATTGATAACCGCTTAGTTGACTATGCAGCAGAGCGAAATCCCGATAAATTCGGTGCTTTGACGTTAGGAACAGATATTCCCATTATTAGTGAAGCCGACTCTCGTGCTATGAAACCTGACTATTACCTGGTTCTACCCTGGCATTTCCAAAAAGAATTCCTAGAACGTGAGCAGAATACTCTCAAAAGTGGTACAGGAATGATTTTCCCACTGCCTGAAATTCAAGTTATCAAGTACTAACTATCAAGCAAACGGTTAAGTTTTTTTTCACACAAAAGGAATATGCAACTCATCGATTCTATAAATCTAGTCAGTCGGTTTAAACGAGTAAAAGAGTTAATTTTGCATCGTTTAGATAATACAGAACTCAAAACGGATGCTTTAATTAATCGTTTCGAGCATCTTGAACAATGGATTCAATCCCATCTTGCTAGTTTATCCCCTCCAGTAGACACTTTACTCGCTCCGCCTAGTGACCCACAACAGACTATCACGGTTGACAGTGATAGTGGTCGCCTCTGGCCATGGAACTATCAACCAGCAGACATTCCATCTGTGTTACCTTCTGGTAGGCCATGGCCTAAGATATCTGTGGTGACACCGTCCTACAATCACGGCACCTACATTGAAGAGACTATTCGTTCGGTTCTTTGTCAAAGATACCCGAATTTAGAGTATATCGTCGTAGATGGCGGTTCTACGGATAATACGCTAGAAATCCTGCAACGTTACAAACACCAACTTGCCATCTGTATCAGCGAGCCGGATGAAGGACAGACGAATGCCTTAAATAAAGGATTCAACTACGCGACTGGGGACATTTTGGCGTGGTTAAATAGCGACGATCAATACTTACCAGATACACTCATTAAAGTGGCAAAAGCGTTTGATACTTATAATTGTGACTTGATAGCAGGCAATTGCCAATTGATTCGAGATCACAACCGTGCCATTATTCAAACCCATCAATGTTCTTTCCCAGTCAATCAAATATCACCTCTGCCCTATCAGTCAATGTTAGACTTTGGTGGAGATTGGCTTCAAGGAAAGTTCTTTTTCCAGCCAGAAGTGTTTTGGAATCGCCATGCTTGGGAACTAATCGGGGAAAGTCTTAACGAGAATCTCAATTTTGGGATGGATTACGATCTTTGGTTACGAATGGCCAGACAAAAGGTAACAGCTTGCCATATTGACAGTGTTTTGGCTACCTTTAGGGTATATGATGGACAAAAAACGATTTTTTCGGGTAATCTTGCTGATTATCCAGAATACATTGCAATTTCTCGATTCTATCAAAATTTAGATGGAATAAAAATACCGGATAGAGAACGTCAAATTGTCGAGTTTTCTAGAGTCGATGGCCAAGGCACTGAAACAGTTGATATTACAGCTACTTTTCCCCCTGATAAGTTCTCTGATCGTCCTCTGATTCCTTATTCTACCTCTATGGGTCAGTATTATCTCCCTCTAGATGGAACATTAGGAACTGTTGCTCGAAAAATTCGCTGTGGTAAGTTAGCATTCCCTGAAGTAGTAGACGCTGTTCGCCAATATGTTAAACCCAAATCTGTTGTAATTGAAATTGGTTCGGATTTTGGACAGACGACCTGTCTATTGGCAAAAATGACAGGAAATGAAGGGCAAGTACTAACCTTTGAATCTGATCCGTATCTTTTTCAGGCATTGCAAAAAACTTTAGCCGTCAATCATCTTTATAATGTTCGTCCTTATTTTTGTGAGACAGATGGAGAGAAGTCTAATAACTCTATTGTATTAGATGATCTTAACTTGACTGAGCCTGTAAGTTTTCTCAAAATAAGTATGAATGAATGTGAGATAGCAGCCATCTTAAAAAATGCTACAGCAACCATTCTAAAAGATAACCCAGTCATCATTGTTGAGGGAAATCCTGAAACTTACAGTGATATTGTTCAAAAGCTTGGTTATGCTATAGAAAAAACGAAGAGCGATCATTGGTGTTTACTCAAACCACCACATACTCTTTCGATTCAGGTTCAAAAAGTTGATGCTGAACCCATTCATTTTGCGCCTTTACCGGATGCCTCTTTATGTAAATTTTTGAAATCCAGGGAGGAAGTTGAACATTGTACTCGCTTTCTTCATCGTAATGGGTTTGCTTCCCATAATCTAATCTGCAAAGATTGGGATCTGGCTCATCTGGTTTCTGAAATTGGGGATGGTAATTTTTTGGATATGGGAAGTTCAGATTCTTATATCTTAAAAAATTTGACCCTTAAGCGTGTTAAAGGGGATCTTTATGGAATTGATTTGTGTGATCCAGATGTTCCCATTCCTAGAGTTACTTACTTAAAAGGTAACTTAATAGAGACAGGATTGCCTTCACAACATTTTAGGAATATTTCTTGTCTTTCGGTGATTGAACACGATGTTGATTATGATTGTTTTGCTAAAGAAGCCAGTCGATTGCTTGAGTTAGGAGGACGGTTATTTGTAACATTTGATTACTGGGAACCCGAAATTATTCCAGTAATACGACTTTATGATTTAGCGTGGAAACCCTTAAATAAACAAAAACTTCTTCAGTTCATGGAGGCTTGCGATCGCCAACGGCTTAAACTGATACAAGATATGGATTGGACTTTAGGCGATCCCGTTATTCACTATGGCTATTATGCTCCTCATCCAACCATAAAGTATACTTTCGGGATGGCAGTTTTTGAAAAGTATTAATTATGAAAGCCCTCATTTTTGGAGCAAATGGTCAGGATGGCTATTACTTAGCTCAAGCCTGCAAAAAGCGGGGAATTGAATCGATTGGAATTTCACGCTCAGGCCAATGGCTAATTGGAGATGTTTCATCTTATAGGCAAGTCGAAGAATTAATTCGTCATTATACCCCAGATTTCATTTTTCATTTGGCAGCTAACTCATCCACAAAACATGATGTCTTGTTTGAAAATCATCAAACAATTAGCTTGGGGACGTTAAATATACTGGAGGCTGTTCGACTACACAGCCAACAAACAAAAGTCTTTATAGCGGGTAGTGGTCTACAATTTGTGAACACAGGAAAACCCATTTCTGAGACTGATCTTTTTGACGCAAAGAGTGCTTATGCTCTAGCTCGAATAGAGTCAACCTATGCAGCTAGATATTTCCGAGCTTTGGGATTACAAGTATATGTTGGTTACTTGTTTCACCATGAAAGTCCATTGCGGAAGTCTCACCATGTTAGTAAAAAAGTTTCATCTTCTGTTCAGTTAATTGCTGACGGAAAATTGAAAACCTTAGAAATGGGTGATATTAATGTCAAGAAAGAATGGACTTTTGCTGGAGATATTGTAGAAGGAATTTTAACGCTTGTTGAGCAGGACAATATTTATGAAGCGGTTATTGGTTCTGGAGTTGCCTATTCTATTAAAGATTGGATAGAGAAGTGTTTTCAGTATGTAGGACTGAATTGGGAAAAATATGTCGTGTGTCAACCAGATTTTGTCGCAGAGTACCCTTGTCTTGTCTCTAATCCTCAAACCCTGTATTCTTTGGGATGGAAACCCTTAATCGATTTGCCAACATTAGTCGAAATAATGATGAGTTCAACTACAGTATAAGGGATATGTCGGAATGGAAACGTCTAACTCAACCTTAGTAGATAAACAACCTCAGCGCATTTTGTTGGGACAACTTTCAGCGAAAGGAGATTGTTTATATACTACCGCGATCGCTCGTCAGATCAAAAAAGATTATCCGGGTTGTTATCTAATTTGGGGGATTGGTTCGATGTGTTCTTCCCTCTTGCAAGGGAATCCTGATGTTGACGAAGTTTGGCAATTTCCGATGGAGAATCATGGAGAAATGGAATCAGCATGGCACGCTTTTGAAACAGAAGTTGCTGAACGCTATCATCGAGGTGAATTTGATAAAGTGTTTCTGACTCAGATTTCTCCTAATAACTTTCAAAATTTCGATGGAACGGTACGATTATCCATTTTCAGAGCTTATCCTCATCCTATTACAGTACCGGTTGCTCCTGTTGTCAATTTAATGCCAGAGGAAGAAGACAGAGTTCGTCAATTTGCGACACAATATCATTTGTTGGAGCGATCAAACATTGTTCTTTTTGAATGTTCATCTAAGAGCGGACAATCATTTGTAACGCCTGATTACGCGCTAGAAGTGGCTAAATTTTTAATAGAAAAGTTACCAGACACATCGGTTATTCTCGCTTCTGAAATTTCTGCTCATTGTGAAAACGAGCGTATCGTTAGTAGTAGTCTTCTTCCCTTTCGAGATCATGCTGAATTAAGCAAATACTGTAATTTATTGGTTGGCTGCTCTAGTGGTATTTCTTGGCTCTGTACCTCTAATTGGGCAAAACCGCTTCCGATGATTCAATTACTGTCTGCAAGTACATCAGTTTATGCTTCCATGATTCATGACTTTGAATATTGGGGGAAATCAACTGATCATATTATAGAGATAACAGATTGTTCATCTGAATATTTAGCAGATTGTATTCATTTCACGCTCACTAAGGGGATTGAAGAAGCTCGTCTGTGTTATTATCAACCTCTAGAATTAGATTTTACTCATTATTTGTCGCTGATTAGAAGCTTATTGTTGGAGCAAGGGGAGTATGGACGCTTGTCTCAATCCCTACTTAATACAATCTCACGCTACGGTTGGCATTTTCAACTCCAAGCGTTTATGCTAGAAGAGTTTTTACCAGTCTTAAAGAAACATAATCAACACCATTGGCTAGAAACTTATAATTCTAGACAAGTCAAAAAAGAACTTGAGCATAAAGAAAGTCAACTAATAGAATTACGGCAGGAACTAGAGCTATCCCACCAGCAGATAATAGCGATGGAAAGTAGTAAGTTTTGGCAGCTACGATCTTTTTGGTTTCAGATTAAAAAAATAATTGGTTTACACGCAAATTAAAATTAACTTAGTGAGGCATATAATGAATAAAAGTTTTATAAGAGCAGTTCTTTATCATATCCCAATTTTAAAAAAACTAATTGTAAAGTACGAGAATTTGAAGGAAAGGGTTAACTATCTTTCTGAACAGCTATCACAATCAGAAGCAGAAAAGCTCAGTCTTAGTCAACAACTCTCACAATCAGAAGCAGAAAAGCTCAGTCTTAGTCAACAGCTATCACAGCAACATGATAATATTGTCGCGTCTCGCCATTATTTAGTTGATGCTTTTGTTAGGTATTTATGTCAACGTGAACCGCGAGAAGAAGAAATTGCTGAATATTCTAATTCCAACATGAGTGAGCGTGAAATCTTCATTCATTTCTATACTTCTGAAGAATATCAAAAACGCTTACATATTCCCCAGAATAATAAGCTAGTGGGTATCTTAGCTAAGGCTGAATCTATTAATGCTAATTTGCTTTATCCTGGCTTTGATCAAGCACAATTGTTTGTCACTTTGACGGATGAACCTTATCAGTTATCAGACTTTCATGCCTGTTTATCCTTCCTAAAAGAAAAAAATTGGATTACCTTAGAGAAAGCAACTTTTTTAGATATTGGAGCAAATATTGGCTCAATGTCAATTTATGCTATTGCCAGTGGGTATTATACTCAAGCTATTGCTATTGAACCTTCTGCCCTTAATCACCAGTTCATGCTTTGGAATATAGCTATTAATAATTTGCAGGATAAAATTCATTCTCTCAATTATGGAGTAGCGAATTTTGTTGGCAAAAAAGATTTAATTTGTAGTCCATACAACTGTGGCGATTTTCGTATATCATCTCAATTATCTGAAAATTCACAAAATCTTTACCATGAAGATCAATTCAATGTAGAAAAAGTCAACTTTTCTACATTAGATGATTTATCCAATAAGTATAACATAGTTGCTGGAAATATTGGCTGGGTTTGTATTGATTGTCAAGGAAGTGAAGGATTAATTTTTAAGGGAGGAAAAGAGTTTTTTAAACGTCTGAATGCTCCTATTTATGTTGAGTTTTGGCCTTATGGAATCAATAGACTAAACTGTCGAAATGATTATTTTGAATTTATTACTGAGTATGCGGAATCAGTGTTTAGATGGGTTCAAAAAGAAATTCAACTCATTGATATAGACTTCTTAAAAAATTTCTATGAGCAAAATGTCAATACGACTCTTCATCTAGATATTTTATTATTACCTCCTAAAATGTAATCATGCTAATTCTTCTGATTCAGTTCAAGGATGATTAGCTGTGACTTATTCAAAACGCCTATAATTAAAGAAGTATATAAAAACTAAAGATTGTTATTTTCTCTTCTAATATGACTTTTGAGAGTCCACCGCTAAGCGAGCAGCAACCGCAACTTGCGGGCAACTTGCACGACTACCATCCGATTATCATTCGTCTCGAAGAAATTACTAAAACCTACGGCAGTGGCGATACGACCATTCATGCTCTCTCTCATGTCAATTTAACCCTTGAAAAAGGCGAATATTGCTCGATTATGGGGGCATCGGGTTCTGGAAAGTCTACCTTGATGAATATTATCGGCTGTCTGGATCGCCCCACTTCAGGCCGCTATTACTTGGATAACGTGGATGTATCGAGACTGTCCGACGAAGACCTTGCCACTATCCGCAACCTCAAAATTGGCTTTGTCTTCCAACAGTTTCACCTGCTACCTCAAATGACGGCACTCGAAAACGTCATGTTGCCGATGGTTTATGCGGGTGTTCCCCACCCACAGCGACGCGATCGCGCGACTGTCGCCCTCGAACGAATAGGACTCGCTAACCGCCTCAACAACAGACCCAACCAACTCTCAGGGGGACAGCAACAGCGAGTCGCGATCGCCCGTGCCATTGTCAACCAACCTGTCTTACTGCTAGCCGATGAACCAACTGGGGCCCTCGATTCTCATACCACCCAAGAGGTGCTGGCTATTTTTGAAGAACTCCATCAAAGTGACATTACCGTGGTCATTGTGACCCATGAAGCGGATGTGGCCCGCCACTCGCGGCGGATTGTTTGGTTTCGCGATGGAGAAGTGTTGCACTCCCACCTTACCCCCGACCGCCTAAAGGAAGTCCTTAGTTGAGTACAATTGCTTGCCATTAATGGTAAAAATAAGGAATAATATAGAGTTAAGGTATTTGTACTTTTGTATACTTACGTTAAAGATCAACCGACCCATCCTTTGAGTAGCGAGGTGCTAGTTCAGCTTGTGAGTTGGAATCAAGCAGGGTTATCCGACCCCAATTCGGACATTAGAGAACTCAGCCGTTACGATGCTGGCGTGATCGCCAGATATTATCGCCGACGACCCTGGCAAGTGATTGGGCGCGCTCTGACCCTTATCCTCGGATTTGGCTGGCTAGTGCTGAATTTGTTGTGGGAACGTTGGCAAGACCCGCCTAAAGACAGCAAATCTCAATGCGCCACTCAGTTAAGACAATTGCTAACCCGTCTAGGCCCGACTTTTATTAAAGTGGGTCAGGCCCTTTCGACGCGACCCGATCTGATCCATCCCGATTTTCTCAATGAACTGATCAAACTGCAAGATCAGCTTCCTCCTTTTGACAATGCGATCGCCTTTGACATTGTGAAGCGAGAATTAGGCTCTCCGGTAGAAGACGTTTACCGAGAAATCTCAGCCGATCCGGTTGCTGCTGCCAGTTTAGGACAAGTTTACCGCGCCGTCCTTCACAGTGGCGAAGAAGTTGCGGTCAAAGTGCAGCGTCCTAATTTACGCCCTGTTCTCACTCGCGATCTTTTTTTAATGCATTGGGGTGCCCGCCATTTTGGTCGCTGGTTGCCGCTTAACCTGGGACACGATTTAACCCTAATTGTGGACGAATTTGGCACGAAGCTGTTTGAAGAAATAGATTATGTCAACGAAGGTCACAATGCCGACAAATTTGCCGCCAACTTCCGCGACGATGCCGAAGTCAAAGTTCCTGCCATCTACTGGCATTACACTAGCAAGCGTGTTCTCACCCTAGAGTGGATTAATGGCTATAAACTAACTGATATTGAGAAAATTAGAGCTATCGGACTCGATCCCAATGTCATTGTCAAAATCGGAGTCACTTCCGGCTTGCGTCAATTGCTGGAGTTTGGTTTTTTTCATGCCGATCCGCACCCTGGCAACTTATTTGCTATGCCTGACGGTCGTATGGCTTACATCGACTTTGGCATGATGGATCAGTTGGAGGAAGAAACGAAAGAAACCCTGGTCAGTGCCGATGTTCAACTGATTAACCGCGACTATTACGCATTAGCTGATGATTTCGTCACGTTAGGCTTCCTTACCCCAGACATCGATATTCAACCGATTATTCCTGCATTAGAAAGAGTTTTAGGCAATGCGATTGGGCAA
Organism: Microcystaceae cyanobacterium; assembly: GCA_041743025.1. GTDB lineage: Bacteria > Cyanobacteriota > Cyanobacteriia > Cyanobacteriales > Microcystaceae > JBGTNM01. Next base: position 16,337 of record JBGTNM010000024.1, read on the forward strand.
AGTGTGGGAGATTTTAACTTCAAGACGATTACTGACGAGTTTTCCGCCTTGATGTATGAGTATCCCTTCCGCGTTCCTGCTAAATTTGCCATGATCATTCGTTCTTTGATTACCCAAGAGGGACTGGCGCTAAGTCTTGACCCCAATTTTAAAATTGTCGCCGTTGCCTATCCTTATATCGCCAGACGGTTGCTGACAGGAGAATCGCCCGAACTGCGGCGCAGGCTGTTGGAGGTACTGTTTAAAGATGGTAAATTCCAATGGCAACGGCTGGAAAATATGATTGCGATCGCCCGTTCCGATAACAAATTTGACCTCCTGCCCACTGCTCGCCTTGGGTTACAGTTTCTCTTGTCCGATGAGGGACGCTACTTGCGCCGTCAGCTATTGTTAGCCCTGACAGAGGACGATCGCCTGCACACCGAGGAAGTTCAGCGCATTTGGTCGTTAATTCGCGAAGAATTTAAACCTCAGCATTTATTAGATGCAGCATTTAACGCAATGCGGGAATTTTCGGGCGCGGGCGTAGCGGCTATCCTGCCCAAAACCGACAAGTTAAGTTAAATTTTGGCAAGCAATTCATTCATTACTGGTTTTTTATGTACTATTTACCCCAGCCGCCCTATTTTCTGGTTATTGCTGGCGTTTTGATTGGCCTTTCTTGCGGCTCAGCCTTTGAAGCAACGCTCAAACAAAATGCGCCATCGTGGATGAAAAAACCAGATGACGATATGTTGAAAAATTCAGGATTACAATTGCCGTTTTTGGGTATTTGTGTCGGAATATGTCTATTTCTTGCCTCTGGATTGGAAATTTTTCTCATGGATCGCTGGTTATCTTATGCGATCGCTCTGCCAGTGACAATTTTTACTGGGGCGTTGGTGTGGACACAATTAGAAAAAGTCTTGCAGCAGTTGAGAACGGGGGGATCGAAAGCGATCGATTTAGATAACTTTTTTTAGCAAATCGGCGGGAAGCCCCGCGCTCTACCACGCTTCGTGGTGAGCGTCGGGGACGGACGCTAGAATGCCGGAAGACGCTTCCGGCATCGCGTCCTCATGAGAGCCGAGGGAGTTG
>JBGTNM010000025.1:0-1539 GCA_041743025.1 Microcystaceae cyanobacterium
CCAAAAGTTGTGCTTATATAGAGGAATTCTTATGGGAACCAGCACATCCGATATATTTACTAATAGACTAGTATCATAAAAACATTTTGGGCATTTTTTTTATGACTCAAGTTAGAAGTCCGTTAACCAACACTACTAATGTCATTTTTGAGGATAGTCTTTCTGCTCAGTTAATTATTGAGGCATACCAAAAAGATTACGATATTGATGTAGCTGATTATTTTAAGGGAATAGATCATGTAAAAATATACAAATGTGTGGAAACTGGGTACAGATTTTATTTTCCTCTTCACATTACTGGCAAAAGCAATCTTTATGAACAGCTACAACGACTTACTGATGAATATTATCAAATTAGATTAGAACATAAAACAGCTAAAACCTTCTTGAGTATAGATGATTCAGTTTTAGAAATAGGCTGTGGCAATGGTTTTTTTCTTGAAGATATACAGCACTTATGTAGAGATTGTACAGGTTTGGAGTTTAATGATTGCGCAATTAGAGATGCAAAGACTAAAAAATTGAATGTTTTGGATGAAAGTATTTATGAGCATGCAAAAAACAATTTTGAGAAATATGACATTGTTTGTTCATTCCAAGTTTTAGAGCATATTGCTGAAGCTGGTGATTTCATCCAAGCTACTCTTGATTGTTTAAAGACTGGTGGCAAAATGATTATAGGAGTACCAAATAATAATCCATATCTTTATAAATATGATAAGTACCATACACTTAATTTACCTCCTCATCATATAGGACTATGGAATTTAGAATCGCTAAACAACATTCAAAATATTTTTGAGATTCAAGCAAACCGAATCTTGGTGGAGCCAATTCAAAAGTATGAATACGATAACTATTTCAAAATCCAAAGTCAACATCTAAGACAGCCGGTAAAGCTACTAAGCAAAATATTATTGAAGATGCGTCCAATGAGAATTCGTAGAAAAGCTCAAAATATAATTAGTGGTTTTTTGCAAGGTCGTAATATATTGGCTATCTACACAAAAATATAATAGTTCTATTTGAAACTAACACTTAAGAATAAAAATTACGGGAGTAATTGTAGTTTGATTAAACGAACTGAGAAACTTGAAAGAAGAGATAATTACGAACTGGCACCACCTCAAGATAGATTTATAGTGCAGTTGTTAAAAAGACATATAGATCAAGTTTTATTTACATATACCAAATCAGATTTGCCTTATCCTCGTGTTTTAGATGTCGGTTGCGGTCGTCAGCCCTTCCGTAGAGAATTAGAAAAACTTGGCTATCAATATTTCAGTATTGATGTTCACCAAAATCCAGGACAAGCCGTAGACGTATTGTGTGAAATCGATCAGCAATTACCATCTGAACTAGTTGATCTCGGTACTTTCGACTTCATTATGTGTACAGAAGTATTAGAACATGTTGTTGACTGGGATAATGCTTTTAATAATCTAACTAAACTTCTAGCAAGAAATGGTCGGTTATTTATTACTTGTCCTCACATCTATCAACTACATGAAGAACCCTATGATTTTTGGCGAGCAACTC
>JBGTNM010000026.1:0-7229 GCA_041743025.1 Microcystaceae cyanobacterium
GTTACGGTTGTCATTGCACTTCCCTCGCATCAGGTACTAATTACAGGCTATCACATTTAATTTATTACTGACACTTCATTCATAAGATAAAAACTGAATTCGAGGTTCTAAAGGATCTTCAACTAAACCAACGCCTTTGAATCCCCAACGTTGCAAAATTCCTTTAAGTTGTGTTCCAGGAATCGATTCAACCGAAAATCGATTTGCTACGCTTTGACCATGCGTATTGAGATAGCTTAAAGCGTCAAAATCTTCTTTAAATAATAATAAATATTGATTGACAGTATCATTATCTTCGTTTCTAAAACGAGCGACTAAATATTGTCCGTCATGCCGAGAACGCAATATATAATGAATTTGGGAAAACATGACTATGATTTGAATGATTTAATGAGGACTATGATTGATGAGATTAAGGGGGAAATTCATCGGGAATGAGTAATTGATTATTCTAAGCTTTCTAATTGAATGCGAGGATCGACAACTTTTAGCAGTAAATCGGCTAGAAGGTTGCCAATAATTAGTAATGTTGCCCCCATGATTAAACTCCCCATTACTAAGTATAAATCTTGAGCGATTACGGCTTGTAAAATCAAGCGTCCTAATCCCGGCCAGTTGAAGAAAAATTCAGCAATAAAAGCACCACTTAATAAACCAGCAAATTCAAATCCCAATAGTGTAATTAAAGGGTTTATAGCATTCCGTAGTGCGTGAACGTAGATAACTTTATTTTCTGGTAATCCTTTCGCTCTAGCAGTTTGAATATAGTCTTGCCGCATGACATCTAGCATTTGTCCTCTCATTAAGCGCATTAACCCGGCAAAACTGGTAATACTTAAAGCAATTGTCGGTAGAATCATGTGCCAACCAATATCCAGTATTTGCTGCACTGGTGATAACTCAGAAAAATTGAGGCTAGTCATGTCACCAACGGGTAATAAAGGCGAAACATTTTGAGCAAAAATCAGTAACACCAAGGCGGTAATAAAGCTGGGAAATCCTTGTCCCAAATAACTAATTACTCGCAAAATTTTATCGACTAGGCTGTACTGTTTGACTGCACTTAAAATTCCAAGAGGTAAAGCGATCGCCCAGGTGACAATAATCGAAGTGATCGCCAATAATAAAGTTGCTGGAATGCGTTCTGCTAATAGCGAAGAAACTGAACGATTGTAAACAAAACTGGTTCCGAAATTTAACTGGGTGATTACTTGAACCAGCCACCGCCAGTATTGAACATACCACGGTTTATCTAAACCAAAAATAGTATTTAATTGGTTGATCGTTTCTGGTGAAATTTTGGGGTTTTGTCGCAAGGTATCAAGATAGCTACCCGGTGCCAGTTGAATAATGATAAAACTCAAAAAAGAAGTCAACAATAAAGTCAACAACCCTTGCAATACTCGCTTGAGGACATAAACGGCTGTATCGCTGGTTAAAAGAGCTTGGAACCCCTTCAGTCGCTGACTAGTTTGGGAGGAAAAAGTTGAAGTCATGATCAGGGAACAGGGAATATGTTAATATTCAACGAGGGTAATAATAGGAAGATTGGGCAATTTTTGCCGACCTTTCAAAGCTTTCAATTCGATAATAAAAGCAAATCCTAAAACCTTACAACCAATTTTTTCTAATAAATCGGCTGTTGCTTTAGCAGTACCTCCGGTTGCTACCAAATCGTCTACAATCAAGACACTGTGATGGGGAGCTAGAGCATCTTGATGAATTTCTAGTCTGTCTGTCCCATATTCTAGCTCGTATTCCACCTGATAAACGGCAGCAGGAAGCTTGCCGGGTTTGCGAACGGGAACAAAACCGGCATTGAGTTGGTAGGCTAGAGAGACACCAAAGAGAAATCCTCTCGATTCCATGCCGACAATATAATCAGGGTTTAACCCAGCATCGCGGCACTTTTGCGCAAGGGTATCGAGGGTGTAACGCAATCCTTGGGCGTTGCTCAAAAGGGTGGTAATATCACGAAAGACAATGCCTGGTTTGGGAAAGTCGGGAATGTCGCGAATGAATGACTTGAGATCCATTAAGACTGTGTTGAACGCAATAACTATCGTTTAGTTATATTATCAACACGAGAGGATTTACAATAAGAAATTGGTCAAACAATCCTGATTGAATCGTGCGTATTGGTTGAGTTAGGAGTCGCAATTCGCCTGTTGTATTACTGAAGCCTAAGTTTTTTAGATGAGTTCCTCTGTAAGTTTAATGTCCGATTCGAGTTTTTCTAGCGAGACAGAACCCTTGATGTTAGATATTCTGCCCGATTTTCCAATTGCTGGGCAGCGATGCGCCATGCACGTACAGTTACAGATCGATCTGTTGCTATTGGCGATCGAATCCTTAGAATTGGGAGCGTCGGAATATATGCTCGAAACCATTAAACAGCTACAATTTCAGGGAGTGGTCAAAAATCGGATTGAACTCTGGCGGTTGCGCTGTACCAACCCTTGGCGGCGTTCCTACAAACGCCAAACCCTCACCCTCGCTCAAGCTAAGACACTAGTGATTGTTGCTAGCTATCGCGCCAAACAGTTAACTGTCAAGATTCGCCAGTTGCTTCTAGCAGAACAGCAGATGCGCGACAAAGGATTGCCTGTCAACTGCCACTTTTTGCTGACAGAATATTTGGATCAATTTCGCTCGCATTTTAGCAGTCGCATGAATCCCCGACGCGCCAAAGTCGCCGCTTGCCTAGCTTCAGAAAAATTGTTAGATGAACTAGCACTATCTTTACTCAAACAACTCCTCTTTTGTACGGGAACGGCGGGAATGCAACGTTTTTGGATTAGTTTGTTCGATGGAGAGGTAGCATGAACGTCCAGCGACAGTATAGTTTACCCAATTGCACGCTCGTTCTTGAAGGGTTGAGTGACGCGACAGTAACCCCAAATGCGCCAGATAATCGCCCTCTGTTGTCGATTTTAGTCAATGCGGATTGTCAATTCGCCGGAATACCCCAGAAACTGCAAGGGGGAAGGACGTTTTTAGAAAATTTAGTTCAATCTGTCAGTGCTTACGCCCAAGAATACCTCAGTGGAGTCTCCCACCCGCAGCCTCCATCTGGCGACGATACCATTCACCTCGAAAACCCCGAAGGCAGTCAATTCCATCACCTAACGTGGCAGCCGCCTGCCGACATGGGGCAGCAAAGCATTACCTTAGAGTTGACAACGGTTCAGTTATTTGATTTAGTCGAAGCAATCGACCAATTTTTTGCTGATAGTCGGACATTACCCGATTTAACACTGAAACTACAGCCCCTTTCGCGGCGTTACCGCCTCTCTGACGAACCCCTCGCCCAACGAGTCGTTCCTGCTGCCCTAGGGACACTCAGCGTCGCTGTGGCAGCGTTAGTCTTTTTCCTGCTGCCTCCTCCCGCCGTGCGAGAACCTGAACCAAAACCCCAACAAAGTCCTGCTCAAACTGCCCCCACTCCTCAAAATTCGCCACTTTCAACACCCAATTCCAGCCCCACCACGCCTTAAGGTATCCTTTCTTTAGAAGTTTAATAATTGATTTAGCATATCTTAATCTGGAGAGCCGTTATTCTCAAGCTGGGTTAAATCATCAGGCGTGTTGCAGTTGTAAAGCACTTGGCGATCGCTAATGGGAAGTTCTTCAACCAACTGTTGCCTCAACCACCCTTGGAACGATCGCCCGCCTTGCGCGATAAAGTCTTCGACTGAAGGCAGGCAGCGACAGCGATAGAAACCGCACAAGGGTTCCCAGCCTTTCGGATGTCGGGGAAGCAGCGCGATCGCAGTTTCAGACGCCGATGCCAACGAGTCTAACCAAGATTTTATTTCTTTTTCTGTTAAATTCGGCAGATCGCAAGCCAATAACAGCACCCATTCCGTTTTAACCTGGGCTAATGCCTGAGTAAACCCAATTAAGGGGCCATGAGTTTGCCAGTTTTCGTCAGGATTATAGCTGCCAGTCTCGCGCAATAAATGACAGTTTAAAGGAATAATCGCTTGATAACGTTCAATCCAAGGTGTGATGATATAAACTTGACTGGCAAAAGTTTGGGCAAGGAGTGCAATACGCCGCAGTAAGGGAACGCCTTCAATGGGAATGAGGGCTTTATCTTGTCCCATACGAGAACTTTTTCCCCCAGCGAGGATGATAGCACTAAGTTTATCGTTAATAGTTGATAAGCTATTATACATTTAAATTGTTGCCTTATGGGGATCGTTAGAACGATTGTAGAGCGAGCATCTTGCTCGATATTCATCTGTCGTTTAGATGCATCTGCTGCTTAGTTGCTCGTTAATAGTTAAGAGTTATAGGTTTTTTGACAAGGTATCTCCTAATTTATCGGCAATGCCTTCAATCCATTTTTCATCTTGTTGAGTATAGCTGCGAGGGACGTTAGCACCTAAAATGAGAACACCCTGCTGGCCAATAGGTTGGCAAATTACGCCTTGTGTGTTTTCAGGCAAATAATCAAATTCGATTTGCCCCGGATAGAGCTTTAGATTGACTAAATAAACGGGTTTTTGGCTATTTAAGACTCGTTGCAAAATATTACCGCGCTCAATTTCTCGTTTGTTTCCTAAAATTCCCCGCCGCAGTAAAACCTTGCCTTGATAGTAAACGATCAGGGATTTTGTGACGGTATTCGTCAGTAAAAGGTGAGAAGACCAAGCGAGTTCGGTTTGAACGGCATCAGGTAAGTTGGGGGCAAATTCTAAACCTTCCTCGCCGATGAGGGTGACAGCTTCCGGCGATCGCGGCTGTACTTGTTGCCAGATGAGTCCGACCAAAATTAAAATACTACTGAGAATCACGCCTAGCGCATCGGAACGCGCTTGAGAATCAGTTAACTGAGACGTTGCCAAACGGTTGACGAGTAATAAAATTCCCCCCACTCCCCCAACAGCAAACGGCAACTGTCGCAAAAGGCGATTGGGATCGGATTTTGCCATGCGTCAATTTATCGGTGAAAGTTAATCATCATATCTAAACGAGATAGCGCACTCGTGGCTGATTCACGAACATAAGGATCGGCAGATTCATCACTGGCTAAAGCGGCTAAGATTTCTTCGGCGCGACTGTCTCCACTCGAACCGAGCGCGTTAATAATGGCCACAGCGATCGCTAAATTATTAGTCGTTTTCAGAGCTTCTATCAAATAGTCTAACGCAGGAGAGCCGATCGCGCCTAAAGCCATCACTGCTGCAATATGAACAACTGGATCGGAGTCGCTTATTGCCGCGTTTAATCCCTCAATGCCTTCGCTAGGAAAAGGAATATCGGGATGATTGACGGCTACTTGCGCCAGTGCTTTAGTACAACTGGCTCGAATGGTAGCATTGTCACTATTACCTAAGCCGACTACTAAGAAAGGAACAGCCTCACAACCGATAACCCCCAACGCTTTAACGGCTGAGCGCCGATAGGTGATATCTTCTTCTGCCAAAATGTCCATCAGTCGCGGAATCGTCGTCTCATCGCGGTTCTCTGCTAGTTCTAGCATGGCGCGTTCTCGTAAATGAGGGTTTTTGTGTTTGAGTTGTTCAAAAAGAGAATCTACAGTCATTTTCTAAGAGGTTGTTTATCAAGTAAATCTTAAAGCAATTTTGTATAAAAATAATATGGCGTTAATCTATCTTGAAGCCGCCAGCTTTTCTCTAAGAACATCAAGCAGCTTTTAAGGAGGCAATTCCCTGTTACAAAATATGAAGAAGCTAGAGCAAATATCGGGATAACCCCCTAATATGGGGGGGTATCTGGAATTCGTCGGGATATCATTCGGAGATATCCTCAATTTATCTAGATTTCTCTCTCTTTGAGGAGTGATAGACAGAAAGAGAAAGTTTCTTGATATCATCCTCTATGGGGTAAATATACGGAAAGTTTCAGTATAATAAATAGTTAGGCAGCTTCTCGTTCTATATAGGAACAGTAATCAGAAGGTTGCCTGTAGAGTGATTTCAATCCAAACTATTCTTAAAATCACTTCTTAGTGCCAATGTCAGATAGCAGGATTCATCTTGTTAACAGTCAAACTGGAGATGTCTTTCCGGCTGCTCCTGATGGAAGCGTGTTGTTTTCGAGCGCGAATGCAGGTTGGCAGGGAATCACTGTTGAATTTCACCGAATTTCATCGCTTGAACTGCCCGAACACTATATCGATGGACATCGTTTGGCAGTCAACATTGGTCAACCTGTTCACTACGAATGGAAAGAGGGCAGGCGTTGGCGACAAACGACTTTGAACCTAGGTGATTTTTGCTTACAGACACATGGAGATGTCAACTTTCCCCGATGGTGGGGGAACTTTGAGTTTCTGGCGATCGCCCTTGACCCCAAATTTGTTCACCAAGCGTTTCAAGGTACGGGTGCCTCAGAAAACATCAGCTTCCTCACCCGTCGAGGTGAAGCTGACATAATGATTTCTGACTTTACTCGTCGCTTCAAAACCGAATTAGCGTCTGGAAGCTATTGTGGCGCGCTTTATGGTGAATCGCTTGCAGTTGCCTTTGCCCTCCATCTGATTGAGCATCACAGCAATCGCCCTCAAAAACTGCGGAAACCTTCTGGAAAACTTTCATCGCAGCAGCTAAAGCAGATTATCGAGTACGTCCATGAACATCTAAGTGAGGAGTTAAGCTTAGTTGACTTAGCCGAACAGATGAACCTGAGCGCATTTCACTTTGCGCGTCTGTTCAAAAATTCGTTGGGACTTTCCCCACATCAATATCTATTGCAAAACCGAGTCGAGCGTGCCAAGAAACTGATTGCGATCGCGGGTAAACCAGATCTGACGGATATCGGGTTGCAGGTCGGCTTCTACGACCAAGCGCATTTCACCAAAGCTTTTAAGCGAGTCGTCGGCATTCCGCCCAAAGGCTTCTTCAAGCAGGTGGCAAGCTAAGCAAGATTTTACAATTTTCCCGAATAGCAACTTCGATAAGCTGTCCTCAGAGTTTATGAGGAGCAAACAATGAAGAAGCTAAATCGTTCGCGTCGTGGATTGATCAAAGGTGCTGCCCTGGCTGCAACCGGAATGGCATTGGGAACAGAACTATCGCCCTTGCAAAGCAAGCAAGCAACGGCGCAAGCTCTCACTCAGCCCAATGCCCAGCCTCAACCTTCAAATATGCTTCCCTTAGCTGGAAAAGTCGCATTCGTCACTGGAGCGGCCCGAGGGATTGGACGGGCAATATCAGAAGTTTTTGCAATGAATGGTGCCGATGTTGCCATGCTCGATA
>JBGTNM010000027.1:0-1573 GCA_041743025.1 Microcystaceae cyanobacterium
GCAGATGCTGTCATTAAATCGACATACTGTTTGCCTTTGAGTCGGGCAACCGCTTTTGTCAGTAAAAAGATCCTGGCGTGGGGACATGAAACCCCGAAAACCTTACCAGATGACGAAAAAAGCCAAATGTGGTAGAAAGAAAATGCTCTTTTTTAGCGATCGCAGGCCAGACCTAAAATGTTACCAGAAATCTATAACAACCATTTAACAACGTACCTGAAAAAATCAGAATATTTAATACTGTTAATTAGGGTACAATTAATTCAAGCACATCGGAAAATTCGGTTAGAAGAGTTAGCGAGTTATTTCCCTAGTCCAATTTTATTTGAGAGTCGGAGAAAAAAGTTAAAGCGATTTTTGGAGATACCTTGTTTAACGATTGAAGGAATATGGATACCTCTGATAAAACAGTGGTTAAAGCAATCATTTAGTCCAGGGGATGTCTTACCTATTGTCATAGATAGAACCCAATGGGGCTTAATTAATATCTTGATGGTGAGTCTGATAATTGATAACAGAGGAATCCCCTTATATTTTGAGTTGCTAGATCATACAGGCAGTAGTAATTCAGAAACTCAAAAAACTATATTGAATCGGGTATTGCCTTGGCTTAAGGAGTACAAAACGGTTGTCTTAGGAGATAGAGAATTTTGTTCAGTTGAACTAGCCTCTGAGTTAAATAGACAAAAAAATGTTTATTATGCACTGCGATTGAAGAAAATCACCTATATTGAAGTAGAAGATGAAATTTGGATTACCTTGAATAATTTAGGTTTATCTCCAGGAATGTCTTTATTTTATCAAGGAGTTAAAGTCACAAAAACTGGCGGATTTAATAGAGGTAATGTAGTTGGTAAATGGAAAGGAAAATACAGGGGGATGGCAACAGAAGAAGCCTGGTTCATTATCACAAATCTTTCAAGTCTTAATGAGACTATTGATGCTTATAAAAAGAGATTTGGGATTGAGGAGATGTTTCGGGACTTTAAGAAAGGTGGTTACGATTTAGAAAGAACAAAGTTGACAGGACATCGCCTTATTTCTTTAATCTTATTAATTACTTTAGCCTATTCAATGGCAACATTTTCTGGGCAAATAATTAAGAATAAAGGATTAGCAAAATATGTGGGAAGAGTTAAGAAAAATAAGAAGATACAACGAAGACATAGTAATTTTTATATCGGTCTTCATGGAAAAGATTGGGTTGAGTCTTGCGAATTATTCACTGTTGAATCCCAAGCCTTGATGCAATTAAGCCCTGGAAAATGCGCTTATTATCGACGAGGACGACGGGCTGTATCCCAGATAAAATCTAGCTTGTAGCTTTTTATGTCCCCACGCCAGGATCAGGACACCAAACCCAAGACGATCCGTAACGTTAACGCTGCCATCAACACGACGGCAAAGCTGCTAGAAGCACGGGGCTGTCAGTGCTACATCGCCACTTGGACAAAACAATACAAGGGTGCAGATGACCTGATTGCGGCTAAGGGAGAGGCGGCTTGGGTTGAAGCGATAGAACAAGCCAAACCCCTCGCCTTATGGCAGGTTTCCCAACTCAAGCAACTTACCT
>JBGTNM010000028.1:0-1547 GCA_041743025.1 Microcystaceae cyanobacterium
AGATTGATACTACTAATAACGAAGCTCAGATCATGAAACTGAGTGAAGGAGATATGAATAATCTCAAGTTAATTGCCAAAAGAGTACAGTTAGAATATGGCAATTCTCGTCAACAGCAATCTAGTAGTTGTGTTTCATCTGAATATACAAATAAATATAATGCCAGTTCTTATCCTGATAACCATTCTGGCTCAAAAACAAAGCCCAAATCCCAGGTTAAACAAAAAGAACATGCACAAGAACGTGGATATATGGGACGCACTATCAAAGAACTTATGAGTGAGTATGGAACAACACAAAGTGATGGCAGCAGAATTTATCACAGTCAGGCATATACTTTTTTGTCAAATAACACCTCTTTGATGGTTTACCGCCGAGATACTAATTCTTTTAAGGAAAATCAAGACCTGATAGTAAAAATAGACAATTACCAGAATGAGCGTATGTCTGGGAAAATTAAAGTCTGGGAAATTTCTCCAGAAGAAAAAACTACTTTTATTCAGATGGCTAAGAGTTTAAATGAGGGTGAAAGATTGCCACCAATTAATTCAAATCCAAATCTGCTCAGGTCACAACTAGGTAAATTTTCCCCCCATCAATTATCCTCTACTCAATCTCCTCCTAATCGTCAAAAACGTCAACCCCCTTCACGCGATATCGAGTTATAATTAATGTCAGCTTTTGCTAATTCAAAATAGTCAAATTCTGCTCTATAGGCGATAAAAGCAATGGAACAAAGCAAATCTTCCACACTAGAAAAAATTAAAGAAATTAATCCTTGGGGCATGTCAGGCAATATGATGGCTGCTAGGATTTCTCGTGTGTTAAGTGAGGCGAAAGATAAAGATAAAGTTAGTTTAGTGGTTGATTCTTCTGACCGCCAGCAGCAAGTACAGCCACCGCAGCAAGAGTTAGGAAAATTATTATCTCAGGGACAAAACATTGATGAGTACAAACAGCAACTCAAACAGCAATACCTGTCTCAATACTTCACCAAGTTTGGGTTAGAAGAACAAAAGCCTCAGACTCAACAAAGTGCAGTAATCACTCAGCTTGAACGGTTATCCGAGCGGAAGAAATCACTTGAGCAACCCGTGCCTCAAGCAGATAAACCGAGTGTTTCGTCAATCATTAAAGATAGATTTATTAAAGCAGTTGAATTGGTAAAAAGCCAGTCCGAGCGACCACAAGAAAAAGGCCAAGAGAAAAAGTTCTTCATTCGGGCAGTTATAGATACGATCATGACCAAAGGCAAAAATCTTGGTAACGATATCAGTGGATATGAAAACAATACATATAAGGCTCAACTTCAAGTTCAAGATACTAAGCAGATTCTTAGCATAGACCGCAAGAATTTACAGCCCCAGCAACAGAATCCAGCTTTCAAAGCCGAAAAACAGGGAGCTAATGACTTTAGTATTTTAAAAAATGATCTCTCTCAATTAGAAGTTAAGGACATAGTTGAACTTAACAATCAACAGCCACCACAACAATCTCAACAAACTCAACTTCAGCAGAGACGAAAAGAGAAGGATAAGGGACTAGAT
>JBGTNM010000029.1:0-12049 GCA_041743025.1 Microcystaceae cyanobacterium
GATGGGGAGGCAAAGATTGTTTCCAGTCTCGTGCTGTATCAGACACCGAGAGAACCTGAATCGCTTTTTGAGGGTCGTTAGTTTGATTTAAGACAGAAATAGCGATTTTAACGTCAATATCGGCGGGAGCTTGCCCATGAGACGCTTGAATGAAGTCTTTAGCCGATTCGTAGATTGTCCGATATTGCTGTTGCCGTTGAGCGAGTTTCTCGGCAATTTTCGGAGCGAGAGATTGAAAATGGTCAACATCGGCTTGACTGAGGTTAGGTTGCGTGGGGTCAGACAAGGGAATCGGTTGAGAGTGCCATTGGCTATTTTCTTGCTGGGCAACGAGTTTGAGGGTAGCTGAGTGCTTGTCGAGCAGGGAAAGCGTTTGAGAATGAGCATCCCAAGTAGCGGCATACTTTTGCCCTTGATGATGGTGGGTTTGAGCCAGAGTGAGATAATCTTTGACAATAGGAGCGACAAGGGCTGTTCGTTGCGCTTGAAGTTGATAGGGGTCATTGGGGATTGGGTTGTGGGAATGACCATTGACAGAAGCTTCTGGCTCAACGGATTGGCGTAGTGCAGAGCGATCGCCTTGAATCGCTCTTAATTGAGCCAAGACAGAGCCATCAGAAGTTTGCTCATTCGATAGCTGAACGTATTCCTCCAAATCGGCTAAAGGAAAGCCAATAACCAAAGGATCGCTGCAAAAAAAGGGAATGCCTAATTCCCTAGCCATAGCTAGAGCTTGCTCTTCCTTCTCAAACTGCCATTTAACGAAAAGTGCAGGTTCGACATGACGAGTACCAGAACACTCCTGACACATAAAGGAATGCTCAGTTTCAGAGTCATAGAGTTCGCGCAATTGCTCTAAATTTAATCCAGTAATTCGATAGTAAGTTTGCTCAAACGCTGGTAAATAACTCACTAAATGAGCGGGAAATTCTTCGTCCCCAAAAAAGTCATATTGACAAGGAAACGAATCGATTTGTTTGCCGTATTTAATCGCTAAATAGTCAGAAAAAGTCTGAGAAGCCCCTCCCGCGTCGATAGCAGCGACCGGGTTAGACGAGCGATCGCTGCTCAACAGTCGGTCGGTCAAATCCACTCCCGTTTGAAAATCCCAAACCCGCCCGTTTCGATAGTCGCCAAGGGGTTCCATTTTCAAGCCCCAGAGCTTGTCGCCATATTGAGCCGCTAATTCGCTCAAGTAATGAGCAGAGTGCTTTTCGCTGTTAGCCCATTGTGCTTGATAATTGGGGTCAGCTACCATTCCTGGAGTAATCAGGTATTGTCTCCCCACCCGAAATAGCACTTGAGAGTCACCACTGACGGCAAGGGCTAAATCTCCCTGAGTAAAGCCATAAGCTTTGTACGGTTCGTAGCCTCTAGTCGTATGGGTGCGACCGTGACCCCGCATGGCTTCAATCGTGGTGGTGACGGGGAGGGAGTTGGGTTTGCCGTGCAGTCGGAGAGGGTAATTCATGGCGATTGGCTGGCCAACAATCGGCAGTGAAGCAGTAGCCTGAACAGCAGGAGGCTCTTGAGAGGTTTTAAAAGTGTTTTGAGAGGCTTCAATCTGGGCCAGGCGTTGCTGGTAGTCATCTGCCGTCATAGGAGAGCCGAACTTCTGGGATAAAGCTGACTCAAGCGACTGAGATAGGGCATCTCGTTCGACCCTTACTACGCTGTAGCCCAATCCATATTCTTGACCCACATCGCCGCCTTCAGTTGCCAGGGTGTAGGGAACTTGGTTCTGTGGGAAGTAAGTCTCCAGTGCCTTCAATTGCCGATGGTCAACCGCGAAGCGCAGAGAGGGTTTTTCCCGCTCGCCTTCGATTGCCCAGAGGGTATCCCTGAGTTTGAGAGTTCCTAATTGCTTGGGCAGTAAAGCTTTCTCAGTTAAAAAAACTTCGCCATATTCAATCGTCGTGGGGTCAACGTTAGCAATGGCCACCGAACCATATATCTGCCGATGGAGTGTCGCCGAGAATTGAGTACCAGAGCGATGTAACCCTTGTGACTGAAGAAGAGCGATCGCGCTTTTATCTCGCACTTCTCCTAATAATTGCCCCTGATAGCGCAGGGCGGGGACGGGCTTGTGCCTGCCTTTGGGAGTGATAAAGGTGACTTCTAACTCAGCCGCCGTATCCGAAAAAGGTCTATCAGCATAGGCATAATTTTTGAGCAGTCCCACCTTAAAAGACTGTCCGTCGGAGAGGGTAGCGGTTAAGGTTTTAGCCAATTCTCCCGAAAAGGTTGCCCTGCCAGTTGCACCAATCGGCAACTGGGCCTCATCTTCGCCCAGATAGCCGAGAACTTGCCCTTCCACACAAATTGAACGAGAGCCGTAGTCGGGGTGATAGGGTTTGGTTTCGAGGTCGATGAGAAAAGGAATGCTATGACCGAGGGGAGGACTGCCGTACTCGTTAGCGGGAGTGGCAATGCCTGCTACCTTAAATTGCTTAAACTGTAGCTGGTTTAATTGAGTGGCAATTTCGTCAGAAAAAAGGGCAAAAGCGGCATTCGCCTTGTTATAGCGTTGTGCCTGTTCCTCCTTCATCTCGCCCTGCTCGTTTTTCAGCTTATTTTGGCGGCGATGGGTAACTTCCCAGAGAGCCGCCGCTTTACTTAATTTCTGTTCGGGAGGGATTTGAGTATAAGTATCTTGAGCGAAAGTTCGCACTTGAGTAAAAGCCGCCTGGATTTGGTTAGGAGTTACGCCAGGGGAAACTTCGACTTGTCGGGTTTTTAGGTCAGCTTGATGATTATCTGAGTGGGCGATTAAGGTATTGATCGCAGAACCGCGTTCTAAGGCGGATGTTGTCGAAAGATAGCCAATCCGTTTGTAGAGGGGCTGTCCCCTTGCATTGACTTCTCCTGACACACGAGCCGTCACCATGTACTTAAGTTCAGGATGTGAGGCTCTTTTTCCCTCATTTCTCCGAATACCGATGTCCATCGAGTCGAGAGTATATGTTTGAGGATGGTTCGAGTCTAGGGTGTGGATGACGGTGAGTTGGTGGCCTTTAGGAGTCGTCAGGATAAGCCTGGGGCCGGGAGCTTCGGCGTATTCTTCTTTAAGGCGAAAAGCACGGGCATTGAGGCGATTGTACTCAGTTTTGACGGTTTCTGCCCATTCCAAGTCTTGAGGAGTACAGGGAACATCAGCAAACAACCCTTGGAACTGGTGGGACTGGCGAGGAGAGAGGGAATAATCCTGCCAAATCTGATTAACAGGTCGTACCAAGAGGTCAACGGGAGAGTAGTTAGTGCTAGACAGAGGGCGATCGCGGTAAGTCTCAGGAGCCTTGTAATCTTTAAGCCAACCCACTTCACGGTAACGAGTAAGTGCTTGGCAAGCATTGAGCACATCTGGGTTAGGGCGCAGGGCAGACTTAGGCCCATCTACGGCCACTTGTAGCTCCGAGCCTAGTTCACTCACGGTATCATGGAGCATTTGCCGGACAAATTCTAGCTTCTGTTCTGTACTGCCCTGTGATTGAGCCAAAGCTGACAATTCAGTCACGAAGGCTTCATAACCTTCCAGAGAGGATGATAAGCGCCTCTCTCCTGTTTTCTTGTCTTGCCGCCAAAGGGAAGCAAAATAGTCAGAAAACTGCTGTAAATAGGGTTGTTTTTCCGGTTCTGGCAGAGCCGAAATTTCCTGTTCTAAGGCGATCGCGCCCATCACTTGGTAGGCAATCAAACCAATTTGGTTATTTTTAGCGGAAAGGGCAATTTCCTCGAAGCTACCTGTATAGGGAATTTTGGCTTGTTTGACCACATCGGCATAACGTTGGTCAACTTGGTGCTTGGCTTCTACTTCGGCGGCGAGGGTAGGGTACTCCCGTGCCAGGGCATAAGCGACGCGATCGCCGTCAAAGTCCCCTTGTAAGTAGGTAGCGGCGGTTTTTGGGTTCATCCAAGCCACCCCTTGCAGGTGAGCGACCTCGCTTATGTGGCGATTGATAAGGGTAATGACCCCATTGGAGTTGACCAAAGGACTGCGGGTGACGATGACTTTTTCGCCATTAGGGAGAGTAGGGTCACAAAATTCGTTTTCCTTTAAATCAGCGTGGGGTTGGAGCAAAGCCCCCTTGAACTTAACGAAGCGCCCTGTCGCCAATTCTCGATAGCGAGTCTGGAGATGGTCGTTGAGAGCAGCTACTACTTTGGGATGCTCTAATAACTGGCGGTGGTTGTCTTGCTTGAGCAGTTGGTAGATGGCTTGGGAGTTGCTTTGTTCGACCAGTTCCATCAGGGCATCGAGGTCGTCGCTGCTCGCCGTCGGGTCAATTTCTAATTCCCCTAACAGGCGATATTGATACCTTTGTTGGGTAGTTTGCAGATAATCTTCAACCAGAGCCAATTGATCTTGCGCTAAAATCTCCAGTTTTTCTAAGGCTTGCTGTTGTTTTGGCAAAATATCAACTGCCACGCCCTGGGGAAAATTAACCAGCACTTGAGGGCCGAGGCTGTGAGTGCCGTAATAGGCGTGGGATTTGAGTCCTAGTCCCAAGGTGAGCGTATGAGTTCCCGGAGCGATCGCTCTTGAATCTACTCCTTTACGTCCCTTGAAAGCTGAAGTGGCCAGAACCAAATCATAGCCCTCGCCAAGGGCGCTCAAGTCAGTGGGACAGAAAGTCCCTTTAGCAATACGAGCAACGGGACTGTTTTTCTGGGGACGAATGCCCATCCTGAACTGAAAAGGGGTGTTTTCTTGTCCGCCCACCTGTTCGTGCAGCAGCGGAGAGATACGACACCAACAGTCGCCCACCAACTTCTTGGCTTCTTCGAGGTCGAGTTCGATGCCATTTTCTCCGGTTTCATCATTAATCACTAGCACTCGCACGTTAGGGACTTCAGTGAAGTTGAGGCAGGGAGTAAGGGGTAAAGAACCGTAGGCAGCACCGTCTGAGGCAGTGGGAAAGAGTTGGTCACGAACAGGAGTATCGGCGAAATAAAACTTAGTTCCGTTGGCAAATTGTAGGGACTTATCCGAAAATCGTTGTAATTCCTCTGGAGTCGTTTTATCGTAGACAGTCCCCAATGAGAAAGTCGTATCAGGAAATAAGTATTGCGCGACGGTATTGTTAAAAGTTTCTGAGATGTCGAGAGGTTTTCCGGTTTTAGTATCGAAATGGGAAACCACCAATCCCTGAGATTGAGCTACCATAGGAAAAAATTAAGTCAGTAGAAATGTACTAAAATGAGACAAGATTTACACCCAGAAGACCGAGCATTGATGATGAGTGGGCTATCTGATGCCGAAGCACTTTCCGAAGGACTGATTGATTATTTTGACTTGCCGTTCCAGGAGTACAAGACTCCCGAAGAGATAGAAGCAGAACGCCAAGCCCAAGATGAAGAAGATAGGCGACGGGAAGAACAAGAGTATCGCTTGTCCCGACTCAACCCGGGCAAACCCCCGATTGAAATTGATTTTTGAGTAAATATGACTCTTCTTTCTCGGATTCAACCGAGAAAGGAACAAATGAACTCGCCCAAGCTAATGTGGGGGGAGCTTTGGGCTATCTGAGTGGGGGAATTTTTCCTAAGATAGCAAAGGTTAGCCGAAAAAAAAAGCCCCCCAAGCTTGGGGGGCTAGAAATCGGGAAAAAGTGGGTCTTCACTTGCTCTTCACGAACAAAGCCAATTGGCCCATAGCTCGAAAAGTTTGATTGACCCACAACGGAACGGGACGGGTCGCGGTGAAATTGCCTTGCTCGTCAAAAGAACCGTAGTGTTCCATCAAAAACTCTTGAGCCGAAAAGATCTCATCCGATAAAGTTTGACGGAAACTAGAGAGAGAAACTGAAAAGTTCATGGCGAGGCAAATGGCTAAAGAACCTGGCGCAATCAATCACGTTCGATTGTAGCAAGCAAACGCCAACTCGTTCGATTTCCAGGCGCTCAAAGAGAGGGCGTAATTTCTTGAGCTTGCGATATTTCTCATCAACCGCTTGCGGATTAGTCGTCACATCAAGGGCATAGTTCCAGCCCAAAAAACCAAAAGCCACATCCACAGCGAGAACGTAATCAAGTAAAACCGATGCCGGAACGGATTCCCAAATCAGATGAATTTTCCCGTTTTTGAGAGGAATGCCGTATTGAGCTTTTAGGTGCGGCTCGGCAGCTTCTAAGCGCTTCAAGCCGATGGGATGAGAACGAGCCACTTCCAGCACCTGAAGGGTGTTAAAGCGAAGAGGCTTTAGCCTCCGATGTTGACTCACGAGATTCTGAAGGGCGGTTTCGGCAGCAAATCCACAGAGCATAATCGGACTCCCAATCGAGGTCACTGCCAAAAACTGCGTCAGCAGCTAGAAAGGCGGTCGTCCAAAGCTTTTACGCTGGCTGTCGGGCAAAAAAACAGGCGATCGCTTTGCCAAAAAGCCAAAGAGCGATCGCCTTAACTGAAGCAGAGGTTTGGGCAAAGTTAGCGGCGGTTGGCCGATTTGAGGTCTTTGTGCCAGCACCGTTCTAGTAACTCAAGTTGATAAAAAAACCAGAAGCTAGCAGGATGCCAAATCGTTCGAGAGTGGGAGTCAAAGACAGGTTGGTTGAGATATTGCCCAATAGCTCTGGCAATTTGCTTGGTTTTAGCAGAAGAAAAGGAATCGAGCATAAAATCACCAAAAAATTAAAGAAAACAGACGAGAATGAGAAATAGTGCAACATAGCACCATGTCATGCCCTTTGAAAGCTCTAAAGGTTGATATTTCATCAAATTATCCAAAAGACTGTCACTAAATACCCTGCGACAGCAGGTCAAATGATTATGATCATTAGCCAAAGGCGATCAATAGTTAGTGGGGGGAAAGCTGTTGCCAATTGGCTGGTTGGTGGGGGATTGGTGGGGATTGTCGTTAAGTTTAGCTCAAACGGCTAACATTTGTGCCCAAAAAGGACGGCCAACATTTCCCTGTTGGAGACTCCAATTGGCTTGGTGCAGTTAGCCGACTGGAGTCCCTAACAGTTCCCGTCTTTCCTTGGCTGCACTGGCAGTCTCTGAGACTGCCCACAAGGAAAGGCGGGAACGAGAAATGTCTAGGTTTTAAGGGGGATATAGAGAAGCCAGCAACCCAGCAACTTACTCTCTAGAGCCTTTCTCTATTGTTTTATTTGTTTGACGATAGGGGTTTGAGGAGGAAAAGGAACTCCTCAAACCTATCGATCTATCAGAAACAGAGGTGGTTTATACGGCTTCCCACTGCCACTTACTAAATTGCCGTCAGGCAAAAATTACCTACTGCCCTAAACTAAAGCGGCGATCAATTCCTCCTTAACGCATTGAGAAACGGTTTTGCCAGTACGTTGCTTGATGAGTTCCTGCAAGTTGTACTCGCGAATATACTGGCGTAGGGCGCGAATTGTGCTAGGAAGCGACTCAGAAGCCGGAGAGAGCCACTCTGGTTCAGTCCTAGGCTCAGGGTCAAAAGCCTCTGAGAAAGCCTCTTTAATAGCGGGGGTGGGGTCGGCGGGTTCCTGACGGGGAAGGTCGGGAACGAATTCCCAAAGAAAGCTGTAAATAAGGAGAAACAGCAAAGTAGGGAACATAACGTCGTTAATTTGGTCAATCATGGTAATGAACTCCAAGGTGTAGCGAATTGAGTTAATTTCGAGCCGTTGTGAAGCGAATCGGCTCAAGGAAAAAACGGTCGGCAGACCGCTCCGGGCCCAGAAAAAAATCCTCGCTCTTTTCAGAGCGAGGATTTTTCTATTTGAGAGATCAATTAAACTAAGCATAAGTATCACTACTTATACTCGTCTCCAGAACCGTACTTGAGCATTTCTACTCATACGGCTCCTCAGATATCTGGTGCTTGACATTCATACCTTTAGCTTTGTGGATTTTGTCGTGACAGTGACCATGTACCAATTGGACATTATTCGCTTGGTTATTTCCGTGATTTCTATCCTTATGATGCACTTCTAAGATGTCACCATCCTTAAAGCTTCCTCCACATTCCGTACATTTGCCTTTTTGTCTTTTTAGAAGCTCGGCTTTTCTGGGTGCTAGTAAGGGGTGTTTACCCATTCGAGATCCCCAATAAGCATAGTTGCCATCATAGGGACTCTTATCACCTTTAACCTTTGTATGTCTGATTATTTTGTGGTCAGAATGTCTAATTAGAAACATTCCTTCTGATGTCATGAATCTCCAGTTAAAACTTCCATGTGTGCGGAAGTATTTTCTTTTAATCCATTTTTTTCCTTTATGAGGATGGCGTTTATTAGCCCATTCCCATAGGATTTTGTGAACCAGATTACTGAGTCCTTCAAACACCTTTTTAGACACTACCGTACTATAATACCTAGACCAACCTTTAATGATTGGATTCAGTTTTCTGATAACAGATTCCTGAGTTGCTCCAACCATTGCTTGGACTAGATTTCGGATTGTGTTGTAGTGGTTTCTGATGGATTCTTTACTAGGTTTGATGATCGTTTTAAATCCAAGTAATTTACCATTTGATAATCTTCCAGAGTGGTATTTTCCCACTTTGTATTGTCGGATGTTAAACCCTAGAAAGTTAAACCCTGGCTTTTCTCCATTAAATTTATCAAGGGTATGACAAATTCTAGTCTTGGATTTCTTGAGTTCTAATCCCATTTTAGTTAGCCAAGATTGAATCAATTCTAGGCATTGCTTAATCACCTCAATCTCTTTATGCATTACTAAAAAGTCATCAGCATAACGGATAATTGATAAACTTTTAAGTTTGGTTTTTATGCTTCCTCCTTTGGGAAAGTAAGGAAGCATTTTCACTTTTATTTCATCCTCTAATCCCTGTAAGGCTATGTTAGCCAAAAGAGGGGATAAGCACCCGCCTTGAGGCGTTCCTTCTGTGGTTTGAGAGAATGTATCTTCATCAATTACACCCGCTTTTAGCCATGCTTTAATCTGCCTACGCAGCGTTGCATAAGTATTAAGTTTTGACAGCAAAGCTTGATGATTGATTTTATCGAAGCATTGAGAAATGTCGGCATCCAGCACATATTTAGGCTGTTGCCTAATTCCCGTGAATATTGCTTCAATAGCATCATGACAACTTCTTCCTCGTCTAAACCCGTAACTGTTGTTTTCAAACTTGCTTTCCCATTCAGGTTCCATAGCCATTTTTACCAAGGCTTGAGTTGCCCTGTCTTCGATAGTAGGAATACCTAGGGGTCGTTTTTCAGCTTTTCCCGGTTTGGGAATCCATACTCGGCGGGTAGGCTTGGCTTTATTGCCCAGTTTGAGATTGAAAGCCATTTCTAATCTTTCTTTCTCTGTTAGGGCAGTTTTTCCATCTATTCCTGCTGTTTTGCGTCCCCTGTTATCTTGGGTTACTCGTCTGACTGCCAACAGTTTTGCCGACCTAGATTTAATTAGCAAACGTTGTAGTCTGTGGACTAGCTTGACATTGCCACTGCTAGAGGCTAGATAGATTCTTTTTTGTAGCTTGAAAACATTCCTTTCGATCTCTCTCCAGGGAATTGTTTTCCATTCATACCAACTAAGGCTCATGACTTATTTACCACTACTTAAAACTCCATCTTCCAGATAGCCGCTACACCGTCAGCGTATCCAATAGCTTTCCTACTGGCATTTGCTTTTGTGTAGATCTTTCCCCTAATGACATACGGATGACTTCCTACTTGAATATCGACCTACTCAAGAGTTAAATTAGGGGTTACTCCGTTCCTACTCTCAATTTGACGCTAAATTTAGGTTCTTACTTTCAGCCGAGTTACTTAGAGAGCATCAGTAATAGAAGCTTCACTCTATTACTCATTTCACCTTTACCCTTTTGGGCGTAGCCTATCAGCCTTTTGGCTACTTCGAGATAACGACTGTTCTCACGTAAGTTTCTTGCGTAACCCTGTTTAGCTTTGCTAGATGGGGTTCCAGTTTAGGCTACCAGTTACCACCTTTTGACCCATGCACCGCATCAGATAGGTTGTCAATCTCTGATGTGGGTCACGCTTTCATCGGGATGCTACCGAGGATGGAATTTCACCATCATTGAGAGTAAGTTAGCCACTTTCAAGTCCTACATGAACTTAAAGTTGTGACTGATTCCTACCTGTGGGCATTGGGCATCGATTTCATAATAATCGATCAACCCTAAACTTACAGTTGTGGAATCAACGGATCGCACGAAGCTAATCTCGTCGAGGTTAACGCCGTCAAGCTCCTCGTTTTCGGGAACAGCAACAGGTTTGACCTGAGCTTCGAGAGTCTTGACTTCGGCGGATTGAGTGCTGCCGGTCAGACGAGGCAAACGTTCGCGCAGGGCATTCTCCACTCGATACTTGCCATCGCCAAATTCTTCAATCGAAGTAACGACGAGGGTGAGCGGTGTTCCTGGCTTCATTTGATAGCCGTTTTCCAAGACAATCTGGCTATTACCTCGCGCCCACACTACCTGACCCGTAGATAGGTGCAGTTTGTGAGAGATACCATACTCGCCTTCATTGCTAGAAATAGCCCGAACTTCCCACTCACCAATGCCCAGCTCGTGCATTTTCAGGACAGGAGCCGGAATCGGAGCGAGATAGGGTAGGAGGCTTTCCTCGCTGAGGATGGCAGCTTCCAGATTGCCGACAGTAACCTCCTCATTCTTACCATCAAGAGCAATTCGCACCTTGAAAATTTCTTTGTCAGGGGAGATAAAGCTGACTTGAGCGAGGGGATATTCAACGCCTACTGAATCTACTTTACTACTAACGCTGATCTTCCCTTGAAGGTTGCCGACGGTCAGGCGATCGCCCTTTTGAGTCAAGATACAGTGATTAGCTCCCACTTTGAGAACAATGTTAGAGCCGTCGCTGAAAATGCCCGGCCCGTACACCTCCGATAACACGCCATCAGCCGCTTTGACCAACAGGACGTTATTGGGGTTATAGTCAGGCTGATCGGCTAAACCCGACTCGGTAAGCAGGTAAACTAATCCTTCCTGTTCATCTGGACTCAAATCGTTGAGTCCGATGTCGTGCCAAGTCTCAGATGAAAACTCGTGCATAATCAGTGAAGGATAGTTCTTCTTATCGAAGGTAAAAGTACGGGTTTGGGTTTTGAAAGTCACCATGAAAATGTCTCCAGAAATTACTTCACTCCTAAAAAGGCGTAAGCCTTCCCCTCATCTCAATTTGGGCTTTAAGTTCGGCTAACTCTTTTTTAAGTTTGAACAAATCCCCAAAAATCAGGCGTTAATTGCCGAGAGCTTCGATGATAGCGATCGCTTGTGCCTCAAGGGTGGGAACAAACACCCGAAGTTGGTGGTTGATGATTTCCGTGAAGCAACCCAAGCGAGTTAGTGCCTGTACCTGTTCGCGTTGGTGAACGCCAGTGATCTCAAGGCGGCTCTGCCCAGCGACCCTCGAAGTCCGAAGCTTCCACTCACCGTTCGAGCCAATCGGATGAATCTCATGGCGGCGATAACAAGCCTCCCATAACTCGGCAGGAAGAAGGGAATCAGGGGCTAATAACCCGAATTTCCGATACACGCTGTTGATTTCGGATTCACAGACATATCTGCCTAAGAGAACCCGTCCCTCGTCAGTTTGCAGGCGATAGATTCGCAGATTATCTAGGGGTAATTTCGAGTAAATCGGCAGCAACAAGCCGATAATCAGGTAAAAGGTGCTATGGCGGTCTGGGGGGAGTTCCGAGAGAGATTGTTCCCAGTAGCGACTCCACTGCTCGACGGGGATTTCCTGCCAGAAAGATTGAGCCAATTCACTATCAGTTTTAACTTGATATTCGCGATCGCAACCGTAGAGTCGCAGACGAAAATCAACACTGCCATCGGGGTTCCAACCCGAAAAAGTACGCTGTCCCAAAGCTACGTTGTTAGAGCGAGCATTCCAATAGAACTGAGCCTCTGACCAAGATAGAGCTTCATTGAGGGAAATTGGGTTGATTTTATCGCGTCGCTCGATTTTGATAGCCAGGGTTTTGCCTCCTGTGACATGGGTGTAGAGTTCGCGTTGAGAGAGAACTCTGAAGCCATCAGAAAGAAGAACTTCTACGCCTGTTTCGTAGGAGCCGTTATCAAGAGCCGCTTGAACCCTG
>JBGTNM010000030.1:0-2172 GCA_041743025.1 Microcystaceae cyanobacterium
CAATATTTCGGCGATTGTTTAAAATTAAACAAATTCTGCTAACTTTTATTGAGAGGTTGATCGATAATTACATTTGCTTGAGTTTTTCAAACTCAGATAATTCTGTAGCCAAACTTTTTTGTTGAGTTTTGTATTGCTCTAAATTATTTTCAATTCGGATTTGTTGTTTTTCGACTTCCACTAAGCGATCGCTATAGGCATCGCTGGCAATTTCTAGTCCACCGGTAATTTTGTTTTCTTCTAACTCTAGATTTAAGTTCAGATTTTGAATAACTTTATCTAGTAAGTTTTTAGCAAAAGATTGGTAGTAACTAGAAAGATCTTTCTTGAGTTTTACGCCCGCCTCATCCAACTTGAGATCGTTCTCGCTATTGTAAGCACTGACTAAAAGAAAAATAATTCCAAAAATAAAAAGGCCAAACAGCCAAGGATATTGTTTAAAGTAATTAGACAAGCCTTGGGTCATTTGATTTTTACTGGATTTAATACCGACAAAACCCAGTATCAAAGTAAGCATCATCATAATCTGCATCATCTGGCTTCTTAGCTGCTTCATAATGTATGCACCGAGAGACTTTTGCTTGTGGCTGGTTTCGCAATTAGTTCCTGCAAAAGAGAGGAGAAAATTATCCTGCAAATTAATATCATCGGGAGGAGAAAACGGGGATTGGGAGAGGACTTCGGGAATAACATTGGTTTTTTCATTAAGTCTGTCTAGTAAGCCATGCAAACCACCATTACAGTAGACATGACTGACTTTGTACCATTCTTCTATTGCCCACTTTTCCAGTGAATCTGTACAAAAACCGATAAGACTTGTATTAATATCATCAGAATCGGAGGAATCATCATTTAGCTGAATAATTTTCTGTCCATTTTTCTTCAAAACTACGGGGTTTAAACTATCAGCAAAATTCTGAATCTGATAGACGACGCTTTTCTTACTATAGACATCTACAAATGCAGCCTTAGATTGAGCCATGTCTAACTTGATTGCTTTAAAAAACTTATCTTTAGTTTGATTAGCTTCGACGATCGCGTTTTTACTAACTTCCTTAAGATTAATTTCTGACAAGGCTGCTAATTCCTGCTGTGCTTGAGCTAGCTTTTCGGCTAATTCTTGCTGTTGCTGTTCTAGAAAAGGTTCGACGGGTTCTGCTGCACGAACAACTTGAACCGCGATCCGTTTAGCAAGGATATTTTCTGGCTGACGTTTGACGAGATCACCAAGAATTTTGGTAAATCGTTCTTGTTTTTTCTGTTGTTTAGGGTCTAGGTTATTGTTACCGTCTTCTGTATAAAAAGATTTGAGATAGAGTGGTACTAATTCAAACCTAGGTTCTAAAACATCATTTTTTAACCAGACTTCGATCGCTTTTAGATTTTTTTCCGCTACCTTTGCCACCTCCTCTTGTTTGGGATCGGGGGTATCTACTAGTAAATACTGCCGAGAGATATAAGTTTGGTTGAGATTTTGCACGAAGTTTTGCACTTCTAGTGCTAGCTGCTGTTTGCTGTCTATCACCACCATCAATAGATCGCAATCCACCACATCCCAATATTCTCGATCTATTTCTAGATCGAGTGGTTCAATTCGGAGCGTAAAAGCTAGTTCCGCTACGTTTTCTCCAGCTTGGGGACAGGCAAGGGTAATAATATCTCCTGAGTTGAGCAATCGAGAGTCTGTTAACCGCTCTCCATTAACAAAAGTGCCGTTGGTACTATGGCGATCGCCAATTTGCCATTGAATAGCCTTTCCTGCTTCTATTAAAGGCTGAACTACTGCATGATTCCAAGAGACTCCCTGATAAAGCTGAGGATTAATTTTCACATCGGCTTCGGGGGATCTGCCGATCGCATACTCGCATTTAGAGCTTAATTCAAGATACTGATGCAAACCAGTAGCATCGGCTAGATTTTGCCTTAATTTTAAGCTAGCACAATGCTGCGGTGCAGTTTGTGTTAATGGTTTGGGGATAGCATCAAATTTTAGTTGAAAAAATTGCTTGAGTTCAGTTTGACTATTAATCAAATCGAAAACAGCCTGAGCTAAAATTGGAGACTGACTGACAATTTGAACTGTGAGTTTTTTCTGATTGAGAGTTTTGTTTAATTGTGCAAGCTGTCGGGATATCTCGGCTAAATCTTCCCGTTCATCGGCTTTTCTACTCA
>JBGTNM010000031.1:0-10371 GCA_041743025.1 Microcystaceae cyanobacterium
TAGATCGCAAATTTATGCAGAAATTGAGCGATTTACCTCTTATGACGTTACAAACAGTTCAGCCTCAAACTGCATCTATTCCAAATTCTATGCGCTGCGCCGGATGCGGTTCTAAAATAGGTAGCATTGTTTTGGAAAGGGTTTTAAGCCGATTAAATTTTGCTCAGAATGAAGATATTATGATTGGATTAAATAACCCAGATGATGCTGCTGTTATTAAAGTTCCAGATGATAAATTATTGGTTCAAACAGTTGATTTTTTTCGCAGTCTAATTAACGATCCGTTTGTTTTTGGACAAGTTGCAACTAATCACTGTTTGAGCGATATTTTCGCGATGGGTGCAACGCCTCAGAGTGCTTTAGCAATGGCGAGTATTCCTTATGCTTTAGATAAAAAAATGGAAGAAACTCTCTATCAATTGTTATCAGGCGCAATAAAAATCCTTAATCAATCACAAACCTCTCTTATCGGCGGACATACAACAGAAGGACAAGAATTAACCTTTGGACTGTCTTGTAACGGGTTGATTTCTCCTGGAAAGTTATTACCCAAAAAAGGGATGATACCAGGAGATGTCTTGATTTTAACTAAAGCGATTGGAACGGGGACATTATTCGCGGCAGATATGCGCTATCAAGCTAAAGGAAGATGGATAGACAATGCTGTTGAATCGATGCTTCTGTCCAATCAAAAAGCCTCAGAAATCTTGTTAGAATGTGGTGCTACTGCCTGTACAGATATTACAGGATTTGGCTTGATAGGTCATTTGGTTGAAATGATAAAATCTTCTTCAGTAGAAATTTTTTTAGATCTAGATAATATTCCTATATTAACAGGAGCAAAAGAAACCATTCAGCAAGGATTTATCAGTTCTCTACATCCTCAAAATTTACAAGCTGCGAGTTATATTAGGAGTAGCGATCGCTTTTTTAACTCTCCTCAATATTCCTTACTATTCGATCCGCAGACTTCAGGAGGACTTTTAGCTTCAATTCCTCAAGCAAAGGCGAGTGAATGTCTAGAAAAGCTCAGAAATGCTGGTTATAAAGAAAGTAATATTATCGGTAAAGTAACTGTGTTAAAAGAGGCTAACTCTACTAACATAGTAATCGTTTAATGCATCTGTTCTCTCTATCAAGTGTAGCAATGACGAGCGTAAGTAGTTATCGTTCGTGCAGCACAAGCTAGCTGTTTTGTCAATGGTAGTCCCGACTTTTCTCTAAAATCTGTCTAGCCTAACTTTTTTCTTGGCTTGAGTTAGTTTTCAACATCTAACAGATATGATTGAGAGGATAACTCAGATAAAAAAGCTTTTTCTCTACTTACGATTCAATCATAAGCTGAGGCTTACTATAATCGAGGTGTTACTTATTATGTATCAAGAGATAGATGCTGATGCTGACAATGATCGAGGAAATGCTTATAAAGCGTTACAAAATTACCAAAAAGCGATAGAAAATTATAATCAAGCTCTTCGTCTCAATCCTAACTTAGCTATCGCTTACGATAATCGAGGGTTTGTTTATGAAAGCTTACAAAACCCCCAATGTGCTATAGATGATCATACTCAAGCCTTTCGTCTTAATCCTAACTCTAGTGATCGCTCAACAAGTGGGAATGAGTGAGACGGCGATTATCCGACAGGCGATAGAAACTCTGGCTCTCCCGCACTTGTGATGATAAGCAAAACTTATAAATTAATGTAGGATGGGTTAGATGGCAGTAAACCTTCAAACTTAACCAGAAATTATCAATCCGTCGTAACCCATCTTCTTTAAAATTGTAACATAGTCGAACATTTTTCCTCATTATGTCGGGAGAGCCGTTCTCTAGACTGTATTTTGCCGTAAAGCTTTACAGTATGTTCCAAGTTGAGAACTAAAACTTGAATGACAGTCATTTTTTAACTGCTATTTAACTGTCATTAAGGGCGTAAAAAATAACAGTCAAGCAATTCCTCAAACCCTTGAAACCCTTGTAGAATTGTTGTTTTATCTAACTTTTCGTGTACAGTAACTAATTATTTGTCATCGGTAACAAATTAATGTCATCGAGGACATAGATGCTTTAAACCTTTATACCATGAACGCTACAGCATCATCATAGGATCAACTTCCCGAAAAACTCATCTTTCAACCGATTAACAAATTAGCTGTCATTTTCCAGTAATTTAACAAATTAAGTGTCATCTTCTTGAATGGCACTTTTTTTATTGACTTGAGTAATTTTAACAAATTAATTGTCATCATAGTGAAATAAGCATGGTACACTATTCTTGTATAAACAGTTATGTACTAATCAGACACCATTGTTTATGGAAGAAAATCTACACTTGTCTGCATCTTCCCCATCAGTTGTTAGTCATCAGGATGATAAAGAGAATGTAATCGTCTCTGAGGTGTCAAGTGAAGCAACGCTGAAGATGGAAGTCATTCAAAGGTTGCTTGAACCCTGCGGTCTGCTTCGCAGTGCCTTCGGCAGCGCATCACCTACGGTCAACGACTTAGGGAAGCAGCCGAAAAATTAGGCAAATCGAAACGAACGGTACAGCGATTAGTCGAAAAATGGGAGGAAGAAGGATTAGAGGCTATTGTCCCTACTAAGCGGTCAGATAAAGGGACTTTTCGTATTGAGGAGCAATTACAGCAGTTTATTGTCAAAACCTATCAGAATGGCAATCAAGGAAGTCGTCGTGTAACGCCAAAGCAAGTTTATATAAAAACTAAGGCAAAGGCAGAAGAGTTGGGACTTAATCCCCCTTCCCACATGACGGTTTATCGAGTTTTACAGCCCTTAATTGAAAAACAAGAGAAGAAGAAAACCATCAGGAGTCCAGGGTGGCGAGGGACGCAATTATCGGTTAAAACTCGTGCAGGACAGGATCTATCAGTTGAATATAGTAACCATGTCTGGCAGTGTGACCATACCCGTGCTGATATTTTGTTAGTCGATAAGTATGGGAAACTCTTGGATCGTCCTTGGTTAACAACAGTGATTGATACTTATTCTCGTTGCATTATTGGTATTAATCTAGGTTTTGATGCCCCAAGCTCTCAAGTGGTGGCTTTAGCTTTGCGCCATGCAATTCTATCGAAGCATTATAGTCATGAATATCAACTGAGTGAGGACTGGGGAACTTATGGCAAACCAGAGCATTTTTACACCGATGGAGGTAAGGATTTTCGCTCTAACCATCTTCAGCAGATTTCCGTTCAATTGGGGTTTGTTTGTCATTTACGCGATCGCCCCAGTGAGGGAGGAATCGTTGAACGTCCCTTTGGAACTTTCAATGTAGAATTTTTCTCAACTCTCCCTGGATATACGGGTTCAAACGTTCAGGAACGTCCAGAAGAAACGGAAAAGGAAGCGTGTCTAACACTAAGGGATTTAGAGCAAAAGTTGGTTCGTTATCTCGTGGATAACTATAATCAACGAATCGATGCCAGAATGGGCGACCAAACTCGTTTTCAACGTTGGGATTCAGGGTTAATTGCCACTCCTGATCTAATCTCTGAACGGGAATTAGATATTTGTTTGATGAAACAGACCAAGCGCAGAGTACAGCGTGGGGGATACCTTCAGTTTGAAAATCTGATTTATCGGGGGGAAAATCTGGCAGGTTACGCCGGAGAAACTGTCATTTTGCGTTTTGACCCGAAAGATATTACTACTGTTCTTGTCTATCAACAAGAAAGCAATAAGGAAGTTTTCTTGACTCGTGCTTATGCGTTGGAATTGGAGACGGAACAAATGTCTTTAGATGAGGCGAAAACAAGTAGTAAACGAGTGCGAGACACAGGGAAGACGGTGAGTAATAGTTCAATTTTGTCGGAAATACGCGACCGCGAAAACTTTCCCAAAGCCAAGAAATCGAAAAAGGAACGATATAAGGAGGAAAAACAATTTATTTCATCAAAATCGGTTGAAACAACCGAACTGGCAACGGAAGAGGCTGATTTATCCTCATCTTATCCCCCTTCTGAACCTCCACAGGTTCCAGTATTTGACTACGAAGAGTTACAGGAAGATTACGGATTTTAAATGATGACGACTCAAGAAGCACAAGCAGTTGCGGAACAATTAGGGGATCTCCAATTAACTCCCGACAAGTTACAAGCTGAAATTCAACGATTAAACCGAAAAACCGTTGTTACCCTCTCCCATGTGGAAGCATTGCACAATTGGTTGGAAGGGAAGCGTCAAGCCAAGCAATCCTGTCGGGTAGTGGGGGAATCTCGCACGGGAAAAACGATCGCTTGTAATGCCTATCGTTTGAGACATAAACCCATTCAAAAACTAGGACAGCCTCCCATTGTTCCAGTAGTTTACATTCAAATTCCTCAAGAATGTGGGGCTAAAGATTTGTTTGGGGCGATTATTGAGCATTTAAAATATCAAATGACCAAGGGAACGGTCGCAGAAATCCGCCAAAGGGCGTTTAATGTGCTGCAACGGTGTGGGGTAGAGATGTTAATTATCGACGAAGCTGATCGCCTGAAACCAAAAACCTTTGCAGAAGTAAGAGATTTTTTTGATAAGTTAGGCATTGCAGTTGTTTTGGTAGGAACAGATCGCCTAGATGCAGTGATTAAGCGGGATGAGCAGGTTTATAATCGTTTTCGAGCTTGTCACCGTTTTGGTAAGTTAGCAGGGGATGAGTTTAGTCAAACGGTGGATATTTGGGAACGTCAGGTGTTGAAGTTACCTGTCGCCTCTAATTTAAGCAGTAAGCGGATGTTAAAAATTCTAGGACAAGCAACTGGGGGTTATATTGGCTTATTGGATATGATTTTACGCGAATCAGCGATTAGAGCCTTAAAAAAGGGGTTAAATAAGATTGATTTGGAAACGCTTAAGACAGTGGCAGAGGAGTACAAGTAATGGAAAGTGTTGAGATTCAGCCTTGGTGGTTTTTAGTTGAACCCTTATCAGGGGAGAGTATCAGTCATTTTCTGGGGCGGTTTCGACGGGAAAATGAGTTAACCGTCAGTATGATGGGCAAAATTACGGGATTGGGAGGAGCGATCGCTCGTTGGGAAAAGTTTCATTTTAATCCACCACCCTCTGAAATGGAATTGGAGAAGTTAGCGAAGGTGGTACAGGCTGAGGTAGCAAGGTTACGGGAAATGTTACCCCCGAAAGGAGTGGGGATGAAGCATAAACCGATTCGCTTGTGTGGGGCTTGGCTTGTTATGCTGAGTCGCCTCGTCACAAGATTGAGTGGCAGTTTAAAACGACTCAGTTATGTCCACAACATCAGTTAACGTTGTTGTCGGAATGTCCGAATTGTGGGGCGAGGTTTAAGTTTCCTTCGCTTTGGGTTGATGAGTGGTGTCACAGGTGTTTTTTTCCTTTTGGAGAGATGGCTAAATTCCAGAAGCCTTTCTGAAAAGAGGAATTTTATGCAGGGATTGCTTTTGCTCTTTGTTTAAAACTTTCAAAGTCTATCACTTTTGAGTTGTTAGCAGCTTCCCAGATATCATTAACAATGTCGATTAATGGTGGTATTACGAGCAAAACATACTGGCCTATTCCTTGATTTTTTTTATTTGCCACCTTTATTGCTGTAGGCATATTAGCACCAAAGTCAGACCAGTCTTGCTCTATCCAGAACACTTCATCGCCGACCACAACTAGCTGTTTATTTCTTAATCCGTTGTCGTATCCACTTTTATCTAAAAATTCAATAATCTTTCTAACGGTTTCCAAAGAAACATCTTCTTGTCTTAAGTTTCGGATAGCTCGAATTTCTAAAAGTTGCTCCCAGCTAAAAACTACAGTCAGTCTTCCACTGCTTGTTCCATATCTGTAAGGAACGATCAGTCCTACTTTTTCCAGATAAGCAAGTCGACTGGATGTGCAGCCTGTTAACTGCATTGCCTCTTTTCTTGTAAAACCTATCATCTGGGTCATGGCTGATTTCCTTGCGCTTACTATCTGGAGTTTTGCTTTATTTTCTAGAGGTTATAGTCAATCTTATATTATATCAAATAATTAAGCCACTATGCAATACAGTATTTGTTAATCTTGTTTTAATAAAAATTTATTCTACAAAAAAGCAATTTTATAGAACATAATGCTAGAGTAAGGGGAGTAAAGAGAAAAAAAGGAGGTCACATGAGTGACGAGCTTTATAAATCTGGTGAGACAACACCTGTAAGCGGTCAATATGAATTGACTGGATCGCGTGGTGGTACTAAAGGGCAGGAAATCACCTCTACGAAAGGTAATCCCCTGCCCCCTACTCCAGAACCTAACCAACGTTATAAGCTGGTCGATCCTACTAAACACAAGAACCAATAGAATAATACCCTGAATTAGGGTTATAGGCTCATCAGTTAGTTGCTGGTGAGCCTTTACTCTTCACTTTAGCTGATCATAAATTTACCTTTGAAAACTTTTTAAGGATAAAAGGGAGCAAATTAGTAAATTTTGTGATCGCCATCTTCTCCCCCTATCCTTTGCTGACTGTACTCTTAATTCTCAAACTCGCTAAAATTTCGTCAACTTCTCGCCCTTTGGTGGCAATGAAGTCTAGCAGTTTTTCTGGGGTGCGATCGTCCTCTTCTGGTTTATTGTGCGGATTTACAGCTTTGAGGTCATAGACGGCATCTTTAATGGCTTGGGCTTGATTTTTGAGTTCTCTGGCTTCTTTTTCGAGTTCTTTGGCAGTTTGTTCGATGTCTCGATATTCTTCGCTGTTTTGTTGTTTGGCTTTTTTTAAGGTGGCAAGGCGATCGCGTAACTGGGTTGCTTGCTGGTTCAAGGTTTCTGCCTCTGCCTCTAAGGGTGCGGCTTTTTCCTCGGCTTGATGGATGCGATCGCTAATATCCACCGTCCAGCTTTTATCGCTGTCTCCTCTGGAGGGTAGAAGGCGGAAGAAGTCTTCAAAGTCTGTCTCTGTTAGGGGTGTGCGTTTACCGACTTTAATATCTGATAATTAGTTACGACGACACTAATTTGTTACCGATGACAAATAATTAGTTACTGTACATCGTCTAAGCGGGTGAGGGGAATCGAACCCCTATCATTAGCTTGGAAGGCTAGGGTTTTACCACTAAACTACACCCGCAGTTCTTACACTATATCTAGAATAGCATAACACAAGTTTAATTTCAAAGAATCATTGCAATTTCAGGCAAGGGTTTCCCTAAATAGGATAGAAAAGAATCAAAGCAACTTATCATCATAAAGGATCGGCAATGTCATTACCATCGTTGAAGCCCGAAGATGCTCAAGCTCTCTGTGCTGGGCGCGACTACTGCCTGCTAGTCGATGAAAGCTTATCAATGAATACCCCCGACTGCCCTGGTGCGACGAGTCGTTGGAATTATGCCAAGGAGGTCGTCAATTTTATTGTCGCTAAATGCGATGAGTATGACCCAGATGCAGGCATCGATTTGATTTTCTTTGGCGGACAACCTCGTCTCGTCGAAAACATCACTGCCGCTAACTTAGCACAGCAATATCCTGAACGACCGGCTGCCGGGTCTACTTTTCTCGGAAGAGCGCTTGATCTAGTCTTCAAAGGTTATTTTAGCGGAGCAAAAACGCGACCCATCACCATTGTTATCCTGACCGATGGAGAAGCAACCGATCCCAAAGTGGTTGAGACAGCCCTGCGGAATGCGGCGCAAGCCAGTGGTTCGGGAGAACAAATTGCGGTAGCTTTCTGGCAGGTAGGCTACGATCTTGCAGCAGCCAAGTTTCTCAAAAAACTCGACGATGACTTAGGAGAAATCGACATCGTTGACACCCAAAGTATGGATACCGTCATTGAGAACTTTGATCAGTTAGAACTGTTACTTGCCGCCGCCATCATTGACTGACTGGGGGTAACTCAATGGCAGACAATCCCTATCTCTCCAGTCAACCTGAAGGAAATCCCTACCTACAAGCGGCTATCGATCAAGTCGATAACAAAATCATCGACAAGCTAAGCCAATTAGTGCCTGAGTCTTCCACGACTCCTCAAGGAAGCTACCGCTCAGCCCTCGAAACGTCAGACTTAAAGGATTCTTCCGAAGATAAGCCAAAGACTAAGCGTTCCATTTTGGGTAACTCGGCTTTTGGTGCATACCGTTCTCCTGATGAAGTCTTGCAAGAAGAAGCCATACGGCAGCAACAAGAACATCAAGCCGCTATTCAACAAAAAAACCTAGAAAGAGAGCGAAATAAACAATTAGAAGCTCAAGCTAGAGCTTTCCTGAAAAAGCTCGATACCCTCGATCCTTTAAACAGCGAGCGAATGTGGTTTGAATCCTTTGCGAACTCCTGCGCGAGTCGCCTAGAAGCAGCCATAGAGTTTGTCAAAACGATATAATACCGAATCCGGTTTAAAAAAACCACTTATAAATTATTACGTCATTCCCGCCCCCATTTTCACGGGGGTAAACTCCGGCGGGAATCCATGAGCTTTTTCTTGAAACTACGATAAGTATTGTGTGAAAACCGGATTTAGTATAGCGCTACTTGTTAGAGTTAGGACATAAATGGTTGTGGATTCCCGCCTGCGCGGGAATGACAGCTAATCGATTGTCTATTATATATGCGCGTAGCGCTATATAAGCAAGATTATTGCTCAAAATTACGGATAAAGGACTCTTGCCGCAAGTAAACAAACTGAGGCGTTAGTGGGGGCAAATTATCAGGATTGTTAAAATCTGTGTCATAGTCCCAGTTACGGTTCGGCGGATTATACAGTTGATCGTCCCATTTTCCCTTAACATGAATCGGCGTACCCAAGCTGACAAACGAGCCGCGATAGGTTAAAGTTTGACCCGTCCATTGCTCCGAAAACCGAGGATAGTTCTCCAAGCCGCCATTATAGCCCGGAGTACGGGTAGAATTGGTTTCATCGGTTCCTGCTAGAAACGCACAGTTAACCACCGTGCTTGAACCATTCACCTTGCTGCCATTAATATTACAATTCTTGTTAGCCTCTTTGTTGAGGGCGCGATTGCTATTAAGGCAAGCATTGGAAAACAGACTGAGGGAATCGGACAAAATAGCAGCAGGTTGCTTATTAACCGTATTGTAGTCGCCTTGTAGATAAACGGCTTGATCGCTGGCAAAGGTAACACCAGTCGGATCAATCGTGTTAGTTGTTCTCCCCAAGCCGAACAGTTGCTTACCCCCCGTCAGAGCGAATCCATAGGGACTGGTATCGCCTCCCGCACTAGCATAACTCGCTACATTAATGGTGGCATGAATGACAAACCCCTCTTCTGTTATGTCAGCCGCCGCCAGTCCTAAACTCTGAAACGAGCCTGCCGGAGCAGTATTATCAGCAGGAGCCGTTACAAACAGCAGTTGATCAGCCGAAAAGCCCAGTCCACTGCCATTATTGGTGACTGCCCCACTTGTAAATTCTACGTAGCGACCGACTTTATTCCAAACAGCTAAACTGCTCATATTTAATTGCAACAACCGTACATCTCGCTTCTCGCGATCGCTATAAAACCGATGAGGAGACTGGTGAGCAGAATTATCCCGTCCGATATCTTGGAAGGGCGCAGAAACAAAGCAGCGATTGTCTAAAGCCGCAATTTGCGCGGGGGTAAGCAGTCCAAGCGCTGTCAACTGGACGCTAGTAAGATTGAGCGTACTCTGAGAGAGAAGAGTAGTCAAGCTCGTTTTGACTGAAGCTAATGCCGTGTCATTGAGGGTTTTCGTCGAAGTTGGGGCGACAAGGGAATAAGGAACAGGACTGGCTTGAGAGGCGATCGCCACATAAAGCAGGTCAGGCAGCGCTTGTAGTTGCGTTGTTAATAGCGTTGTGATAGGAGCAGTGGTGGGAGTACACACCTGATAGTTAGCATCGGTAACACTTCCTAGAGCGCGAGACACCAAAACAGGTTGGCGCAAGCTGCGGAGTTGACCTTCTGATAATTCGGTCGTCGTTGATGAGAGGCGATTGAGCTTGGTAATGGCTAAGGGAACGACTGTAGAATTGGGCGAATTAGTTGAGTTGGAGGTAGCAGAAGGCAAGAAACGAATGCGTAAATCGGCTTTTTGGTAGTATTCGCCACTGGTATTGAGAATACTTGGGCGCGGAATCGAGACAGACTCAAGACCAAGCTGAACCTGCGTTCCCCAAGCGGTTGCCACGCGAACCGGATCCATCGCATTTGTCGTCTCAGAAGTACTGCCCGTGCCATTGTAGAGCAAATTTAACAAGGTTGTTCCGGCTGCATTAATAATTTTGACTTTTCCGTCAGGATAGGTGTCATTGTTGTTTTTGCGCCTGTTATAGAGTTTGCTCCGCGCTGTTACCTGTCCGTTAATATCGAGGCTGTTACTAGCACCGAGATAAAGATCGCCATTAGTATGAACAGGTCCACTCAGAACCATTGGCGGACTAGGAAGAA
>JBGTNM010000032.1:0-2137 GCA_041743025.1 Microcystaceae cyanobacterium
TGACGAAATAAAAATTATATGTTGATATACAAGTGACACTTAAAAATCAACATATATCGAAAAATTAAAACAATTTGGCAAGTAATATAATTTATGTCAGATACAGTAATTAAAGTTGAAAATCTTAGTAAGAAATATATTATCGGACATCAAAAGCAGGAAAAATATACTGCTTTGCGGGATGTGATCGGTAATAGTGTTAAATCAATTCTTAAACCTAATAGTAAAAGCAAAGGTACAAAAGAAGAGTTTTGGGCATTAAAAGATATTAATTTTGAAATAAAGCAAGGCGATAGAGTAGGAATTATTGGGCGTAATGGGGCAGGCAAATCTACATTGTTGAAAATTCTGAGCCGTATTACTGAACCAACCAAAGGTCAAATAAAAATCAGAGGCAGAGTTGCCAGTTTATTAGAGGTTGGAACTGGTTTTCATCCTGAATTGACTGGCAGAGAAAATATCTTTCTTAACGGTGCAATTTTGGGCATGGGTAAAACAGAAATCAAAAAAAAGTTTGATGAAATTGTTGCTTTTGCTGAAGTAGAAAAATTCTTAGATACGCCAGTAAAAAGATATTCATCGGGGATGTATGTCAGGCTAGCTTTTGCCGTGGCTGCTCACTTAGAACCAGAAATTTTGGTAGTAGATGAAGTGCTAGCGGTAGGTGATACCCAATTTCAAAAAAAGTGTTTGGGAAAAATAAAAACAGTAGGAAAAGAAGGGAGAACTGTAATTTTTGTTAGCCACAATATGGGAATGGTTCAAAATTTATGTACACGAGGCATTTTCTTGAAACAAGGAACTATCAGTGTAAATGGCGATATAAGTTCAGTAATTTACACTTATTTACAAACTCTAGAAAACTCTGTATCTGAAAATCTCCTTGAACGTAAAGAAAAAAAGGGAAAAGGCTTAATAAGACTAAAAAAAATAGAATTTTGTATCGGTAAAAATAATGGAACTAGTATTTTGTCGACTGGAAAGTCTGCTTATTTTATTTTTTATGTTACCTCATTATTACCAAAAATGTCTTGTGTTTTCACACTTTATAATCAATATGATCAAGCAATAGTAAATTTCAATAGTACAATCAGCGGTAATGATGACTATAAAGATTTTGAAATAGGAACAAAATTGATCTGCCAAATCGATGAATTAATTCTTATTCCAGGTCGTTATCGTATGAATGTGGCTATTTTTGCTAAAAACGAACTACAAGATCATATTGAAAATGCTGCAATTATAGAAATAGAATCTGGTGTACTAGGAGGAAGACCTATAACTTCAAACATAACTCATAGTAGTTTTGTTCAGAAACATAAGTGGATTTTACCAATTTAGGACACTAATCCACGAAAAATTAATTATTCATTAGCAATAGATTAGTTAATCGAGGTATTTTAAGATATGCGAGTTGTTCAAAAAGTTAGCATTGTTATACTAGTTCATGGTGCACTAAAATACTGCAAAATATTATTTGATAGTATTTCAAAGACAAAAGAAGTCGATTATGAAATTATAGTTGTAGATAACAACTCTAAATTACTGACCAAAATCTATCTTTATCAAAATTATCTTAGAAAAAAGATATCTAGGCTCTGTTTTGTAAATGAAAATACTTTTTTTGCAGAGGGAAATAATATTGGTGTTCATGTAGCATCACGAGATTCAACGCATATTTTGCTGCTTAATTCTGATGTAAAAATTAATTATGAATTATGGTTACGTCGTCTATTGAATATTCACAAAAAAGGAGCAACAGCATATGGATATGTAGATGGTAATCCTTGGAGTCGTGCAGATGGATATTGTTTTTTAATCAATAAAGAGCTTTATCTTAAGTATCAGCTTGATGAAGACTTTCAGTGGTTTTGGAGTCTAACTAAATTGCAATCCAAACTTTTACAAGATGGATATTTAGTTCAAGCAATAAAGAATCATGATGAGCAAGTTTATCATTTTGGTGGGAGAAGCGGAGACTCTCATAAAAAAGTTAAAATAAACAATATAGATCCAAATATTATTATTAACTGGTTCAATGGAAAAAACATAAAATTGATTTCATCAATCGATTAGTTTTGTACTTTTATATAGATAAAATTTACGATATAGTATACCCAGAAGTCACCAATCAACT
>JBGTNM010000033.1:0-7936 GCA_041743025.1 Microcystaceae cyanobacterium
GAAATAAGTCTCAATCAGGGCTGTGGGGCTAGAAGCTGTTGACATGGCTAGATTTCCTTAGATACTCTGGATTATCCTACTTCAGCACATCCCCTATCCATCACTTTCCAATTGTTAAGAAACGTATGCGGTTGCCCTGGATGCACCCGTCGAATGACCCACTTTTAATCCCATTAATAGTAATATATCTTGTTCTGCATTTTGATAGGATTCATTGGCACTTAAGAGAAGACAGCATTTTTCTAGCAAAGGACTATGACGTGTATATGGCTCTATTCCTAACCTAGAAGCCTGTTTTTCAGTAATCGTTAAATTTCCCACACAGCTTT
This sequence comes from Microcystaceae cyanobacterium, assembly GCA_041743025.1. Classification (GTDB taxonomy): domain Bacteria; phylum Cyanobacteriota; class Cyanobacteriia; order Cyanobacteriales; family Microcystaceae; genus JBGTNM01. Next base: position 330 of record JBGTNM010000033.1, read on the forward strand.
TTAGGTTTCTTTTTCTTCCTTTTGTGGTTTGGGTCTTTTTTTCGACAAAAAAAGGGCGATTTGGGGGCTAACGTGTTCTAGAACTTGCTCTCTGACTGTCTTTTCAATCCCTTCAAGGTTTTCTAGGCTCTTTGGGTCACTATTGTTATACAAAATTTCACTGGCTCGTTTTAAGCAGGCTTCTAGTTCAAGGCGTTCTGATGGAGTCATAAGGGGTTACTCTCAATATCTATCCCTCTATTATCTCAGATCATTTGTGAGCGAATTAGCTTATCTCAATTTTTGCCTACTTGCAAAATTGGGATGCTCCCTTTTTTGATGGCGATTATTGTAAACAAGCTGTCAGCAATTTTCGTCACTTAATGACTTGCAAAAACTGAAAAATTATTGCTATTTTATCGAGAGAAAGTTTAAAAAATAGCTATTTATTATAGCATAAAATATTTTTTCAAGAGGTCTAATCTAGAGATTAAAAAACGGTAGGAAGATTTTGATTTTTCTCCTACCGTTCCTGACTGGTATGTAGCTGTCTTATTCACTCACTTGAGGCAATAGTTCTCGCTTTTGCGTATGAGTGACCTTAACTTTGTTATCATCATCAATGTCTACCAACGCCGTGTCACCTTCACCGACGCGACCCGATAAGATTTCTTCTGCTAAGACATCTTCGAGCAGGCGCATAATGGCTCTACGTAAGGGACGTGCCCCATAAGCGGGGTTGTAACCTTCTTCGACAAGGCGGTCTTTGAACTTCTCAGTGACTTCTAGAGTAATACCCTGTTCAGTCAACCGTTTGAAGACCTCATTGAGCAATATGTCGGCAATTTCCTTGACTTCATCCTTGCTCAATTGACGGAAGACAATGATTTCATCAAGGCGGTTAAGGAATTCAGGGCGGAAGTATTGCTTGAGTTCCTCATTGACCAAAGAGCGAATCCGGTTGTACTGCGCTTCGGCTTTATTTTCCTCAAATTCAAAGCCGAGTCCGCCGCCGCCTTTCTCAATCACCTTCGAGCCGATGTTAGAGGTCATAATCAGCAGCGTGTTTTTGAAGTCTACTGTCCGACCTTTGGCATCTGTCAGGCGACCGTCTTCGAGAATTTGCAATAGCATATTGAAGACATCGGGGTGAGCCTTCTCGATTTCATCGAACAGAACGACCGTGTAGGGACGGCGGCGCACAGCTTCAGTCAGTTGCCCACCTTCGTTGTAGCCGACATAGCCAGGGGGCGAACCGATCAGCTTAGAAACCGTATGCCGTTCCATGTATTCGGACATATCGAGGCGAATCATCGAATCTTCTGAACCGAAGAAGTAGGCGGCTAGGGATTTGGTCAGTTCGGTCTTACCCACACCCGTCGGCCCGGAGAAGATGAAGCTGGCGATGGGTCGGTTGGGGTTCTTGAGTCCCACTCTAGCACGGCGGATAGCGCGGGAAACGGCTTTGACCGCATCTTCTTGACCGATAAGACGCTGGTGCAGGGTGTCTTCCATGTGCAGCAGCTTCTCCGATTCGGTTTCGGTGAGCTTGTTAACCGGAACCCCCGTCCAAGACGCAACGATATGGGCAATTTCTTCAGCATCGACAAAAGGTTCGCCTTCTTCCCCTTCAGTTTTCTTGACAGAAGTGATGCTCCGAATTTGCGACTTGATCTCCATTTCGCGATCGCGCAGTTCTCCGGCTTTATCGAAGTCCTGAGCGCGAACGGCATCGTCTTTTTGCTTAAGAATCAAGCGCAATTCTTTATCGAGTTCCTTAGCGGCGGGGGGGAGTTGAGAATTAATCAACCGCACTCGCGAGCCAGCTTCGTCAATCAAGTCAATCGCCTTATCAGGTAGGTAGCGATCGCTGATGTAGCGATGAGAGAGCTTGGCTGCCGCTACTAGGGCTTCGTCGAGAATTTTCAGCTTGTGATGCTGTTCGTAGCGTTCCCGCAATCCGTGGAGAATTTCGATGGTTTCATCGACCGTCGGTTCGCCCACCATCACTGGTTGGAAGCGACGTTCTAGAGCGGCATCCCGTTCGATGTGCTTGCGGTACTCATCTAAGGTCGTGGCCCCGATGCACTGGAGTTCTCCCCGTGCTAATGCGGGTTTGAGGATGTTAGCGGCATCGATCGCCCCTTCAGCCGCTCCAGCACCGATTAATGTGTGAACTTCGTCAATCACCAGGACGACGTTGCCGGCAGTCCGAATTTCGTCCATAATTTTTTTGAGGCGTTCCTCAAATTCCCCGCGATACTTCGTTCCTGCGACCAGCAAGCCGATATCAAGGGTAACAACCCGTTTATCTTCGAGGATGTCGGGAATGTCTTTGTTAGCGATGCGTTGTGCCAGTCCTTCAGCGATCGCTGTTTTCCCGACACCGGGTTCTCCAATTAGAACGGGGTTGTTTTTGGTGCGTCGTCCCAAAATCTGAATGACCCGCTCAATTTCTTTTTGCCGTCCGACGACGGGATCGAGCTTGCCTTCAGTCGCCATTTGAGTCAGGTTAGAACCAAACTCATCGAGCGTTGGGGTTTTGGTGCGTCCTTGATTTCCAGATCCGGCAGCGACTTCGGCGCTTTCTCCCAGCATCCGAATCACTTGGGTACGGACTTTCGACAAATCCACTCCCAAGTTTTCTAGGACGCGAGCGGCTACGCCTTCCCCTTCTCGGATCAATCCCAATAAAAGGTGTTCGGTGCCAATGTAGTTGTGGCCGAGTTGGCGAGCTTCTTCGAGGGAAAGTTCGAGGACTCGTTTGGCTCTCGGCGTAAAAGGAATTTCAACGGCGACAAACCCAGAACCGCGACCAATAATCTTTTCCACCTCGATACGGGCATCTTTAAGGTTGACACCCATCGATTTGAGGACTTTGGCAGCGACCCCCGTGCCTTCACCGATCAGCCCTAACAGGATCTGCTCTGTCCCGACAAAATTATGTCCGAGACGGCGAGCCTCCTCCTGCGCCAGCATGATTACCTTAATGGCTTTTTCTGTAAAGCGTTCAAACATGACTTTATCTATCCATCATCTGCTGCTTGCCCGTGTATGCTGATTTTAGCACAGGCTTCTTTGCTGAGTGTTGTTTCACTTAACCCTAAAGAATGATTCTTGATATGGAACCCCTCGAAAACACTTCTCCTATCCACTACTATTGGCAATATCTTCAGTCAACTTATCCGACCGTTCAATTCAATTTAGACCCGCAGTTAATTGCCGATTTAGAAAAAACTAACTGGGATGCGCCGCAAACAGTAACGGATTTAAATAATTTTGCAGTTATGGTGTTAATTGAAGCAGAGCAAACAGACGATTTATCACTCCGCACTCTCTATTTAGAAACCGCGATAGAAGCCTTGAAACAAGGAGTAGAAGAATCACATCCTTTATGTGCTGCTCATTTAGCTTTAGTTTATCTGATGCTAGGTGAGTTTTACCAAGCAAGACAACTTGCTTTCTCGTTTTTTCTGGAAACAATACAACCTACTTATCTGAAAAAAAAACTGCCACGAGGCTTAATATATTTATTTTTTAAACCAAAGTCGTTAGCTGCAATTTATACAAAGCAAATCGAGAATTTATTACAGGCAAAAGATGGTTATGAGCAAGCTTTAGGTTTGTTAACTGAAGTCATTTTTCAATCTCTAGCTGTTGTGTATAATCTCAATAGAGTGCGATTTCTTCAGTTAGCCTCTCAGGTCATTCCTGATATTCCACTAATTCAGTTTCAGTTAGGAATTGCTCATTGCTTAAATCAGCAACAAGAAGGATTATTCCATTTGCAAAAAGCCAGAAAACTTGACCTAGATAACCCTCAAATCGTTCAAGCCTTATTTTTAGCCTATCGAGACTTAAATCAGCCTGATATTAGCCAATTTTGGCAGCAACTGGCTGATAATTATTATCAAAAAATACCTCAATCTCATGACTGGAAATGGAGTCAATTGCCGATTGATCATGCTTTTACTTATATTTCTTTTGACGAGGAGATTCTTTTAGCGGTAGAACCTAGTCTTCGTAGTATTACGACGATTGTTCTTTTAGGACAACGAGATTGGTTTGAAGCAGAAATGGAATTTTGGCGCAGCCAAATACAACCTGAAATGACCGTTATTGATGTCGGAGCAAATGTTGGCGTTTATACGTTTAGTGCTGCCAAAAAAGTCCGTCAAACGGGGAAAGTGATAGCCATTGAACCCTTTCCTGGCTGTGTAGAATGTTTAGAAGAAACTTGTCGAGTTAATCAATTTACTCAGGTAAAAGTTTATGCTAGAGCAGCTAGCGATCGCAATCAAACGGCTTTTTTAGCCTTAAACTCTGCCAGTGAACTCAATGAAGTCGTGGTGGGTGAATCGGTTCGTTCTCCCTCGGAAAATCTGGTTGAAATTCAATGTTGTACTCTTGACAGTCTCATTGACTTAGAAAATCTTCAACGAGTGGATTGGCTAAAATTGGATGCAGAAGGTCATGAAATGCAAGTTCTAGCAGGTTGTCAAAAACTGTTGGCTCAATTTATGCCGAAAATTCTCTACGAAAATATAGCAGGCAATCAAAGTAGCAATGTAGAGGTTGCTGAATATTTATTAGCCAGGGAATATCAACTATTTCGCTATCAACCCTATCTTCAACAGTTAATTCCGATTGATTCTTTTGAGGCATTGGAAGGCAATTTGAATATTATTGCTTTACCGCCTGACATAACGCGATCGCCTCTTTCATGAGAAAATAGATGAGGTTCATCTCAATCAACTTTTATGCTTACTATCGCACTCCCCAAAGGCGCATTACTGTTAGATACGATTAAACTATTTCAACAAATTGGTTTAGATTTTAGTGCCTTTCTCGACTCTCAAAATCGCCAACTCCAAATTACCGATCCTAGCAAAATCGCTAATGCACTGCTGGTCAGGGCCCAAGATGTTCCGGTTTATGTCGAATACGGACAGGCCCAGTTAGGCATAGTGGGTTATGATGTCTTGCGCGAAAAGTTACCAGAGGTGGCCCATTTAGCCGATCTTAAGTTCGGTAGCTGTCGTATGTCGGTGGCGGTTCCGGCAGTCAGTCCTTATCGCCGTTCGGTCGAACTGCCGCCGCATGGAAAAGTTGCCTCTAAATTTGTCAACTGCGCCAAAGAACACTTCCGCGCCTTAGATTTACCCGTTGAAATTGTTCCTCTGTACGGTTCGGTCGAGTTGGGGCCGATTACAGGAATGTCAGAGGCCATTGTCGATTTGGTGTCTACCGGACGGACATTACAGCAGAATGGTTTAATAGAAATTGACATTCTTTATGAAAGTACCGCTCGTCTTATTGCCCATCCTTTGAGTTATCGCTTGAATTTAGGGGGTTTGAGTGATTGGATTGAAAAAATACGGCAAACCGTACTATGATTTTAATGATTAAATGAGGACTATGATAGGTTGTTGCTTAATTTAGTATGAAGCTCAAACGAAAAAGGCAATAATTCATCTAAAGTAAAAGTGCGATCGCTGCCAACGATGATAATTTCTGCGTTTTTTGCCAATTCGGCCATCCACTGACGACAGGCCCCACAAGGAAACATCCCTTGAACATCTTTCGCATCAAGACAAGCGATCGCAATTGCTTTAATATTTTTTTCCCCTTGAGCGATTGCACTGGCTAAAGCTGCTCTCTCTGCACATAAAGCCAAGCCATAGCTCGCGTTTTCTACATTTACCCCAATATAGAGCTTATTTTCGCCTAAAACTGCTGCACCCACCCGAAACTGCGAATAAGGAGCATAAGCTTGTCGCGCCGCTAATTGCGCCGCCTGAGTAAGTTCTTGCTTTTCAGTGAGAGAAAGTGACATTGAACAAAGATAAACTAATTTTGGGTCATTGGGGGTAATCGATAATTGTTTTTTAACTATTAACTATTAACTATTAACTATTAACTATTACCTATTACCTGTTCTCTCAAAATGAATATTCGCATTGGCAACGGTTACGATATTCACCGCCTCGTCGAAGGCCGTCCCCTCATCCTCGGTGGGGTCGAAATTTCTCATACCACTGGACTTTTAGGACACAGTGACGCAGATGCTCTGACTCACGCCATTATGGATGCTATGTTAGGGGCCTTGAGTTTAGGAGATATTGGCCATTATTTTCCCCCGACTGACCCACAATGGGAAGGGGCAAACAGTTTAATCTTACTACAACAAGTTAATCAACTCGTGCGATCGCGGGGCTGGCAAGTCGGTAACATTGACTCGGTAATTGTGGCAGAACGTCCTAAAATGAAGCCTCATTTAAACGCTATGCGGGAAAAATTAGCTCAAACCTTAGAAGTAGAACCCGACCAAATAGGTATTAAAGCAACCACCAATGAAAAAATGGGGCCAGTCGGACGCGAAGAAGGCATTGCTGTCTATGCCGTTGCGTTGTTGGTAGGGCGTTCAGAGTAAAATCGATGTTGAGTTGTCTGTACTTTAATAAGAAATAATTGGTAATATATCAGTAAAATGCTTTCATAATTACAAATGAGGCTAGAGGGTATGGACAGTCTTGTCAGTTTAACCAAAGAAGCACTGAAGCTGTCACCCCAAGAGAAGGCACAGTTGATCGATAGTCTCTGGCAAAGCCTAGACCCGATTGACCAAGTATCTGTGGATCGAGCCTGGATTGAAGAGTCTCTTGCAAGGCTGAAAGCTTATCGAGAAGGAAACTTACAAGCTGTTGATGGTTCGGAGGCGTTAGAGTCTATTGAACGAGGCATTGGTCAGTGAAATATAGGCTACTGCTTCCAGCAGTTCAGGAAATTCAAGAAACTGTGGATTATTATGAAAAACAGGCATCTGGTCTAGGTTATGAATTCCTTGAAGAGGTTCGCGCCACAATTAGGCGCATTGTTGTTAGCCCAGAAGCATGGATAATTTTAGAGGGTGATATCCGAAGGTGTAGAACTCGTCGGTTTCCATATGGAGTTATTTATAGCATCGAAAATGATGTAATTCTCGTTATTTCCCTCATACATCTGCGCCGTCATCCAGAATCTTGGAAACAGAATCTCGAAAACTGAAATGTACCCAATTTCTAGACAAGAATAAATCTGGCTTGCTACGCTAAATTGATAAGCCTAGGGAGTTAAAAACAAGGAACTATGCAGGCGCAACGGATTAAATATCTCTTACGCGACGGCCAACCCGACGATACCGCGACCATTCAAGGGTGGGTGCGAACAAGGCGAGAATTGAAAGATTTTGCCTTTATAGAAGTTAATGACGGTTCCTGCTTTGCTAGTCTGCAAGTGGTTCTCGACCCCAATATTGCCGACTATGCCAGCATCCTTAAACAACTCAACACAGGCGCATCGGTAGAAGTCTCTGGGGTGTTGGTTCCCTCGCCTGGAAAAGGACAGCGCATCGAGCTTAAAGCGTCTTCTGTGGCTGTTTTCGGTGAGTCTGACCCCGAAACTTATCCTTTGCAGAAAAAACGCCACTCTTTTGAATTTTTACGCACAATTGGACATCTGCGATCGCGTACTAACACTCTCGGCGCAGTCATGCGGGTTCGTAACGCCTGTGCGAGTGCCATTCACCGTTTTTTCCAAGAACGCGATTTCTTGTGGGTACATACCCCAATTATTACGGCAAATGACTG
>JBGTNM010000034.1:0-2614 GCA_041743025.1 Microcystaceae cyanobacterium
CTGTAGACGCGCCACTACTAACAGAAGCTTCGTACCACTTGGCTAGAGCATCCCCAATACCAGCCACTAGGGTACGTTGTGGAGCTGTCTGAATAATAGCATAATCGAGCAGGAGCAACTCAGGACAGCGAGACAAGGAAACGTCGTATTGAAAAGCTCCCTCATTTGAGTAAACATTAGAAAGCGCCGTCCAAGCAGCACAGGTAGCGGCAGAAGTAGGAATAGTCACGCAAGGTAATTGGCACTGATAAGCGACTAATTTAGCTGTATCGAGGGCTTTTCCGCCACCCACACCAATCATAAAATCAGTTTGATGCGTTCTCGCTGCATCTCTCAGGATTTCGAGCAAAGTTTCCGAACAATCAGGCGTATAAGTGGCTTCTACTGAATTTAGATTAAATTTTCTAAAAATAGGTTGTAAGTAGGGCAAAATGACGTTTGTAGTGTGCTTTCCCCCAATCACTAATGGATGCTTGCCATATTGAGCGATCGCACTTCCCGATTGTGCTAAAATATTTTCACCCCGCAGCACGCTAGCAGGCGCAACAAACAGAGGAATAGACGCAGTAGCAGTTATTTGGGTAGACTTCTGAGTTTCTTGTCTCATTTGTAGAGGATTTTTCTTCATTTTAGCAAAAAATGAGGAGATGGTAAAATATTCTCGGCGAGTTCTAGAGAAGTAGGCAGGCGGAGATTTGTAGACTCACCCATCTCCTATCATATTAACTAAAAACTATTAACTATTAACTATTAACTATTAACTAATATGCCTTATCTTGCCGCAATTTCTATCTATCCGATTAAATCCCTTGATCCAGTAGCGTTGTCCGAAGCGGTAATTTCGGCAGGAGGAACCCTGCAAGGCGATCGCGAGTTTGCTATCATAGACGAGCAAGAAAAGTTTATTAATGGCAAGCGAAATGCCAGAATTCATCAATTGAGAGCCGTTTTTGACTGGGAAAATAGGCAAGTCTCGTCACACATTGAGGGAAGCGATAAGATAGCTAAGTTTTCCCTGGATGAACAAAGGAAAGAATTAGAACAGTATTTAAGCGATTATTTTAGATTTTCAGCAAAATTAGTCCAAAATCAACGAACAGGATTCCCCGACGATACCAACGCTCAAGGCCCGACAATCATTAGTACAGCGACCCTAGAAACGCTTGCCAACTGGTTTTCTGGAATTAGTACAGAAGAAATGCGACTGCGCCTGAGAGCCAATTTAGAAATTGGCGGCGTTCCTGCTTTCTGGGAAGACCAATTGTTTGCTCAATCTGGAGAATGCGTACAGTTTCAAATCGGAGAGGTTTTATTAGAGGGAATTAATCCCTGTCAGCGTTGCGTCGTGCCTACTAGAGATTCTCAAACCGGAAAAATAACCCCCCATTTTCAAAAAGAATTTATTGCCAAACGTCGAGAAACCTTGCCATCTTGGACAGTTGCCTCTCGGTTCAATCATTTCTATCGCCTTAGTGTCAATACGAATGTGCCTGCTACTGAAGCGGGAAAGGAGATAAAAGTGGGCGATCGCGTTAAAATTTTAGATATCTGTAAAAGCCAGTTGAGTTAATCGTAACATATCTATGCAAGCGTCAGCCATTCAACTAGATGAATTAGAGTCAAAGTTTCACCTGCAAGAAGTCTTTGACAGTAGCTTCTTTCAAGAATGGCAAGAGGATTTACCGACAATAGATGATTGGGAAAAACAGGCATTAGATCGCTTAAAAGCTGGCTATCTCAATTTGCAAAAAAAGCCTCTCATTCTCGAAAATGCAGTCAAAATGGCAATGCTTTACCCTTTGTTATTTATTGCTGGATTTAATTTATTCCCCTTACAAGTTAAATTAGAGCAACCTATTTCGCTAGAAGATGAAGATGGCAATATTATCGAAGGTCGCTTAGATGGTTTAGTTTTAAAAAATCAACTTTGGTTATTAGTGATAGAAGCCAAGCGATCCAGTATTGCCTTAGAAGCAGGCATCTCCCAGCTATTAACTTATATGTTAGCTAATCCCAATTTAGAACAACACACCTTTGGATTGATTACCAACGGCAATTATTTTATGTTTGCTAAATTAATTAGACAACAGGGATCAAAATATGCCTTTTCTGATATTTTTGTTGTGCGAAATCAAGGAAATGAATTATATCAAGTGCTAAAGATTCTCAAGCGATTAGTATTATAAGCTGTAGAATTTAAGGTAATATAGAGAAAAGTTCAGTTCCTCCAAAGCCTCCAACACCCTCTCTCAACCGCCTAAACCTTCTCAATCACCTAAAAAAGAGATTCCGATGAAAGTATTTATTAGCCATGCCTTTACTGATAACAAGTTGGCTAAGCGAGTAGCTGATACTCTTAGAGAAGCTGGCTTCCAGGTTTGGGACGACACTCAAATATTTCCTGGAGAGAACTGGGCAAAAAGCCTTGGTGAGGCTCTTGAGGAGTCAGATGCAATAGTTGTCTTGTTAACCCCATCCTCAGTTCATTCTTCTTCCGTGGAGAATGAGGTGGGTTATGCTCTAGGTAAGCAGGAATACAAAGGTCGGTTGATTCCTGTAATTGCTGCCCCCCCCGAACAATTTTATCCAGAAGAAATTCCTTGGGTTTTTAATC
>JBGTNM010000035.1:0-8768 GCA_041743025.1 Microcystaceae cyanobacterium
ACAACATTTTGGGAATAAATTTGGCATTAAAGTTATCCATCAAGTAAATGCCGGAGATGCCTGGGATGTTCTGGGTACAGTTCTTGCCAACTTTCACACAGAGCCAGTAAGTCATAGCCTTATTCATCGCATCATGAATAGGCTCGTATCTAAAGGACAAAAATTCTTACTAAAAATTCTTCTTAATGGTCAGCTGCAAAAAATCTTAGAAGCAAAAGGAACGTTGTATCAGGCAAATATCGTTGTTTTTGAGAAAGCAGAAATGGAATGAATTCTACTTTTACTCTACTTTGCGTTAATTTATTATGCATGAAAGAATAGTTTGCACGGTTATAACGGTCAATTATCTTGCATTTGCCCGAACTCTTGCTTACACCCTTAAGAAGTATAACCCAAATTATTGGCTATATGTGCTTATCGTAGATGCCAATAAAAGCTCTTTCGATTCGACAAGTGAATTATTTGAACCAATTTTTCTGGAGGACTTGTCGGATCAGAAGCTCATTAAGCAAATGTGCTTTTACTACACGCCTTTTGAACTTTGCTGCGCATTAAGGGCTTGGCTACATGAATTTATTTATAGAAATAAGATTTCTAATACTTGGATTTTCTTGGACGCTGACATAGCCATCTATAATTCTTTAGATCTTGTCTTTAATGAGCTTGAGCATGCCTCAATTCTTCTGAATCCTCATCTTACAAAACCAGTTGAATCTTCTTGCCTGGAAAACCTTGAGGTTAGTATTTTAGTATCTGGAATTTACAATGCAGGTTTTCTTGGATTAAAAAGATCAGAAGAAACTCAGAAGTTTATAAAATGGTTTAAAGCAAGATTAGCTAATTATTGTTTCAACAGAAGAGGGGAGACTTTATCCAATTTATTATTTGTAGATCAATTATGGCTTAACTTCGTGCCCCACTTTTTTGATGACGTTGCTTTTTTGAAGCATCCCGGTGTCAATGCTGCTTATTGGAACTTAGCATTCAAGAAGATTAATAAAAAAAATGATATCTATCTCGTTGATAATGAACCGATCATTTTTGTCCACTTTACAGGATGGAATTTTTCACACCCATCTAGACTTTCTGTCCATTTATCAACTGACAAAACACCTACTGGTTGGTCAGAAATAGGAGAGGAATATCAGCAGTTGCTCTTAAAATTTGGCTATGAAGAATTCAAAAAATTCCACTATGGCTTTGCTTCCTTTGAGAATGGAAGGACAGTAACACCGGAAGCCAGGTATTATTATTTTATGGACGCTAAAGCGAATTCTGAGTTTGAACCATTTTCAAACTTTGCCATTTTTCCCTCAAAAGTGACTTCTATAAAACAGGACTCAGTGTTTAGAAAATTCATTAAAGTGCTCCTGAGCTTCTTAACAAGAACATAAAGCTCTTCATAAGAGATTCAATGGGACGAAGCTTGATGAAAATCCTTTATGATGGGCAAATTTATGCCTCTCAGATGGCTGGGGGCATTAGTCGCTATTTTAGTAACTTGATCAACAAGTTGCCAAATTCTATTGATCCAGTTTTAACCACTTGCCAAACCCCAAGTGTTAATTATCCCAGCCACTCCAACCTAAAAACTTTTCATTATCAAAGGTTTGGCTTTCGTCCTGGTCGAGTTTCCTACTGGCTTGAGCCTTACTACTTCAGGGCAGTAAATTATCTAAATACATTTGATGTTATTCATCCTACCTACTACAATTTGCTATCCCGACAAGACATTCGCCAATGCCGTCATCCTATCGTGTTATCTGTTTGGGACATGATTCACGAAATTTTTCCAGAGCAGATGGATGCTAATTGCAGCCATCGCGAGATGAAACGAAAAGCTATTCTTGCAGCGCAAAAGATTATTTGTATATCTAAAAATACAAAAAAAGATTTGTTGGAGAGATATTCGATACCAGAGGAAAATGTAACAGTTACTTACTTAGCCTCTGAGCTAGATATCAGTATGTCTTACGGTTCAGATTCTGTCCCTGAATGCCCCTACTTTCTCTACATTGGCATGCGTGCAAGTTATAAAAACTTTGAACGCTTACTTGTTGCGTTTGCAAAAGTCATTTCTAACCACGATGATCTAGCGCTTTGTGTGGTAGGTTCGCCCTTTACAGAGGACGAAGAAAAGTTAATCCACGACCTTGGCGCGGAAGACCATATTGAACATTATGGCTATGTCAACAATGGCCATTTAGCGAAGCTCTATCGTTGTAGCCTTGCGTTTATTTATCCATCTCTCTACGAAGGTTTTGGCATTCCTCCTCTGGAAGCAATGGCTTGTGGAACAGTTGCTATTGTGGCGAAATCCTCCAGTCTCCCCGAAGTCGTTGGAGATGCAGGGTTGCTCTTTGACCCACAATCCACGGATGAACTAGTTGATCAACTAAGGTTTGTTCTAGATTATTCAACAGAACGCGATCGCTTGATTAGTGTGGGCCAAATGAGAGCCAAGCAGTTTAGTTGGGATAAAACCGTAGCTCAAACCGTAGAGGTTTATCGCACCGTCGCAGCTTAAGTGACGCACCTATGCCACAAATAACGAAAGCTCTCACCCTTAATGACTTGCCTGCCCCTCCCTCCGGTAAAACAGGGTGGCCCTGGACGGAGCAAAGTGAATCGGTGGGCGCTCAAATGCCCGATGGCTCTGAGTATCCCCGCATCAGCATTGTGACGCCTAGCTATAACTACGGGCAATACATCGAAGAAACCATCCGCTCAGTTTTATTACAGGGTTACCCAAATCTTGAATTCATTATTATTGATGGTGGCTCTACTGACCAGACGCTTACCGTCATAAGATCCTACGAAACTTGGCTTTCCTTTTGGTGTAGCGAACCTGATAAGGGGCAAACAGATGCCATTAACAAAGGATTTGAGCATTGCACAGGCGATATCTTTGTATGGCTAAACGCCGATGATGCCTATCTCAGTCCAACCTGCTTATATGAGGTTGCCGACCTATACTGTCAAGGCAACCAGCTCGTCGTTGGAGCTTGCTTAAATGTTGATGAGCATGATCAAGAGCTCATTATATATGAGCAATATAACGGTATTTCTCGACCTCAGACATTTAATGAATATGTTAAATTCTGGTCTTTTGTGCCGTTCCCTCAACCTGCTGTATTTATTGATAGAGAATTGTGTGATAAGGCTTTTCCATTGGATATTAGTCTAAATATGACGATGGACTATCAGCTATTTCTACGCATTCTGGCTCAAAATCCAAAGGCTGTTTGGGTTGAGAGCCGTTGGGTCAAGTTCAAATATCATGGACTAAATAAGACACTTCAAACGGATAAAAATCAGTACGAAGAATACTATCAAGTAGCTAGCGCAGAAGCTAAACGAGCATATTCTGGATTGAATAGGCTAATTTATCAAACCAAAGCCCGCGATTTTGTGGCATTAGAATTAATTTTTTCTTCCTCAGATCAACAAAAGCTTAAGACCACCCTTAAGATACTCATTCGCCAAATTACACTTATACGCCTCCCACTGTTTTGGAAAGTTTTATTCAAATCTTTATTCGGTCAAATAATTTATCAGCAAATCAAAAGTTGGTGGAGCCGCTATGCAGTCTGAGGCCAATCGTCTTGAAGTAAAACTCGTCGATACCGATGAAGGGTATCGTATTCTATCCGTTGGTTGTGGTAGACAAGAGCCTAAACCCGGTATTGTCCGGTTAGATATATCAGCAGACGTTGATCCTGATATTGTTTGGGATTTAGGAAAATTTCCCTATCCTTTTAATAACGCCAGTTTTGACGTGATTGAATGTTTTGATGTGATCGAACATCTGCGTGAAATCCCTCCAACAATGGAGGAATTTTATCGCATCTTAAAACCAGGAGGCGTCCTTAAACTTACAACACCTCATTTCTCTTGCGCCAATTCATACATCGATCCAACCCATCGTTGGCATCTCAGTTACTTTACGTTTGACTATTTTTGTAATGGTCATAAACTGGCTTATTACTCAAAGGCACGGTTTGCAATTCAGTATCGTTTTTTGATGTTTCAAGGAGGGCGCTTTAATCGATCACTTGTTTCACGGTTAGCCAATCGTTTTCCCAAATCCTACGAGGATCGGTGGACGTGGATCTTTCCAGCCTGGTATCTCTATTTTGAGCTGAAATCTATTGCAAAGGTTCACTAATGCGTGTCGCTCACATTACCCCCACTTATTTTGATAACGATTCAGTCATTGGTGGCGGAGAGCGATATCCAACTGAATTAGCAACTTGGATGGCAAAATCTACCCCGACTGTCTTGGTCAGTTTTGCTCCCAGTCGCCAGACACGTTATTTTGGCAACCTCCGAGTTGAAACCTATCCGGTTCAATACTTCATTCACGGAAACCGCATCAACCCCATTAGTGTTCGCTACCTCACGTCAGTGATTAACGCTGATATTGTCCACATTCACAACATCAGTACGGTTGTATCGGACGTAGCATGTTTGGTAGGGCGTTTGCTTGGCAAAAAGATATTTGTAACCGACTACGGGGGCGGTGGTAGTTTGGTACTCAACCGCAAACTTCCAGTATTTCAGGGATATCGAGGGGCCATTGCTTACTCCCAGTTTGGGGTAGGCTTTATTCCTGAATCATTACAGCAAAAAGCGACTTTAATCAAAGGCGGCATCGACATCGATAAATTTTGCCCCGATCCTTCCCTGCTGAAGGAAAATAAAATTCTCTATGTAGGACGCCTACTGCCTCACAAGGGCATTAATTACTTAGTCGACGCAATGCGGTCAATCCGCGAAACGGATTATCGCCTGGTCATCATTGGCAAAGCTTATCATGCCCAGTTCTACAGCGATTTAAAAGAGCAGGCAGAGGGATTACCGATTGAGTTTGTTCATGACGCTGATGATCAGCGCCTTATCAACGAGTATCGAACGGCAAAGGTAACTGTATTGCCTTCTGTGCATACTAATTGTTATGGCAACTATACTCCTTTGCCAGAACTCATGGGCTTTACGCTGCTAGAGTCACAAGCCTGTGGAACTCCAGCAATTTGTACCAATGCAGGAGCAATGCAGGAGTTTGTAGAGCATGGGCAAACAGGTTTGGTAGTTGAGCAAAACTCAGGAGAGGCGATCGCTCAAGCCATCCGCCGAATCATCAATCTATCCCCAGAAGAGTTTGAGCAGTGGCAAATTCGCTCTCGCCAATGGGTAACAAGCCTAAACTGGGAAAGCGTTGTTGAGCAGCACCTAGAGCTTTATGCAAAATCCTAGTCTGCGGCAGGAACTAACCAAAAAGCTTGAAAAACGGTCTCTTCGCATTTTGATCGCAACCCATGCCCCGTTACTACCAGAATATGGAGCTGCCCAGGTGGCGATTAATCTGGGTCAAGCTTTTAACGATATGGGGCATAGCGTTACTCTTTGGTCTCCCCAACCAATTCCTAAGACAGTGCGGCATTGGAACCATTTTCCCTACATGCAAAAAAAATTGCTGGCTTATCTCGAAAAGCAATCAGACTTTGATGTGATTGATTGCCCACCCTTTATGTTGACAAAGCCCATTAGAAACAAAGCCTTGATAATCTGCCGCAATGTGCAGCCTGACTTACTTTACTTACTCAGTAGCCTAAGCATTGATATAGAGCAGGGTTGGAAAAATGCACTCAGGTTTCCTTTTAATTGCGTGAATGCTGGTTTACGAGCTGTAGACATTATCCGCGGATGGTCAGTTGCCGATCAGATATATTGCCTGGGAACTCATGAACTCAAATGGATGAGAAAGTGGTTTCCCTTTTGGAGTGGAAAGTTATCGGTCTACTACAACGCTATTTCTGCAACAGATCAAGAAAAGTTAAAGCACATCAGAACAAGCCGACTGAAGCTAGAAGGCGAACCCATTAAGTTTTTGTGGATTGGTCGATGGGCTCACCATAAAGGAACTACTAAACTCAAACATTTTATTCAAGATTGGTTGGCCATACGCCCTCAGGACAGTTTTACAATTGCCGGATGCGGTGATTGTAAATTATCAAAAGCGCTTTCCAATCTGGGTAAAAGCGATTGCGTTAATATCATTCCACAGTTTAGTAGAGCAGAACTTTTTGACTTGCTAGCCAATCACCATGTAGGACTATTTAGTAGCCGTGTAGAGGGCTGGGGGCTTTGCCTCAATGAAATGTTGGAATCAGGTATGCCTGTATTTGCAACGACAGCAGGCGGCGTAGAAGACTTGCGCTCGTTGCTTGGCAGTCGGTTAAAACCATTCCCTCCGACCCTCGAAGCACTGACTAATAGTTCCCCTCCTACCCCCTGGTCAACGGAATACTATCAACGCTTTACCTGGGAAGCAATTGCCAAGCAATACTTAAAAACTTTGGTGTCTTAATCTAGTTCAGTGAAATATGCATTTCTTAGTTCAGACCAATGAAAACTCTTTTATACAGCGAAACCTGGCCTGAAAGCTGGAAGTACAGCTATCCCTACGACTGCTTAGAAATATATGGCCATAGAGACTATTTAGGATATGTACATGCCTATCAGCAAAGAGTTAAGCATACAATTAACTTGATCCAAACAGTAGCAAAACCCAGTGCTAAGATATTAGACATCGCCGCAGCCCAGGGCAACTTTTCCCTACGCCTGGCAGAACTAGGGTATGAAGTAACTTGGAATGATTTGCGAGAGGACTTAATTGATTATGTTAAACTCAAGCATGAAACGGGTGTAATTCACTATTTGCCTGGAAATATCTTCTCCTTAAATGCGAATCAACAGTTTGATGTTGTTTTATTAGCGGAAGTCATTGAGCATGTTGCACATCCAGACCAACTGCCGAAAAAGGTTGCAGAGTTGGTGAAGCCAGGTGGTCATATCGTCATGACAACTCCAAACGGCGAATATTTTCGCAACAGATTACCTCGATTCTCGGACTGTCCCAATCCAGAAGCATTTGAGTCTATCCAATTCAAGCCAGATTCAGATGGACATATTTTTCTTCTTCATTTAGACGAGATTTATAAAATCACGCATTCTCTCAATCTAAAGATTGAGAAGATGAGTCTTTTTACCAACCCACTAACTAATGGTCATATCAAATTATGGATCTTACTTAAGTTGATACCTCATAGTTTAGTTAATTGGCTTGAAAAGTTGACTCAACAGTTGCCACTCAAAATTAAGAAAAGAATTTCTGTAGGGACTGCTGTCTTAATTAAATGTTAGGGATAAATAAAAAATTATTAGATGCAACCCATTTTTCAGATTGCCCCAGCCTTGCCCCCATTAATTAATGGGGTTGGAGATTATGCCCTTAATCTAGCTAGATCACTAAAACAAGACTGTGAGATTGACACTCACTTTATCGTTGCCGATGTAAATGGAGTCAATTCTGATTATATTGAAGATTTTCCAGTCTTCAAACTATACAATCATTCTGCAAAAGCACTATTGGAGCAACTAGAAGAGAGGTTTCAATCTCGAACTCAGTTGATTATCCTTTTGCACTATGTCGGATATGGCTATGCAAAGCGAGGTTGTCCGTTTTGGCTAGTTGAAGCACTCACGCAGTGGAAAGCATATTACCCAAAATCCCAACTGATCACGATGTTTCATGAGGTAGCGGCATCTGGCCCACCCTGGACAAGCGCATTCTGGCTATCAGATTTTCAGCATCAACTAGCGAAACGATTAGTTTTATTGAGCGATCGCATTTTCACCAGCAAGCGTTCCTACGCAGAGCTACTTCAGAGCTACGCCCCAGAGCGGTTTACGACGATTCCATCACTTCCTGTCTTCTCAACCGTAGGCGAACCACAAAATCCTTCCAGCTTGTCTGAACGTACCCGTCGCCTCGTCATCTTTGGGGGGCGCAGTCAACGTTCTAAAGTTTACAAAGATTCCTTAAAACAGCTGTGCCAAATTTGCCGATACCTAAACATCCAGCAGATTTTTGATATCGGCCCCCCTCTTGACTCGCTTCCCGCCGATATAGACACTGTGCCGATTACCGCTGCGGGCTGCCTTCCTAGTGAAGAGATTTCTTCTATCCTCTCCGACTCGATCGCAGGCTTTTTCAGCTATCATCCTGCATTCCTTGGCAAATCCACTATTTTCGCCTCGTACTGTGCTCACCGAGTCATACCCATCAGTGCCACCATGACCGATCTCCCCGAAGAGGGGCTGCAACCTGGCAAGCATTACGCCCTTCCGGCACAATACAACACTGAGAAAAAAGATATGGCATTGATGCAGGCGATCGCCAACAATGCCCATACCTGGTATCAGGGTCACAGTTTATCAGCACAAGCCAAAGCCTATTACGGTCTTATATCCTACCTTTAGTCTGTACCCCCAATGGATCAGTCAGCGACTCCCCCTGCAACTCTGTATCAAGAACGACAACGAGCGGCTCAGTTGAGTGACGGAATTAGCAACGAAGTCATTTATCTCTCATTTGAATCTGCACTCATCGCCCAAGCTGCAACAGGAAATCTATTGGATTGGGGTGCGGGCAAAGGATTATTAACCAAGCGGCTCTTCCACCTCAACCGTTTCAACTCTATTATTGCTGTCGATATACAGTCACGCCCTTCATCCTTTGATCCATCTATTCAATGGATACAAGCCGATCTGAATCAACCATTAGAGCTTGAACATGAGAGTTTTGATGTTATTGTCTCCGCTGAGGTAATCGAGCATCTAGAAAACCCCAGGGCAATCGCGCGAGAATGGTTACGACTGCTCAAGCCTGGGGGGTTACTGATTTTTAGCACCCCGAACAACGA
>JBGTNM010000036.1:0-12203 GCA_041743025.1 Microcystaceae cyanobacterium
CCTTCACACCAAACAATCGTTTTTTTTAAATGGGGTTCAATCAGATTGAATACTGCTAAAGTAGTTGATTGATCGACATTACTAGCAACATCAGCAAATACATCACAAAATGCCTGTTTAATTTGGTTATGTTCAGAATGCTTTTTAAACTGTTCCCCTAAATAATCCCGAATGAGGGGGTGCAAGTCGTATATATCCTTTTCGAGTGTGAGAACAAGATGCAGTTTTCTTAGAGATTTTAACCAACGATCTTTAAGATTATCTTCCCTAAAAGATTCACCTTGCAAGCGTTCATAGATTGCTGTAACCAACCCCCAATAAATAGCTGCCGTAGCAAACGCACCCAACACACAAGCGAGATGTTTTGCTTCTGCTGTCAACTCATCCCAACTCAGATCGAATGCTGCTTGAATACCTCTTGTCGCCTTCATTGCCATCGGTACTTCTTCGGGTGACAGTGAGGGATGTTTGACTTTTTCTTGTAACTTACCCCTCATCGCTGACAAAGATAACGTCTGATAGTCTTCATCCTCTAGATAATAACCTACCAGTTCTAAAGCTAAAGGCAAATAACCCAACTCCTCACAAAGTTTTGCCGTCTGTTCTGGTTCTGCTTCAACCCTTTTTCTACCAATAATTGAAGCTAATAATTCCCATGCTGCGGAGAGTAATAACACTTTTAGCGGCAATTCTTCAGCAATACGTTTATCAGGAGTCTCCCGTGAAGTCATCAGCAACCGCAGCGTCACTAAATCCGATGGAGGTAAATATTGCTTGATATTTTTAGCCAAACTAGACACATCATCGAGAATCAGCAACGCCTTTTCTGTCTGCCCTTTCCATACTTGCCAACACTGTGTTACCTTCTGTTCAAGAGATAAATCATCTTGCATATCTCCTTTGAACCGCCACTTAGTCAGCGCCACAATTTCATCTGCAATATTCTCACGACTTCGCACATTAATATAAAACACCCCACCTGTAAAATGCGCCTTGCAATCCTCACTCGCTGCATAATGACGCGCTAATTCCGTTTTACCTACTCCACCCATCCCCGACACCACACAGACATTCTTACCCTCTTGCAATAAACTATGTAGGGTTTCTAATTCCGTTTCCCTGCCAAAAATTCCTCCCTTACGAGGTTCGGGAAGTACAAAAGGATTCCCCTCTATTCGCGGTGTCTGCGAGGAAAAGATATTGTTTTGCGTATTATCTTCGCCATCTTGATTAATAATTATCTGCTTGTCAATCTTATTAAAGTTCATATTCGGTTTTACCGTATAAAAGCTACCCCTAAATCCTTACAAATCTTCCTAGCCAAATTATCATCAATCTCTTGATGTCGAGGAATAGCCGAACGCTTATTCTGTTGAGGATTCCACCACCAAGAATGTCTACTCCCTTCACGGATAAACTCACATCCACAATCTTGCAAATGACGCAACAAGTCACCCCGTTTCATAATGTAATAAGTTCTTCTACATAATCATTTCCCGCAGATTCTAAGGCATCACGACGGTTAAACTCTAATACTTCTATTAGAGTAATTCGTAAACTTTCTAGCAATTCCTCTCGCGTTGCCTCCTGACAATTTACCCCCGGAATTTCTTCAATCCAACCAATCCACCATTCACCAGATTGCTTAATCACACTTGTGTACATGACTGTCTCCTTAACGATTTCAAAACTTCTACACCAATACGATAGGCTCTTCTGGCATTATGGGGAAAAATGTTCGCCTATGTTACACCTTCAAAGAAGATGGGTTACGACGGATTGATAATTCCTAGTTGAGTTTGAATGCTTACTCCCGTCTAACCCATCCTACGTTAATTTATAGGATTTTGTTATCACCACAAGTATGGGAGAACCTAAATTCAGAAGTTACTGAAAGTATTATTCTGTGTATTACCTGTACCGTTTTGCGTAATGGTAATCTGCTTACCAATAATATTAATGGTACCTCCTGCCTTGATTGCCTGAAACTTCTTCTCAAAGGTGGCATTTTTTTCCGCATCAGCAGCAGTGACTAATTCTGCAAAAATTGGATCGGGTGGGATCTTTTCTAAGACTACTGGATTTAGATTCAGCACTTTTGGATCGCCTGCTTCTAATGCTTTTGCTGTTTCAGGGGAATAGTGACGAATTTTAGTAATTGCTTGTCCCGTTTTAGTGATTAATCCCTCACCAAACATTTCACCCGACTTTTCTAATGCTTTGGTTAAGAAGATAGTCGCGATCGCAAACATTACCGTTTCCATATTGACCTCACGATTCTAGCTCTAAAATTAACGCCATTGCCTGATTAATAATGGTAGTGCGCTCAACCATGATAGCAATTTCTTCTGCCTCATATCTGCCTTCAAACGCTTCTAAAGCTGCCTGCTTCAAAGCAGACTCGTAGGCATCTTCCAGCGTCTCTTGTAATTCTGTTAGCGTAAGATAGTTTCCACCTGCCTTGCGCCGTTTGTTCGAGCGTTGAATTTGCTTAACCGAATTGAAAATAGATATTTCCCACGATCTGGTTGAGCGCTTTTCGGCAGATTGTTTAATCAAATGTAGTAGCAAAATAATGCCAAAGCTAAAAATCTTATTCAGCTTGTCATCTTTGCTCATCTCAGTCATTTCCTCCACCAGCAGCAATGCCTCATCAACATTTCCACCAATCAGCAACGCTTTAAGTTCTAACAACTCTTCCATCGCTTATGTCTCCTGTGTTAAATCACCTAAATCGATGTCGCCTGTCACCTTGACATTTTTTAGCATCGTTTGTTCTACTGAATAAGCGTCTGAGGGTGCTTTTTGTCGCATTGATTTAGCCTTAAAATTATAAGAAGATAGTCGCGATTGCTAGCGTTACAGTAACAAAAAAAGCGATCGCCCGTTGACAATTCAGCAGGGATCGCTCTTAATATTTAATTGAGATTTTTAAAAAGAAAGTTCACTCAGTTCGCGAGCCATATGATCGAAGGGTTCGTCAATAAATGACGTATTCTCAATCCCCGCATCAACAGACATGGCTTTAATCATCTCTTTCATGATTTGGATGCCGCGTACTGTTGGGCCAATGGGAACTCCCAACGAGTTGTAAGTTTCCCGCAATCCCTGTAACACGCGCTCGTCTAAAACATTCGTATCTCCCGCTACTAGCGCGTAGCTAGCATAACGCAGGTAGTAGTCCATATCCCGCAAACAAGCAGAATAACGGCGAGTCGTGTAGGCATTACCCCCCGCACGGATCAGTTCGGGGACTTCCTCAAACAACTGCAACCCAGCCTTCCTGACGATATCAGGAGAATTGGTATTAATAACAGCCGCCGCCTTGACGCGAGCCGTACCCGTCTCAAAATAGGATCTGAGGCGATCAAGCGCATCGCGATCAAAGTAACGACCCGATAAGTCATAGTTTCTAATTAGTTGAGTAACTGCGTCTCGCATTCGGTGTTTTCTCCCAACAGCACTTTTTAATGGCTTGTGAACAAGCCAAATTTTTCCTTCTTTTTATAATCCCATACGATGAACGCTCAGGAAACTTGACGGCTTGAGTGGCGATTTTCTCGCGCTATCTGTTAACTTTTCGATACATTTCTTTACAAATTGCGGCGGGATTTTAGGAAATTAGTATTAGCAGGCACAATTTTGACTAAATTGAAGATTTGGCTAACCCTCGATTGGAATAACTGTATCAAGCAATACAAAATATCGCGGTGCCTGTGCCTACGATGAATGATTTGAGGTTAACTAAAGAATTACCGTGTAAGGAGTCACGTTCCCATGCCCGAAACGCCGCAAGAAATCTTAAAGATGGTTCAAGACAACAACATTCAAATCATTGACTTGAAATTCATCGATATGCCAGGAACCTGGCAGCACTGCTCGTTTTACAATGATCAAATTGATGAAGCCTCCTTTGTCGATGGGGTACCCTTTGACGGTTCCAGCATTCGGGGTTGGAAAGCCATCAATGAATCCGATATGTCAATGGTTCCCGACCCCAAAACTGCTTGGATTGACCCCTTCTATAAAGAGCCAACCCTGAGCATGATTTGCTCGATTAAAGAGCCGCGCACAGGCGAGTGGTATGCAAGATGCCCCCGTGTGATTGCAGCCAAAGCGGTTGAATACCTCAAAAGTACCGGCATTGGTGATACCGCCTTCTTCGGCCCGGAAGCAGAATTTTTCGTCTTTGACGATGTTCGTTTCGATCAAACAGAAAATAAGGCTTACTACTATGTTGATAGTGTAGAAGGCCGCTGGAATACGGGCAAAGAAGAAGAAGGAGGTAACTTAGGCTATAAACCTCGCTACAAAGAAGGCTACTTTCCGGTTGCTCCAACGGATACACTGCAAGATATGCGGACGGAAATGTTGCTGAAGATGAAAGACTGTGATGTCCCCATCGAAAAGCACCACCACGAAGTAGCAACGGGCGGACAAAATGAGCTAGGGATTCGTTTTGATACGCTCGTTAAGTCTGCCGACAACTTGATGATTTACAAGTATGTCATCAAGAACGTTGCCAAAAAGTACGGCAAGTCCGTCACTTTTATGCCCAAGCCTTTGTTTAACGACAACGGGTCAGGGATGCACACCCATATGTCTATCTGGAAAGACGGACAACCGACCTTCTGGGGCGATCGCTACGCTGATTTGAGTCAAATGGCACTCTATGCCATCGGTGGCATTCTTAGACACGCGCCCGCCTTGCTGGCCTTGACCAACCCCACCACTAACTCCTACAAACGCCTAGTTCCGGGATTTGAAGCGCCTGTTAACCTTGCCTATTCTCAAGGAAACCGTTCTGCTTCTGTTCGTATTCCTCTGTCGGGTACCAATCCCAAAGCCAAGCGTTTTGAATTTCGTTGTCCTGATGCTACTTCTAATCCCTATCTCGCCTTTGCTGCCATGCTTTGCGCGGCTGTTGATGGCATCAAAAACGAAATGCTTCCTGGTGATCCCTTAGATGTGGACATTTATGACCTCAGCCCGGAAGAATTGAGCAAAATTCCTTCTACGCCTGGGTCGTTAGAAGCTGCCCTAGAAGCCCTCGAAAATGATCACTCGTTTTTAACCGATACGGGCGTTTTTACTGAAGATTTCATCGCCAATTGGATTGAGTACAAGCTTGATAATGAGGTCAACCCCATGCGGTTGCGTCCACACCCCTACGAGTTTGCGCTTTACTATGATGTATAAGCTTTGAAATATTTAAGCTAACTAAACACACTGCCACCTTGTCGGTGGCGTTTTTTATGGAGACAATTGACAAGCAATTAGTCATTGGAGCAGGTTTTGTGGGATTGGGCATGGCTCAAGCCCTCAAAGCGGCTGAGATTGCCTACGATCAGGTTGAGGCAAGCGATCGCATCGGCGGCAATTGGTATCAGGGCGTATACGAAACGGCTCACATCATCTCATCGCGCAAGGTAACGCAATTTTCCCATTTCCCGATGCCGCCACACTATCCCGACTTCCCCAGCGCTCGACAGATGTTGGATTACCTCAACGCCTTTGCCGAGCATTTTGATTTGAGCAGACAGATTGAATTCAATCAAAAAGTCATTCGGGTACGTCCAGTCGAAAACAACTATTGGGAAGTCACCTTTGATAACGCAGAACGGCGGCTCTACAAAGGGGTGGTGATGTGCAACGGACATCACTGGTGCAAGCGGTTCCCTCAATTTGAGGGGGACTTCCAAGGAGAAATTATCCATTCTAAAGATTACAAACAGCCCGATCAGTTGCGCGGCAAAAGGGTTTTGGTCATTGGGGGAGGCAACTCAGCCTGTGACCTCGCAGCAGAAGCCGCTCGTGTTGCAGACAAGTGCGTGTTAAGCTTGCGGGAGTCGGTCTGGTTGATTCCCAAGTCGTTTGCGGGGATTCCGGTGACAGATCTAATCGCCTGGTGGATGCCCGAAAGGTTGCAGCGATTGATAGCTTATGGCATTATCCGCCTTACGTTTGGGCGGCACGAACATTACGGTTTGCCTCAACCCAAGCACCGGATTTTTGAAAAACACCCGACCTTGAATAATGAAGTGCCTTACTACATCCAGCACGGACGCATCCTGCCCAAACCAGCAGTCCGCCGTTTAAACGGTTGGGAAGTCGAATTTATGGATGGCACTGCTGAGTTTTTTGACTTAATTGTTTGCGCCACAGGCTACACTGTTGCCTATCCGTTTTTGCCACCAGAACTTCAGCGAGTGCAAGGCGCGGTGGTTAACTGTTATGGCGGCTCATTTCTGGATGATTATAAAGGCTTGTATTACGTGGGATGGGGACAGGCACGGGGCGGGGTCGGCTCACTGATTTCAGCTTATGGCCCCATTTTCGCTCGTTGTCTGAAACTTCAAAACGCGATCGGCGTACCCGTCGGACTTGTCTTTAAAAAAGTGGGGCAGCAGCTACCTACTAACCATCTGAGCGATCCGCAACGTGTTTTTCGACAATTAAAGCTACTTAACCTTTTTTTCAATTGGTTTGTTAAGAGAGCGTATCAAGTTGATGCTCAGTATCCGCACTTTAGAAATCCTCTGCTTGCTGACCGAAATTATCTACAATAATTAAGTCATGAATCATCAAGAGACGATTGATTATCTTGCTACTACCGATCTATTTCTTGCTCAATTAATAGAACAACATGGAATTTGTCAGTTAGGCGTAATTCAACCTCAATCTAGTTTATTTGAAGCACTAGCCTGGGCAATTATATCGCAACAAATCTCAACGAAAGCCGCTCATAAAATCTACCAGCGTTTTTCATCACTTTATTGCCTAGAAGCATCTATTATTTTGCAAATTCCAGAAGAACAACTGCAAAGCATTGGGATTTCTCGATACAAAGTAAGTTACTTGAAAAATCTAGCCCAACATATCGAATCTGGGTTACCGACATTAACTGAGTTAGAAAAGATGAATAATGACGAGATTATCCAGACTTTAACCTCAATTAAAGGTATTGGTGTTTGGACAGTACAAATGCTACTCATTTTTCGCCTTCACAGATTAGATATCCTGCCTTCAGGCGATTTAGGCATCCGACAAGCGATTAAAAAGCTTTACAACTTACCCGAATTACCTTCGCCGAAAATAGTAGAAGCAATGGGACAAAAATGGACACCTTACCGAACGATCGCTTCCTGGTATCTGTGGCGCAGCTTATCTGATAGCATATTAGCAATACAACTTTAACTATCGACTATCAACTTTTCCCACATTTGCTGATAAGCATTTTCCATTTGCTCAGTAAATTCTCGTGCTTTCCATAGCGGCGATTTTTGTTTAGACTCTTTCAATTTTTGCTTGACTTGTTGGCGTAAATCAGGATTTTGCCCTAATAGAATTCCCCACGCGATGTATTCCTCATCTGTCCTGGCAATTCCTTCAGTGACACCCACATTAGTTAAAAAACTATAGCTATTTCTCGCGGCGAATTGTTCTCCTACTCTTGTCACTAGCGGGATTTCCATCCAGAGAACTTCTAAGGTTGTCGTCGCGCCATTGTAAGGATAAGTATCTAACACGACGTCTGCTATTTGTAAATTTGCTCGGTGAGTAAGTTCGTCTCGATCTTGAGATAAAAATCGCAGGCGATTGGGATCTATTGCTGATTCTAAAGCTAGTTGTTGAAATAATTGTTGAATAATTTCATCATTGGCAGCACCTTTAATTAGCATATAACTATTCGGAACAGCTTGCAGAATTTGCATTTGTAAGCGAATCGTGTCAGGATGGCGTTTAAATCCATTTTGGAGACTAAAATAAATAATAGCCTCATCGGGAATATCAAGCTGTTGGCGCGAAAGCGTGACTTCTCCTACTTCAAAACCATCAATCGCAATATAAGTTTTCGGCAACCGCCAAATTGCCTCCTGATAATAATCTTGAGCGTTTTCTGGTAAGACATAAGGATCGGCAATAAAATAATCAACTGTTGGCAATCCTGTCGCATCAAACCCCAACCAAGTTACTTGAATAGGAGCAGGTTTTAAAGCCAATACTTGATAAGTAAGATTGTGGGTTAAACTATCAAGATCAACTAAAATGTTGATACCATCTTCTTGAATTTGTTGAGCAATCTTTTCGGGATATCTAGAAAAATTATGAGTGCAATCAGCTTTCTCTCTAAAGCAACTTTGAGTGATTTCATCTTCAGGTTGATTGATTAGATAAATAAAGATTTCAAAGCGATCGCGATCGTGATACTGAAAAAGCCACCGACTCAGCCATCCTACTGAATGTTTTCTTAAAGTATGAGCGATATAACCAATTCTCAGTTTGGAATGAGACTGAATAGATTGCGATAAAACTGGATTTTTGATAGACAGTAAGTTAAGTTCTAAATTATCTTGAAAAACCTTAGCAATACGATTAATAATATAACGATTTTCTGAAGCGCGATCGCTCAGATAAAAGAGCGGAAAAACCACTCCTAACAAGCGACCTTTAAGAAACGATTCAATCGTTTGAGGGGGATGTTTAGCCATTTCTAATAGCAGGTGGCGATAGCGTTTAACAATGGGATCGATTTCTAACCAAGCTCCAATGCTAATATAAGTCATCAAAACTCGGTAGACGCTATGTAGTTTTAGGGAAATAGTCGAACAAATGCGATCAAGTTCGTTGTAAATTTTCTGAGCCGTTTCAATTGCTTCATCATGTTTTTTAGCAAAAGAATAAAAGCTTAAAAGTTCATTAAGTAGATAAGGATTATCCGGCTGAACTTCAAGACAAATTTTCGTCAAATCTGCTGCATAAGTTGGTTTGAGTTCGTCATAAGCCATTCTGCTAGCAACTTGCATGATGGTTGCACATAGGGACTCTGAATCATTAATATAGGCTAAACTAGCCGCAGCGAAATTAATCGAGTTTACAGATGGAAACTCAAGAATCTTAGCAAGTACTAAAAGAACGAGTGCTGAATCAACCTTTTGGTCATTAGTATTTGTGAGCGTCTCAACAACTTGCCATTCTTCAAGGAGTTCTGGAGTATAAGTATTTAAATCAATTTCTAGACGAATAAGTTGTAAAAGATTGTCAATTGCCGTCATATCTAATTCCAAAAGTTGGCGGCGAATCAGCGCGGACAAAAAAACGTTTTTAGCTTCTTCTTGACGTTGCGCTTCAGTTTCTAAAATTCCTAATAAAAGCGCTGTTGGTTCTTCCTCAGTAGACGCTTGTGTCAGTGCAAAAATCCAGATACTTTGTGCTTCCTCAACCTGTTCTTGCAGTAAATAAGCTAATCCCAAATACCAATAGTGTGAGACAATTCCGTGTTCTCGTTCAATTGCTTGTTCGTAGAACTCAGCGACTGCTGGATAGTCACCCATTAACAATGCTTTGCGTACAGGAAGTTGCCAATTCATATCAGTTAATACTTAATACTTAATACTTAATACTGATCAGTATAATTACACAGACTTAGGTGTATATTGTGCGTTTGGTGCGATCGCGAGGGAGCAGATGTAAATTTCAGTCGGCAAGCTGGGTAATCTAACTAATGAGGCTTCTCAAACAACCAATTGTCAACACCATGCTACCGACAACCTGTTTTCAACTGCCCCGATTTACCTCTTATTGTAGCCTGACTAGTGATAAGGTCTGACTTTTGACTTCTATAGATTGTGCTAGCCATCCCATTCAGTATAAGAGGTAACTATGCCAGTATCATCCGATTTATTTAATGAAACTGTTCATTACTTGGAACGACACGAGGAAACTTTAAGGATCAAAAAGTTGATTTTTTGTCTTTGTAAAAAATATTGGGAAAATGATTTAAACGTTCTCAATAGTTGTTCATTAGAAGACTTAGTCAACGAACTCATTCAAAGCAAGCCTAGTGTCGAACAGTTAACTTTTTCAATGTATAAACTGGTCAAAACGCTCAATCGCCCTAAAGTTTATGCGACGGTAGCTAAAGCAATTCTAGATCGTCTAAGCTCTTTATACACCGATTTTCAGGCAGAAGAATTAGATCTCGTCAATGTTGAGCCAATTTATGCACATACCCAAGTTTCTGAACCGGAGTTGGTTTTTAAGCAAATTGCTACAAATTTTGCCAATCATCAAGAGGAATCTCGAATTAAAAAAATGGTTTTCGCTGTTTGTAAAAATCGCTGGGAAAACAATGTAGATGTCATTAACCATTATGGCTTTAAAGATTTAATTGTAGAGCTTTATGAGCAGTATCCCACCTTGGGCGATCTGGACATTGCACTTGCCACAATTGTCGAAAATATCAATAAAAAAACGCTATATTTGGCAATTTCCAATATTATTTCTAAACAACTGTCCCTACTCTACGAAAACTTTCAAGAACCCGTTGAATCTGCCAAGGAGGTAGGAACACAAATTTATAATACTCAAATTATTCAATTCAATCAGGCTGTCAATGTTCCCCAGCCATATTCTGAACCTAAACCCTTGAGGCAGAGTGATTATGAGACTTCCGTCATTGATATCACTTCGGAACAAATGGTTACTGAACTCAAATCCGTACAAATTGCGCCTGCTCAGATATCCCCTAAAACTTACGATTTGTTTGAATTACGGATGGAAATTGTACAGTACACTAATCCCTTACGAGCTAAAATTCTGCTATTCTCGCTACTTTTTCATCCTTGGGATCGCAGTGGACAAGATTGGTCGATGTTAAGAAGTTACGCCCTTGACGATCTACTGGAGCAGTTGCTCAAAAGTGGCCGGCCCCTAAGCGAAATTGAAGCGAAACTTTACGAAACTGCCAAATCACTGAGCGATCCTGAAACTCAACTGCAAGTTGCCAGTACTATTATCGAAACTATCAAATTTTACTTGTAATAAGCTGAGATGCCTCTAAATTACCAGCGAGCAAGATGCCTCTAAATTACCAGCGAGCAAGATGTCTCTAAATTACCAGCGAGCAAGATGTCTCTAAATTACCAGCGAGCAAGATGTCTCTAAATTACCAGCGAGCAAGATGTCTCTAAATTACCAGCGAGCAAGATGCTCGCACTACCATAATATCAATCTAAAATCCCAAACTATTTAACTAAATTGCCATGAAAGCTAACGAATTAATCGAGCGTTATTGTGCCGGAGAAACTCATTTTAGTGGGATTAAAATCCCAGGCGTAAATTTAGTGGGAGCCGATCTCATCGGTATCATACTTAACGAAGCTGACTTGCATGGAGCCAATCTTCTCTTTGCTTACTTAAATCGCGCCAACCTCGCTCAAGCTAATTTAGTGGGAACCAACCTCAGTGGAGCCAGTCTCAATCAAGCTGACCTCAGTGGAGCGGATTTGCGTAATGCCATTTTGCATGGAGCCTTGCTTCAGGGAGCAAATTTACGAGATACAGACGTGACCCTAGCCATGCTTTTAGATACTAATCTGATTGGTGCCGATTTGCGGGGCGCTGATTTAAGTGGAGCAACCTTGACGGGAGCGTGCCTGCGGGGAGCTAATATGCGTCAAGAAAAGAAAAGTTACTACACCAACCTGCAAGCAGCCAATTTAGCTAGAGCCGACCTCCAGGGGTCTAATATGAAAGGAGTCGATCTCAGCCGAGCCAACCTGACGGGAGCTAACCTCAAAGAAGCCAACTTGCGCGATGCTGACCTGCGTAAAGCCGATTTGACGGATGCTAATCTCAAAGGAGCAATGCTAACAGATGCCAATCTAACGAGTGCCAAACTCAACGGTGCCAACTTGACCAATGCTAATTTTGTCCGCGCTCAAATGTCGCAAACTGAATTAGTCGGGATCACGGCTAGGGGAGCAGTCATGACTCACGTCAACCTCAGCCGCGCCAACCTCAGCCGCGCGAATTTGAGCATGACGCGCATGAACCATGCTGATCTCAGCCGAGCTAATTTAGCGGCAGCCAATTTGAGTGAAGCAGAATTAGTAGAAACCTTTTTTGCCAAAGCCAATCTGATGGGAGCCAACCTCTCTGGTGCCAATCTCACGCGAGCCGAACTCATGAGTGCCAATCTGGCTGGGGTGATTTTGCGGGGTGCAACGATGCCTGACGGAAAAGTTCACAGTTAGTTGATAGTTGATAGTTAGTAGTTAATATCTCTCTTCTGTCACTCTAGGCAGAAGAGAAATAAAAGTAGTCCCAACAATTGACTAAAGAACGTAAACAATCAAACTCATTAATTTTGGCAATAAGCCTCGGAAAACCAAAAGAAAGTTGAGGAATAGGAAAAACTT
>JBGTNM010000037.1:0-13348 GCA_041743025.1 Microcystaceae cyanobacterium
CGTCGGGTGCGATTGATTAATTGTGTTTGATAGGCATCAATATTGCGAATAATTTGACTCGAAACCACTTGCGGTTTAAGGCAATCTTTAGGAGTCGCTTGCAAAGCAGCTAAAATTGCTTGACCCGCGGCCCGCACTTCACCTTGCTTGCTGGCATGAATCTCCAAAAGTCCGTACAATCGTTCGACAAATAGCACCCCAGGACGCACTACCGCCGATTTTAAGGCAATATCAGTAATTTTGTTGATTTCAATGCCGGGAGAAATTTCGACCCAGAGGGAAGCGTCTCCTGGCAAAGGAAGGAACCCGACAGCTACCGTTCCGATGTAAGCGGCGTGTTGAGGTTGCAAGTTATCTAGATAGACGTAGCTTCGCAGTTCGACACCCAAGATTTAATTCTCCCTCAAACAACAAAACAGCGATGGCGATTAACCTAAATCTCCGAATCATCATAGACCCACATTTTAGGGCAGTTTGTCAACCAAGCTCAGTCGCCGTGCAATTGATGGATGAGATGGCGTAATTCTGGCACAATAAGTTTTTCTAAGGCTAATTTAACCGCATTGTGGGAACCAGGCAGAGAAAAGATGAGTTTCTGCCGATAAACACCTGCGATCGCTCGTGAAGCTATTGCTCGCGAGCCAATTTCCTGATAACTTAAAATACGAAATAATTCGCCAAAACCCGGTAAGGTTTTCTCTAAGAGTCCCGCGATCGCCTCATAGGTAGTATCTTTCGGCGCGATTCCCGTCCCACCATTGATTATAATGGCATCTAACTCAAAATTATCGGTTAAATCGACTAATTTAGCTTGAATTTGAGCAGGGTCATCGGCAATGATATCATAAGCTTTAATCTGATGTCCTGCTTCTATGAGATATTGTCCAATCGTCTGGCCGCTCAGGTCGGTGTCGGGGGTGCGAGTATCGCTAACCGTGATGACAGCACAGTTAATGGGGAGAACATCGCGATCGGGGTGAGGCGTTTCCATTTCGGTATTAATGGACTCTAAAAATCTTCACTCATCTTTTTTTAATTGTGCTGATTCTGCCAACAAAGACTGTTATAGCATTGCTTGCTTCGAGCCGTCTGTACCTATAGGTAGAGGATGTTGGGGGTAGATATTCCCCCAACATCTTCGGTTATTGCTAATAGCTTAAGCTTGAGTAAATCCTAAGTCGTGTTCGTCAGCGTAGCGTTGCATGAAGCGCATGAACCGTTCCCATTCTTCGGCTGAATTTATAACGAGAACGGATTCTAAGGCGGTAGGCTGGCCGTTAACGAATTTGCCTTTGACTTCGCGGGTGACGATTTCCCCTTCTTCGTCGATCAGGTACATTCCCGTTACTTCATCGGTACTGTCTTTATTGAGAATTTTAGGAAAGCTAAAAATAAAGGTTGCTGTACCTGTCTGACCTGTAACAGAACGAGTCAAGCGTACCTCCGGGACGATTTCTTCGGTTACCCCTTTTGCGAATTGAATTTCTGCCATGCTTGTTATCCTTAGAGATGAATTTCGTAAAACGGTTTATCCATCATTGCATAAAGTGCCAAGTTAATGAGGCAGTGTTTGTCTTCAAGCGTGAGTTCTCAAGGATTGAGGTAAGGTTTAATGGGTCTACTGGAAGCGGAAGTACACACCTCTTTAAGAGCGTTTTTGCGCGACCAAGCGCAACCTTTGTGGGATCGTCATCTGACGATGGCGCGGTTGGTATCGCGGGCCTTGCGTTTGCAGCGTTCGGCCTTAATTCAAACTGGCAGCACGGTGTCGCAGTATGCTGTGAGTTATCTCATGCCTGCTTTACTGAGCGATCGCTCGGTTCTTGTGGTCGCGCCGCCTGCGATTTGTCAAAGGTTGTTTCAGGCGGAAATTCCCCGCCTGCAAGCGTGGTTGTCAACAGACAAAAAGATTCACTTTGGCAGTTGCTGGCCAGATAAGGGGAACTTTGAGGGAATTTGCCTGACCTCTCCGCAAGCGTGGTTGAGCGATCGCTTGAGCAATCTCGGTGACTTTCCGACTGACATTGTTACGTTAATTGATTGTGCCGACGAGTTGGAAGATTGGACACGGCAGTTATTGACCGTCACCATTAAATTTGAGGATTGGCAACGTCTACAGCAAGCTTATCCCCATTGTGGCAATTTTATACAAGAGGTTCGCTTGCAATTGCAACGATCAATTTTCAATCACCCGCAAAATCCCTATGAATGTTGGCTCTTAGATGAAATAGAACGGAAGAATTTACAATACTTAGGAGAAGTTCTCAGCGACAAATCTCCTTTACCGCCTCCTTTTAAAGCATTTTGGCCAGAATTTCAGCAAGCCAACCAACTGCTTTGGGCCTCCATTAACCGTCAAAATGGAGAATTTACCCTGCATATTAGTCCGGTCGAAGTCGCTTCATTTCTAAATCCAATTTGGCAAACTTCTCCTATTGTTTTAATAGGCGGATTTCTCGATGCTGATAAAGCGGCAACAAACTATCGCAATACGATTGGCTTAAAAGACGAATTTCTTTGCTTGAAATTTGCTCCTAATCGCCAAAATGAATCGATTCAATTGTATGTACCCGAACGCCTACCTATGCCTAATACACCAGAATTTCAAGGCGCTTTGCAAGAACAGGTACATTGCTTGGTTAATCTTTGCCAACATCAACCCTTTCTCGTCGTTATTGTTGATGATGTCCCCTTAAAAGCACAAGTAGGAAGCACTTTGGCGGCTGAATTCGGCTCACGGGTACAGGTTGAAAAGCCTATGTTCGTTAATGGTAGAATTCTCATTTGTGGCTGGGATTTCTGGCGCGATCGCCAAGAAGATTTTCCGACACCTCAACTTTTAGTTATAGCAACTTTACCGATTCCTTCAATAGAAAATCCTTTAGTTGCTGGTCGAGTTGCTTATTACAAACGCCTGCGTCGTGATTGGTTTCGTCTCTATTTATTGCCAACGGCATTGAAAACAATCCAACGGGCTGTGATGCCTTTGCGAGAGTCTCAAGGTGTGGTAGCTTTGTTAGATAATCGGGTAAACTATCGCAGTTATGGCAGTCAAATTTTAAGCGCACTAGAACCTTATGCCAAAATTAACTACATTGATGCAAGTTGGTTTGGGTAATCGGTACTATGATTTTAATGATTTAATGAGGACTATGATTAAGGGGAAAAATTTATCGTTGTATCATCATTTAATCAGAGTCGATAAGGGAAATGGGGAATCGGTAATGGAGTATTATTTTGATTTTCGTGTTTATCAACGGCGGTTTCGACAACCGTTAATAACCAGTCATGGCGTTTGGAAAGTTAGAGAGGGAATTATACTAAAATTAACAAATGATAAGGGGAAAATAGGCTGGGGAGAAATTGCGCTTTTGCCTTGGTTTGGTTCAGAAACGTTGATAGAAGCAGTCGCCTTTTGCCAGCAGATAGGAAACAGAATTACTGAGCAAAAAATTAAAGCAATCCCCGAACAATTGCCTGCCTGTCAGTTTGGTTTTGAATCTGCATTAAAAGAGATAAGTTTGTCTCCTGTAAAAGTGCAGAGTGGTAGAATAAATTACAGCTATTTATTGTCTGCTGGAGAGACAGCTTTAGAGGAGTGGAAAGCAGTTTGGGAGAGGGGTGGCAAGACGTTTAAATGGAAAATTGCGGTAGGCAGAATAGAAGAAGAAATCATTATTTTTAAAAAGTTGGTTGAACAGTTGCCAACAGGCGTAAAATTAAGGTTAGATGCCAATGGCGGTTTAAATATACAGGAAGCTGAAACTTGGTTAAAAGTTACCGATGAATTAAGTTGTGTTGAATTTATTGAACAACCTTTATCACCTGAAGAATTTGATTTAATGTTAGCTTTAAGTCAAGCTTATAAAACACCTCTAGCATTAGACGAATCAGTGGCAACCTTACGACAATTAACCGAGTGTTATGAGCGAGGATGGCGAGGAATTTTTGTGATTAAACCTGCGATCGCAGGTTTTCCATCTCGCCTACGAGAATTCTGCCAAACACATCCTATAGATTTAGTTTTTTCATCTGTATTTGAAACAGCAATTGGCAGAAAGTCAGTGTTAAACTTAGCTGAGGAATTGAGAACGAGCGGACGCGCTATTGGATTCGGCGTAGATGATTGGTTTGAAGGTAATGAAAAGGATTGGTTAGAACAGTTGTGGAAAACATTTTAAATAATTTAAAAGAACGCTGTAAAACAGACTGGTTAGTCGGTTATGATAGTCATCAATTTTATAATTTTGTGCAGGAGTATTCACAGCAATTCAATGCTCTTTCTAGAAAAGTAGAATTTCCTAGAATTTTGCTGGTTGAATTGAATAATTACAAATTTCTTGCCGCTTTTTTGGCAGCAGTCATCAATCATTTTCCTATTTTTTTGGGTAATCCTCACTGGAAGCGACAAGAATGGGAACAGGTTTTAAAAATAGTTGAACCTGATTTAATTTTAGGAATTGAGTTGCCTTGCCAAAATGCCAAAAAAGTTCGATCAAATCCCTTCAATGATTGTATCATGATTCCGACAGGTGGCTCGTCTGGTAAAATCCGCTTTGCTATACATACTTGGGACACTTTAACAGCTTCTGCAAAAGGATTTTTTGAATATTTTGAAGTTAATTCTGTAAATTCTTTTTGTGTCCTGCCTCTCTATCATGTCAGTGGATTAATGCAATTTGTGCGGTCTTTTTTATCAGGCGGAAAATTAGCTCTTGTTGAATACAAGCAGTTGAAAGAAAATAAGGTAAATTTAACTAATATCAACGACTATTTTATTTCCCTAGTTCCCACACAAATGCAATATTTATTAAACTTAGATGCCGCTTGTTTATCCCAGTTTAAAACTGTTTTATTAGGAGGCGCACCTCCTTGGCAGTCTTTGTTAGATACAGCAAGAAAACACAAAATTAATCTAGCTCTCACTTACGGTATGACGGAAACAGCGTCACAAGTCGTTACGCTAAAACCAGAAGACTTTCTGATAGGTAATAATAGCACAGGGCAAGTTTTACCTCACGCTAAAGTAACGATTCGTGATGAAGTAGGCAATCCATTAAGTGTTAATGAAATTGGCACTATCACCATTGAAGCTAAATCTTTACTTTGGGGTTATTATGCCAATAGCTTACAAAAAAAAGAGTTAATAACAGACGATTTAGGTTATTGTGATACACAAGGATATTTATATATTATTGGTAGGAGCAGTCAAAAAATTATTACGGGAGGCGAAAATGTTTTTCCTGCTGAAATTGAAGCTGCTATTTTAACAACAAACTTGGTTAAAGATGTCGCCGTTGTTGGAGTGTCTGATATGCAATGGGGACAACTGGTTACAGCAGTTTATGTACCACAAAATACAGCCATATCGTCTGAAGATATTAAAGCTGCGATCGCACCTCAATTAAGTTATTATAAAATTCCTAAACAGTGGATTGCTGTCGAAAGTTTGCCTCGTAATCAGCTAGGGAAGTTAAACTATAAACAGGTTTATGCAGCACTTAAAAAGTTAGGTTATTAAAAAGATTGCCTCAGAAAACTAAATTAAAATCTCCTTACTCAGCATTTTTCCCTCAGCATCAACTTCGTAAACAATGGGAACACCTGTTGCTAATTCTAGTGTGGGAACTTCTTTAGGACTAAGATGTTCTAATTCCATAATCACGGCTCGTAGTGAATTTCCATGTGCGGCAACTAAGACAGTTTCCCTCTGTTTTAAATGGGGTATAATGCAATTCTGAAAGTAGGGAATAACTCGTTCTTTCGTATCTTCTAGACTTTCGCCGCCGGGGGGACGGGTTGAGTAGGAACGCCGCCATTCGTGAACTTGTTCCGAACCAAATTTCTCGGCGGTTTGAGCCTTATTTAATCCTTGTAATTCCCCATAATAGCGTTCATTTAGAGCCTGGGAGGAATAAATAGGCAATTCTTTAAAGGTGTCATCAGTATACTTATCCCAACTATGCCATTCGGGATCATCTGTTTCGTGCTTAAAGATCGGGATTTTGCCGCCACGTAGTTCGTCCACTTCTGTTAGACAAACCATTGCCGTCTCTATAGTACGAATGAGCGAGCTGGTAAAGCAAGTGTCAATGATATAGCCATTATCTCTCAGTTTACAGGCAGCGATAGTCGCTTCAGCCCTGCCACGTTCGCTGAGGGGAACGTCTACCCATCCAGTAAATTTGTTAAGGGCATTCCAGAGGCTTTGTCCGTGACGGACGAGAATTAAAC
Source organism: Microcystaceae cyanobacterium (assembly GCA_041743025.1). GTDB lineage: Bacteria > Cyanobacteriota > Cyanobacteriia > Cyanobacteriales > Microcystaceae > JBGTNM01. The sequence continues at coordinate 6,235 of JBGTNM010000037.1, forward strand.
TAGCCATCGTTTTAACTTAGTTGTAGGTTAGTTAGACTTTAGTTTAATGGCATTTTATTGAACGTAGGTTAAGTAACGGTGAACAATTGCTCAATAGTACTTATTTTTTTATCTCCTACTTGAGTCCCTTGATCATAAAGATAGTTTAAATGCCTCATTTCAAGTCTTTACTGACAAATAAATCGCTGATAGCCATAGCCATTAACATAGAGAAATTTTTGTGCTTGCAGTTGGCAACCTTTTAATTCAATTGAATCATAAAAATTCACTGCCCAAACTTCTAGCGGACGAGGCAATGTTTCGATGATTTGTTGCACTGTATTGATGGCTGGCTGTAAGTCAGGACTGTTTTGATGAGCCAATAAAAATTGCGTGTTTTTTAAAACTGACTGGCGATTGAGTTCCCAGGCAATACCCATCATTTCGCCTGTTTCTGCTAAGCTTTTATGCGGGGTTGCAATGAGAACGGGATAGCTAGCCGTTTTTTCGATGAGATTGACAAAGCGATCGCTAAGATAATATTTCTGATAGCCTAAATTTGCTAAAACGGTAATCGATCCTAGCAAGCTCATTACCCAAATCAAAGCCACTATAACGCGGCCATTATTATCTATATAATAGCCTAAGCTATGAGTTTGCTTGGCATTTTTAACGTACCTTTCTTGCCAAAATTTAGCCAGACTTACTGCGATTAAAACAATCACAGTCGGAAAGTAAACAAAACTATAACGCGCCCCACGAGTAATATCAACGCCAACGATATAAGTAATAAATAGAAAAACAGCGATCGCGCTGACAATATATCCGCCAATCATGCCAATTCCCAACTGCCATAATGAGTATTGCCAAGCAGTTTTTAGACCTTGTTTCAAGCGAGGAATTGCCCAAATAAAAAAGAGCAATAAACCCAATCCCGAAAGAATGACAATCGGTAACGAAGCTGATTCCACAGGTAAAAGAGCTAGAATAGTAACCCAAGCGGCAAGTAATTGAAAAGGCGGATTAATAATTCCTAAAAAAGTCAATCTTCCTTTACTAATCCAACCCGTCATATCATGACCATAACCATGAGGAACGATCAACCACAACCAAACTAATCCAGTAGCCATTGTTCCCAAAGCAACTAAGGCAATTTTTAACCAGTTTGAAGTAAACCTATTAGGCAATTTAACCTCGGTCAAAGTTGTTGCTTGAAATCGCCTTGGCCATTTCACTTGATAGCTTAATAAACCGAGCAGAGTAAGGGCTTCTGCCAACAGAGCAAGGCTAAAAAAATAATGAGATGATAACCCTAATCCATTGACTACAATCCAACTAAAAACTAACCATAGTGGTAGCCGAGTTCCCTGCCAAAGATGTCTAGCTGCTACCATCAAGCAGATAAGAGAAGTAATTACAAATAGAATGGCTAGTGTGTAGTGACGCGCTTCTTGTGCAATAAAAACGGCATAAGGAGAAACTGCCATAAAAGCGGCAGAAAGTTGTGCTATTAATCGCGAACGAAAGGCAATTTTTGCTAATAAATAAATAGCAGGAATCGACAAAATACCCAATAAAACAGAGAGCGATCGCGCTCCCCACAAACTTACGTATCCTCCGACTGCCGGAAAGGCTTTTAACCACAAATGAGACAGAACGAAATATAAAGGAGGGTGGTTATCTTCGCGCAGCATTAAGGTGACAATATCGCCAATAGTAGCACCTGAATTGAGTTGCAGAGGTTGTAATAAAGTGTGAATGTCAATCAGCCGATCAAGGGGAACAGAAGTAAAATGATTTCCCAAACTAAACACTAAGGTAGCAAATTCATCTGTCCAAGGTGGCTTAGCACTCAGTTGAGACAAGCGCAGGATACCACCTATAACTACCCACAAAAGCAACAGTAAAGCCTCATTACTCTGTCGTACTGAGTTAAACGTCTGTTTAGACACTGGAATTTTTAACACGAACTCTCTCACACCTTTTGATACTCAATTAAACAATTATTGTACGCTGACAAGTAATACTTTTAAATAATTTTGGCGATCACTCTCATTCTAGATACTCTTGTTCCAATATTCCAAGCCAGTCAAAATCACATTTTCTAACCACTGATTGAAACGTTCTAGCAAATTCTCTTCTTCATCTGCATAGGAAAACTGAAATGGAGAATCTGTTAAAGTCTCAATGTCAGTGGTGTTACGCTCACCCTCCTCAGCATTATCTCTATGGTAAGCACAGGCGGTGCATACGAGTAAACCTCGGTACTCATGTCCAAGAGCATGAAACGAAAGAAGGAGTATTGTGGATGTTTCTACATTAATAACTAATTGAATCCAGGTGTGGTAGTTCCGAAGATTGGCAAAGTATCCCAATTGTTTAGCCGTCTCCACAACTTGGTAGCGATGGTAGTATGAACGAGAATTGTCCAAAGGAGCAGGAACCGTAAAAACTTGTGCGTTACTTACCAAATTCTGGACAGAAAGCCTGATTTCATCAGCAATATCTTGCAAGCGATTAGAAGTTATGTCAAATAATTTTGAGGCGAAGTCTTCAACCTTTTTACATCGCTCTTGAATGGATGCTGGCTGATTTTGCTTTAACTTGTCAGCAATAGAAAAAATGATATCTTGAGTTCGTCGTGCCTCTGATAAAACTTGCTCGGATAAACCAAGACTTCTTAGAAAAGCTTGCTTTTGGCTCTTGGCAAAGAGATTAACTAAACGAGCTAAGTTGCCTCGATCTGCTTCTTCCAAAGCTGCAATATAGACCACACGATCATCACGGGTGAGAATTAAAGGAAACCAATTAGCCTGGATGAAGACTAGACTAGCTAGACACCGAGCAAGACGACCATTTCCATCTTGAAATGGGTGAATTTGTGTAAAACGATGATGCAACCAGGCTGATTCAATCTCAGGAGGAATTCTTTGGTCACGATGTTGATGATGTAGCGCAATCAACGTATCCATCTCGGATGCTACTTGTTCAGGAGGGCAATACTCATGAACAGAGCCATCTGTTCGCAGAGGATTGTTAGGCTGTCTCTTCCAGTCACCTTTTATCAGAGAGATGCGAAATATTTTTTCTGTAGATGGATCTAGAGCTTCTGTACTATCCTGATTCTGAGTTAGGAGTTGATGTAGCTGCTTTATATAAGAGTTTGAAAGTGTTCTTTGTCCACCCACGAAATCGAATAGTCCTTCAATGGCAGCTTCTTGATCTTTAATGAGAGAAACTACCTGTTTAACAGGGCGATCTGTAGCTCCATGAGGAATTAAAGCCTCATTAATTCCTTGTTCAATCAACAAACGAGTAATGCCGCGATCTATAGTGTATAGTCGCTCAATTATCCCAGTTTCAATCGCGATTTCCCTGCGTAGCTTCTCGTTGAAAGTTTGAAACTCACCAGATTGACGCAGACGATCTGCCTGCTCGCTCCAAACAGTTACTAGCGGTGGCAACTCAGAAATTGCCAATTTTTGCCAGTCTGAGGGTAAGTCTTGGATCGGTTGCCAGAGCATAAAAATTTGTTTATACAGGTACTTAAGATAGTTTAACAAGGGAAAGGGAACACAAGTTGCCATTAAGATATAATCAATAACAGAGTATTTTCCCCTTTTAGTGCCACGAGACAGTTATGAGCAGCCACAGCGATCGCATTCTCATCTTTGACACCACCCTGCGAGATGGAGAACAGTCTCCAGGAGCTAGCCTCACCGTTGAAGAAAAACTGACTATCGCTCGCGCACTGTCTCGACTGGGAGTCGATATTATTGAAGCAGGCTTTCCCTATGCCAGCCCTGGCGATTTTGAAGCAGTACAAAAGATTGCCGAAGCCATTGGTAGCGAAACTGGCCCCAGAATCTGCGGTTTAGCTAGAACGACCCAATCTGATATCAAAGCCGCCGCCGAAGCCCTTAAACCAGCCGCTAAAGCCAGAATTCACACATTTTTGGCAACCTCAGACATTCACCTCGAATACAAGCTGAAAAAAACGCGCCAAGAAGTCCTCGAAATTGTGCCGGAAATGGTCGCTTACGCACGTTCCCTGGTTGATGATGTGGAATTTTCTCCCGAAGATGCCGGACGCAGCGACCCCGAATTTCTCTACCAAGTGCTAGAAAGAGCGATCGCCGCAGGGGCAAGCACTGTCAACATCCCCGATACGGTTGGCTACACCACACCAGGCGAATTTGGCGCACTCATTCGCGGTATTAAAGAAAACGTCCCCAACATCGACCAGGCGATTATCTCTGTTCACGGTCACAATGATTTGGGGTTGGCGGTGGCTAATTTCCTCGAAGCCGTCAAAAATGGGGCACGACAGCTAGAATGTACGGTTAATGGCATCGGTGAACGGGCAGGTAATGCCGCTCTCGAAGAATTGGTCATGGCTTTGCACGTTCGTCGCCAATACTTTAATCCTTTTTTGGGACGACCTGCTGAATCGACCGAACCCCTCACCCAAATCAACACCAAAGAGATTTACAAAACTTCTCGCCTGGTTTCACAACTAACCGGCATGATGGTACAGCCTAACAAAGCGATCGTTGGAGCTAATGCTTTCGCTCACGAGTCTGGCATTCACCAAGATGGGGTACTCAAGCACAAGCTGACCTACGAAATCATGGATGCAGAGTCTATCGGTTTGACCAACAATCAAATTGTTTTGGGAAAACTGTCGGGTCGCAATGCCTTCCGCACCCGCCTGAAAGAATTAGGCTTTGAATTGTCCGAAACCGAATTAAATAACGCTTTCCTGCGCTTTAAAGAGGTTGCTGATAAGAAAAAAGAAATTACCGATTGGGATTTAGAAGCGATTGTTAATGACGAGATCCAGCAAGCGCCTGAGATGTTTAGAGTAGAATTAGTTCAGGTATCTTGTGGCGATCGCGCTTGTCCCACGGCGACGGTTACCCTCAGAACACCGCAAGGCGAGGAATTAACCGATGCGGCGATCGGCACAGGGCCAGTCGATGCCGTCTACAAGGCAATTAACCGCGTCATCAATATTCCCAACGAACTGATAGAATTTTCGGTCAAGTCTGTGACGGCAGGCATTGATGCTATGGGGGAAGTAACGATTCGCCTGAGTCATGAAGGACGGATTTATTCAGGATACGCTGCCAATACCGATATTATCGTCGCTTCTGCTCGCGCCTACGTTAGTGCCCTCAATCGTCTCTATGCTGCCTTGCAAAATAAATTAACCTCAACTAAACAACCTCAAGGTGCAGGCGTTGGCTCTCCCGACATCATGGGGTAAAGGCGCAAGCATTGCGGAGGGGCGTATAGCATACGCCCTCTTTTTAATAACCACAAGTACGGGAGAGCGAAATTTCGCGTCTCTACTCAATCACCGCCAGTTCGTCTTCGCGCAAGTGAGCTTTAAATCCGTTCTCAAACCGAACGAGAATAGGAAGGTTGGCGCTGACGGGTCTACCGTGCCAATCATTAATGATATCAATGATTTCTCCTTCCAATCCTTTGAGTTCAAAAGGCTGGTTTTTGTGTTTGGGGTAGTGGTAGACGACGATAGAGGTAGTAACACGAACGCGATCGCCAACTTTCATTGTTTATCTTACTATTTCACTTTAGAATTTAACTTGTTGCTCCGCTCAAGCGAACGATTCCTAGCAACATAACTATTGTTGCATAGGAATGACCTCTAGTAATACCGACGATCTTGACCATGACCTTAAACAAACTCATAACGACTATATATAGTCTAACAAAGGGGAACGGCCATAGAAACCTTCTTAAGAACCCGTTTTCTTCAAGAAAACGGGTTCTTATTGCCTATTAGTAGGGACTTCAAACTATTAAGCCCCTATACAAACATTAATCAAGCGCCGCCGCGCAGTTTATCCAAAACGCTGCGGTCTTCGAGGGTTGAGGTATCGCCAGAGATTTCTTGCCCCGCCGCCAAATTCCGCAGCAATCGTCGCATAATCTTACCAGAACGGGTTTTAGGTAGGGCATCCGTAAAGCGAATTTCCCCCGGACGAGCGATCGCACCGATTTCCTCAACAACGTGCTTTTTCAAGGCATCGACTAGTTCATCGCTGGGACTGACACGACTTTCTAATGTGACAAAGGCGCAGATATCTTCCCCTTTAAGTTCATCGGGGCGACCAACAACCGCCGCTTCCGCAACAGCAGGGTGAGACACTAAAGCTGACTCAATTTCCATAGTGCCTAAACGGTGGCCAGCAACGCTAATTACGTCATCAACGCGACCCATTACCCAAAAATAACCATCTTCGTCGCGGCGGGCCCCATCTCCGGCAAAATAGAAGTGCTGGCCGTCTTTGGTGGCGATATGCTCCCAATAAGTCTCGCGGAAGCGTTGTTCATTGCCGTAGACTGTTCGTAGCATACTCGGCCAAGGATGCTTAACGACTAAATAGCCCCCCTCATTATCAGCCACCGAATTGCCCTCTAAATCCACGACATCGGCGATAATGCCCGGAAACGGACGGGTTGCTGAACCGGGTTTAGTGGAGGTTGCCCCTGGTAACGGTGTAATCATGATGCCTCCCGTTTCCGTCTGCCACCAGGTATCAACGATGGGGCAACGTTCCCCACCAATAACACGGTGATACCACATCCAAGCTTCTGGGTTGATCGGTTCGCCAACGGTTCCTAACAGGCGCAATGAGGACAAATTACGGGCGTTGGGGATATCTTCTCCCAGACGAATGAAAGCGCGAATGGCGGTGGGGGCAGTATAAAGGATATTAACGCCGTATTTTTCAATAACATCCCAAAAACAGCCAGGATTAGAAGGCCGAGGCACGCCTTCATACATTAAACTGGTTGCCCCATTAGAAAGGGGCCCGTAGACGATGTAACTATGACCCGTAATCCAACCCACATCGGCAGTACACCAGTAAACATCAGTATCTTTGAGATCAAAAATCCATTTCGTCGTTATGTGGGTGTAGAGGTTGTAACCGCCTGTGGTATGGACAACTCCTTTGGGTTTGCCAGTACTGCCACTGGTATAGAGGATGAACAGCATATCTTCAGCGTCCATCGGTTCGGCAAGACAGTCGGCAGAGACGGTTTTTTGTAGTTCATGCCACCAATAATCACGTCCTTCGGTCATGGAAACAGGTTCAGAGGTACG
>JBGTNM010000038.1:0-1528 GCA_041743025.1 Microcystaceae cyanobacterium
AATAAATATTTGAACTGTTTTTTATCCTGAGCAGGATTTAAAAAATAAGTATAAAAATAAAGCTGAACAGCCGATATAAATAACAGTAAAATTGGCGGTCTTGCATCTTGACTATAGTAAACCGCAAATGAGCTAGTTGAGATTAATAATGTAGTCCAAAAAGCGTGTTTTACATCATAAAGACGTTTTGCTATAAGATAAGTTATAATTATTGTCCCCATTCCTAGCAAAACCGAAAATGCTCTAAGAGCAAATTCAGTATTACCAAATGTCTGACGCCAGAAAAACAAGCCCATGAAATATAAAGGTTGAAATCGATCAGCATGAGGTAAATTCAATATAATTGATGAGTTTTCCCAAAAATTTAATCCATTAGTATTTGCTAAAGTAGCAGATTCATCGTTCCATAATGATTGACTATCCAACATAAACAGACGGAGCGATAGACCAATCAATAGAATTAAAAAACTAAACAAGTAGTACTTGAATGATTTGTTACTCATAATCTTCTAGAAAGGTAAGCATTATGTTACCAAAATTAAGGAAATGTCAAGAATCAATAACTCATCAAAAATCTTTTCATTACTTTTGATTACTTATTTTTTCGGTTCTAAAATCCGACTCACCTATTTTAATTGCATCTATGTAAATTTCTCGTTGATTGATGTTTGAACGATCGCGATTATTTTTCCAGTTGGGATATAGCCCAATTTTAAAATAAGGCCCAAAGAAATCGTTATAAACATTTGGCCCAGTTTTGCTCAAAATTAATTTATTATTTTTCCATATTTCAATCAAGCCATCATCTTTGTATGACCATTTGACATGAAAAACCCAGTCTGTCCATTTTTCTGGCTCATAACGACCTAGATTAGTAGTATTTTTATTTTCATGCCCAATCTTGGTAACTTCTTTAGAATCCCAATTTTGAGAAAGAAACCAATTCCCATTTTTAGTGACTAAAGAAAGAGGGGGTTTACGCCAAGTTTCACCCAAAAAAACATCTGGAAGATCATGCCACTGAGTAATAATTTCTTGTGAATTAGCGTCAATTTTATAATTATCATCAAGATAAACACTAAAACCATACCAACGCTCTGTTCCCATTCCAAAGAAATCATATCGTTTCAATTCTGAGCGGGTTCCATTTTCAACAAGAGGATCTTGGCGAAGAAGAGTAATTTTTGCGGCATATTTACCGTCGCGTACTGGATAAGTTACTTTTTGAAATGAATGCTCGCAGCAGAAATCCCTAGACCAATCTGGAAATGGCTTATTTTCAAAGCTATCTGCAAAAATTAGTGAGTTTGGTGTAATTCTTTTTTTAATTTCATGAGCAATAGGTTGACCATATTTTAAAAGAAATAATGCAGAAAAACCAACTCCTAAACTTAGAAGCGATAACAGCACTAACTTTTTTCCACGACTTGATGAAGGAAGAAAAAACATATTAATAATCCTTGAAATGATAGTCAGACTAAAATTCGATTACGGTTAATAAAATCGAGTGTTTTTCTAGTTACTCAAT
>JBGTNM010000039.1:0-2963 GCA_041743025.1 Microcystaceae cyanobacterium
TTATCCAACAGGATTAACCCCAAAAGTCATTGAGGCGATGCGAGAAACGCCAAATGTATTACCTTATTTAGACCTACCCTTACAGCATTCCCATCCTGACATCTTAAAGGCAATGAATCGCCCTTGGCAGGGACGGGTAAACGACGGCATCATCGAGCGAATTAAACAAGCCATTCCAGACGCGGTATTGCGGACAACTTTCATTGTTGGTTTTCCTGGGGAAACTGACGAACATTTTAACCACTTGGTTGAATTTGTCCAACGCCATGAATTTGATCATGTTGGAGTGTTCACCTTTTCTCCTGAAGAGGAAACAACGGCTTACACGATGCCAAATCAAGTTCCCCAGGAAATTATGGAAGAACGACGAGACATTTTAATGCAGGTTCAACAACCGATTTCGGCTCGGAAAAATAGAGCTTGTATTGGCCAAGTTGTTGATGTCTTAATTGAGCAAGAAAATCCTCAAACAGGTGAATTAGTTGGTCGTTCAGGACGTTTTGCGCCTGAGGTAGACGGATTGGTTTACGTAACAGGGGAAGCTTATCTGGGTTCAATTATTCCGGTCAAAATTACTGATGCAGATGTTTATGATTTATTTGGAGAAATCCTAATAGAAAATTAAAATAAGCCTGTCATTGTTTTGATATTCATCCGTTAATAAAGATAACAAGATATTCTCTTTTAAACGGTCGTTTTTCCTCCCCAAACTAGAAAACCAATCACGTAAACCTCAAACTAAAATCATACTTATGACGACAACTTTTGCTGAATTAGGATTATCACAAAACCGAGTTCAAATCCTAGAAGAAATTGGATTTACTGAGCCTACAGAAATTCAAACTAAATCAATTCCTTTAGTATTAGAAGGACATGATATTGTTGGGCAATCCCAGACCGGAACAGGTAAAACAGCCGCTTATTCTCTGCCTATCTTAGATGGTATAGATACTAAAAGCACGTTTGTTCAGGCTCTCATTTTAACCCCAACTCGTGAACTTGCTCAACAAGTAGCTACAGCGATTAAAGATTTTTCTAACGAAAGAAGGCTATTTATCTTGACCGTATGTGGTGGTCAATCGATGGAACGCCAAATCCGTAGCTTAGAAAAAGGAGTCCAGATTGTTGTCGGTACACCTGGCAGAATCATTGACTTACTAGATCGGAAAAAACTAAAATTAGATCAACTCCGTTGGGTCGTTCTTGATGAAGCTGACGAAATGTTGAGCATGGGTTTTATTGATGATGTCAAGAAAATCATGCAACAAACCCCCGAACAGCGTCAAACGACTTGTTTTTCGGCAACAATGCCCCGTGAAATTCGAGACTTGATTAATCAGTTTCTTAAATCTCCCATAACCGTTACCATTACTCCTCCTCAAGTTGCACCCTCAAAAATTGAGCAGCGTCTGTACCTTGTTCCGCGAGGATGGTCAAAGCTAAAAGCTTTACAACCGATTTTAGAAATCGAAAATCCCGAATCAGCACTGATTTTTGTTCGTACCAAGCAAACCGCAGCCGAACTAACCAGTAAACTGCAAGAATCGGGACATAGCGTCGATGAATATCACGGAAACTTGACCCAATCTCAAAGAGAACGTTTAGTCCAACGTTTTCGGGATGGAAAAATCAAGCTTGCTGTAGCCACTGATATTGCGGCACGAGGCTTAGATGTAGAACACATGACCCATGTCATTAACTACGATTTGCCCGACAATACAGAAACCTATATTCACCGAATTGGACGAACTGGGCGTGCTGGCAATACAGGGATAGCCATTTCTCTGGTTGAACCGATTGACCGTCGAATGCTCAAACAAATTGAGTATCGTCTCAAACAGCGTTTAGAACCCACTCAAATTCCGAGTCGTTCCGAAGTCGAAGCCAAACGCTTAGATAATTTGCAAACTCAAATCAAAGAAACTCTCGCTGGAGAACGGATGGCCTCTTTCTTGCCTTTGGTGCGGGATTTGAGCGATGAATATGATCCTTTAGCCATTGCTGCAGCCGCTTTACAAATGATCTACGATCAAAATAGCCCAGCATGGATGCAAAGTGATTGGGATGTTCCTTCATCGGCTAGCCCCAAACCTGTAATCAACAAAGGTGGTGGCGGTAAGTTTTCTAATAACAAATCTAATCGTTTTTCGGGTAGCAAGAAACCTGTTTTCCAGCAACGCGGCTAAATTTAGGTTAGTATAATTTAACTAGGGTGGGCAAATGCTCACCTTTTTTAATGGATGTCATTTCTTACCCCAGATAAACCCGCATAAGCAATAGCGATCGCATCTACACTATCATTAATAGGAAGTTGTTCTAAATCAAAAAGACGCTTCACTATTTCTCCCACTTCCTCTTTATTGGCCCGTCCATTCCCTAAATGACACTTCCAGCTAGATTGATGTAAAAAGATGGGTTCGATATTTCCCTCGCGGTAACTGACTAAGCTCACGATGCCTAATGCTTGGATGACTCCACCGGCTGCTTTAATCTGTCGGCTAAAAAAAGGCATTTCTATCGCAATACCATCGGGTTTAAACTCACGAACTAGATAAATCAAGTCTTTTTCTATCTCAACTAACCGTTTCGCGGTTGATAAATTTTTTGAAGTTTCGATTGTGCCATAATCCACTAAAATCGGTGTTAATGACTCTTGCTCTTGAAGAATCGCCCATCCAAGAATCGCTAAACCAGGATCAATTCCCAACCAAGTTTTAGGATTTGTTGTCGATAAAATATTCAATCAAAAAAGACTTGACAAGTATAGGGTATTTATTGCTATTATAGATGAGGCGTGAACGTTGGGGCGTCGCCAAGCGGTAAGGCAGCGGGTTTTGGTCTCGCCATCCCTAGGTTCGAATCCTAGCGCCCCAGTTAAATCTAGAAAAGAAAAATCCTTGACTTGATCAATAATCAAACAAGGATTTTGGATTAACGGGTTATTGTCGCCGATTCACTCTGTC
>JBGTNM010000040.1:0-20667 GCA_041743025.1 Microcystaceae cyanobacterium
CAAATCAACAACCTTTGATCCTAAGTCACTCCTGTAGTCGGTAAATGTAAGAAGAGCTTCAGTCGATTGACCAGCGATCCGATCATTTGTCACTTTATGCTTTTTTAAGTCTCTTATCCTCGCTCTTTTAAAGCTCCGTCTTTTAAAATCAGAATCGAACTCTTGAAGATAATTACCAGTTTCTCAAATATTTTTATCTTTAGCAAAATTTTTGCATCTGTACAACTGTCTTTTTGAGGTTTATTAACAACTCTTAACAATTTATTTAGATTTTTCGTTATATTTAAAGTAAAGCAAAGGGGAAGGAGGTTACTGTGACTTTATATGCAGAATTACACCGTCATTTAGGTGGGTCAGTTGTGCCTCGGATTCTCTGGGGTTATTTCCAACGCTATCATACGGATTTGGCTAAAACGTTTCCTGAATATCCAAAATTTGAGGAATATTACACGCGAGAACGGAGTAGCTTAGATGAATATTTAGAATTACATACACTTGTCGAAAGTGTCCAAACTCCTCAAGCCCTTCCTTATTTTATCTATCGTTTGATTCGGGGAGCTTATATTTTTGAAAATTTAGCTTATCTGGAAATTCGCTATACGCCTTATCTACGAACGCCAGAACACCTCAGTCAGTCGGAACGCATCGACGCAATGGAGAAAATTGTAGAAATTGTGGGCAAAGCTGCTGTTGTCAGTGAATATCCCATGATTACCAGTCAAATTCTCTGTATGCACTCTCGTCTGCCGCATGAAGTTAATAAAGCGATTGTAGACTTGGCAGCCAGACGGCGGGAATATGTTTGCGCGGTAGACGTAGCCGGTGGCGACTCCCACTATCGAGAACGCTTAGATGAATTTGTCAACTTATATCAGTATGCGCGATCGCTGGGGATTAAGACCACCGGACATCTCTATGAAACGCCTGCGGGTTGCTACCCGGAACTTTTGCCCTATCTTATGCGCATCGGTCACGGCATTCAGATTCCTTTAAAATATCCTGAATTGTTAAGTGAAGTTGCTCAACGCCATCAATGTTTGGAAGTCTGTCCAACGACTTATTTAAAAACAGGAACGCTATCAGATTTGCATCAATTAAAAGTTGTCTTTGAGCGCTGTTTTGAAGCGGGAGTTGATATTGCGATTTGTACCGATAATGCTGGATTGCATAACGTTCGATTGCCTTTTGAATATGAAAATCTTCTCACTCACGATGTCATTGATTTTCAGCAGTTACAAGCTTGTCAAAATGCAGCATTTCGTCATGCTTTCGCCTGGCCTTATCAAGAACCGCCCGCTTCTTTATTGGTTGGATTATTAAAAGACAAAACGACTTCAGGGGAATTAATTCCGGTTTAACTGATGTTAGTCGTCACCAGCCAATAGGGAGAATTGACGAATAACAGCAAAGAAACGTACATCCCCCAAAAGAGAACGGCACTAAATTGGGGATTGCGCCGCCAGGTAAGAACAGCAGTCACCAAAAAGGTGAAAGCGACAGAAAATAGGTTTAAGATCGTCAGCGATCGCTGTGGCAAATCGCGCCAATCGAGCGGGTAATTCAGCCAAAGACTCAAACCCATTAAACTCAACAGCACCGACAAACCCAAGAGAACCCCTGTCCACAGTTTAAAATCAGAAGTGACGTGAGGTGAGTAGTGTGCTTCGGCAAGAGCGATGCCGCCAGCGAGTGCCAGTGGCGGATACAGAGGCAGAAGCAACTCAATTTGCTCAACGGGTAGCACGGAGATAACCAGCAGGTAGAGTCCACCCCAAATAAAGATTAATTTAGCCCAACTCCAAATGGGAGCTTGCCAAGCCAAGCGCAAGCCGCAAAAAGCAAAAATCAAACCTGGCCAGGTATATTTGAGCATTTCTAGCGTATAAAACCCCCTCAAGCCCGGAAATTGCTGCCTGGCGTTTTGTAATGGAGCGAGCAACATCTCACGAGCAAAACGCTGCCCATCGTACTGCCATTGTTCACCATAGCCAGTGATCGCGGGAACTACCCCCAGCGTTACGCCTAACCAAAAATAAACCGAGGTTAACAGTCGCGGCGTGTCCCACCCCAGGAAAATGAGGGCGACAATCGCCAGCAAACATCCCACCAAGGGATGGGTTAACAGCAAGCCACTCAAGCTGAGTCCAGCCCCTAATGACCAACGCAAATCTCGACGCGATCGCAGTACACAGAGCATCAGCAAAATCGCAAAAAACAGCAACGCCCCATGTGGAGCAGCCATCCGTCCGTAGCGAACGACAGGCACAAGCGTGAGGTACAGCAGTGCTGCCAGAAGCGAAGGCAGACGAGTTCCCAACATCTCGCGGGCAAGAGAGTACAACAACGGAACAGAAGCAGCCGCGAGGAGGGCGCTGGGCAGGCGGGTTGTCCATTCGCTTGTGCCGCCCCAGGTATAAGCGATCGCGATCGCTGTCGGAACCAGAGGGGGGTACTGTCGGTAAGCATCATCCTCTAGGAGTGGAAAAATCCACCCTCCTGACGGCAAAGAAACTGGCTTGATTTGTTGAGCTATTTGAGCCAGAATCTCTTCCGTTCCCTTTACTAAAGGCAAACTGCCTAAATTGTAGCTAAATAGCAGCAAAGCAGCGAGAAATAACCCCGCCCAACAGCAAATTTCTCGCCAACTTTCTCTCTGGCGTAGTTGGTAGCGCGAGTGATTCCAGGCAAATGTCGAATGGTTCATTTAGTGTTGAAAAATTCTACACACAGGAGTAAGTTAGACATTACATCAATACTACTTTAAAACAGGTCATTTTAACACCACTTAAGACTAACTTCAGTTTCCATTAATGACAAGAACTTCCGATTGTTAACTTTCTTATACTGACAAAGGGTTTTGCTTGAATTAAAATAACAGGATTCAGAGGAGAAAAACGGGTTAATTTATTAATAGGGACAGAACGAGATATCTGAACTTCGATTAAATTGTAATTCCAGTTATTAGTTTTAAACCATTCTAAGCTTGTTCCTAAATTCTCTAGCGTTGCTAATGCTATAACTAAAAGTCCATCGGACATTAATTTGCGTTGGCATACTTCTAAAATTTCAATCAAACTGCCACCACTGCCGCCAATAAAAATACGATTAGGATTTGGTAAATCTGATAACATAGCGGGGGCATTTCCCTGAATTGGTATGAGATTAGAAACTTGGAATCGCTGACAATTTTGTTGGATTAAAGTAACGCCCATTGCCGTTTTTTCGATAGCATAAACTTGAGAAGTCGGACACAATCGGGCAATTTCAATTGACACTGAACCTGTGCCTGCACCAATATCCCAAACCATTTGATTGTTTTGTAATTCTAATTCTCCTAATATCATGAGTCTAATTTCTTTTTTTGTCATCAAGCCAGGACGATCTTTAAAGCTTAAAAACGTTCGGTCTGGCAAACCTAAGACAGGTAATTTATTTAGATCAAGACTTAATTGATTATCTTCTTGTTGAAGTAAAATAACCAGATTGAGTAAAGCAAAAGTATGATCTGGCAACGATGCTAACGTTTCAATTTCTTGTCCTTTATAACAGGTGATTTTTTCTGGATTGCCTTCTAAATTTTCACAAATCCAAAAATCATAATAGGTAGGAAGATCTAAACTAAGGTAAAGACGAGCGATCGCACTGGGGTTATTTTTGCCATCTGTTAAGATAGCCAGCTTTGGGTGTCCTGGTTGTAAATAGGAAATTAATTCATTGAGTGAACGTCCATGCAGGCTGATAATGCAAGCATCTTGCCAGGGAATTTTAATCTTATTAAAAGCCAGTTGTACAGAACATAAGTGAGGATGAAAACACAACTGTTCGGCAGAAAAATGTTCTAATAGTAATCTGCCCAGCCCAAAAAATAAGGGATCGCCACTCACTAAAATAACAATTGAGTAATCTTGCGAGTCAGAGAGACCCCGCCTTTCAAAGGCGGGGCTTCCTCTGACTTCGTGATGTTGCCGAATTTGCTCAATTGCCTGCAAAAAGTCGCCTAAAACGATTTTCTCTGCCGGATGATCAGGGAAATAACTTAAATGGCGATCGCTGCCAACTAATAAAGTCGCTTCCTCGACAATTTTTTGCACTTTTTCGGTTAATCCTGCTTTTCCGTCCAACCCAATTCCAACAATATCAATCATCGGTTCAACATTCCTTATTCTCCCAAGCTAGAACGATTAAGGCATTGACAATTGCTGCTGCAACCGGCGAACCTCCTTTGCGCCCTTCTATGCAAATTTGGGGAATTTCAAGCCGAGATAGCACGTTTTTTGACTCTACCACCGAGACGAAACCGACAGGTACGCCCACAATTAAGGCAGGTTTGCCTTTAGACTGAGAAACGCGCTCACAAAGGGCGATTAGGGCAGTCGGTGCATTGCCAATGACATAAATTGCCTCTGGATATTGCTCAAAACAATTCAATATACCGACTTCTGTGCGAGTTTTATCCTTTTCAAACTTATTAACTCGTTCTATAGCAGCAATTAGCGGATTTTGAAAGGTCTTACTGACAAGAGTGGCAATTCCTTGTTTGACCATTGTGACATCAGTGATAATAGGTGTTTTACGGTGAATGGCGGCGATAGCACTCGTAATAGCAGTGGGACTAAAGCGAAATAACTCAAGAAAGCCAAAATCTGCCGTAGCATGAATAGCACGGCGGACGATCGCGTATTCTGAGGGAGTAAAGTTATGAGAATTAATTTCGCGATCAATGATAGCAAAGCTTTGGTCGAGGATAGGATGATTTATCAAAGCGGAAAAGGGGAATAGAGGACAAGAAGAAAATTTTAGGATTGTTTTGGCGTTGCGATCGCTATTGAGAGCGCGTTCACAGGGGCATTTATGAAATTTTTTAACATTGAAAGCAAAAACCTTAAGTTAGGGAATACTAATAATTGAAGCTAGACAAATACTAATCATCACTATGTTGCTGTTGTTATTTTATTTAGGAGAAGAACGATACGTTTTAGACAGCGCTCGCCTGGTCGAAATCATTCCCCAGGTCAATTTACGACCTGTCTATCAAGTCCCTCAGTATGTTGCTGGTGTACTGAACTATCGCGGTAAAGTAGTGCCAGTGGTCGATCTAGGGTTACTCATTCAAGGAAATCCCTGCTGTCGCTGCCTCAGTACGCGAATTATTATCGTCAATTATCCCTTAGCCAACGGAAAAACGCACTATCTAGGATTGTTAGCAGAACGGGTAACAGACACGCTAAACCCATCAAACCAGGAATTTACGAAGTTAGAGGAAGCCTCGCCTTGTAAAGGCGAGGTCTCTCTGCTCCCAAGAGGCGGATTTTCTCCTAAAACCGCTTATTTAGGCGAGATGCTAGTCGATCAACAAGGGATAATTGGGCGCTTAGCACTCGAAAATTTATTTTCTGAGGCACAACAGCAATGGTTCTTACCGGAAAATCGGTCTGAGTAGGAATGGAACAGGAACGCAGCGCGATCGTTAAATTACTCACTGAACGTATCGGCTTGGAAATTGCCACCATTGGAGAGCGCAAACTCGCCAAAGCGATCGCCACGCGACAGAAAGCTTGTGAATTGCCAACCCTTGAGGACTATCGGCAGCGAGTTCAATTCTCAGCAGTAGAATTTCAGGAACTCGTCGAATGGCTTGTCATTCCTGAAACCTGGTTTTTCCGACATCGAGAAGCCTTTAACTTACTTCGGCATCACATCAAAAGTGAGTGGCTTCCCCACCATCGCTCAAAAATGTTACGGGTGTTGAGCTTGCCTTGTTCGACAGGAGAAGAAGCTTATTCGCTGGCGATAACCTTATTAGAAGCCGGGTTAGCACCGCAGCAATTTCAGATTGATGGCATGGACATCAGCCATCAGGCTCTCCAAAAAGCCAGATTCGCAACCTACAGCCACAATTCCTTCCGCGAACGCGATTTACCCGCCAAAAAACGATTTTTTCATCCTGTCCCAGAAGGCGGCCAAATTTGCCAATTCTTGCGCGATCGCGTCAATTTTAGCCAGCGAAATTTGTTAGCTCCTTGGTTACCTCTGCCTGCTCCCTATGACATTATTTTTTGCCGACATTTATTGATTTATTTAGATTCGCCCGCACGAACTCAGGCGATTGAACTATTAAGTCGGCTGTTGTGCGATCGCGGACTTTTGTTTGTCGGAGCCGCCGAAACCAGTGCTATTGTGTCTCCTCGCTTGCACCACGTCCCTTTTCCGTCAGCGTTTGCTTTCCAAAAGGGGGACAATCAGGACAAACCCCTAACAGCACAAGCACCTGTTTCTAGCAATGTGACGGCGAGAATCAGAGCAACAGTGGCAAATAATGTCAAACCGGGCAACAGTTTCGGGCTTTTGCTACCGTCTAAATCTTCTCTGTTAGCCGATGCCAGACAATTAGCCGATCGCGCTCAGTTTTCTGAAGCCACTGCTCGCTGTTGGCAATGTCTCGAACGCTATCCGACTGATGAAGCCGCTCATTTGCTCTTAGGAGAAATTTATCAAGCACAAGGCGAGTGCGATCGCGCCGAACAATGCTACCAAAAAGTCCTCTATCTCAATCCCGATGACGATCAAGCCTTAACCCATCTGGCACTGCTCAAAGAAAGTCGAGGGGATATCGTAGGGGCGAACTTAATTAAACAACGAATTCAACGACTGCTTAATTTAAAGGCACAATCACGATGAAAATCCGCAATTCCTTAACGATTGAATCCAAATTGCTCGGTTTGCTCATTTTTTCTGCTCTCGTCATGGGGGTTGGTGCTGTCATTACTTGGTTTGGAATGTCAGGGCTGTATTCAGAAATTGAGAAAATCGCTGAACAGGATTTAGAATTGATTCAGAATTTGACTAAAATGCAAGAAAATCAACTGGCTCAAGCCGTTAGTTTCGAGCAAGCGTTTAGAAATAATACCAATTTAAGAGAAAGTGCGAGCGATCGCAGTGCTTTTGAAAAAGCGCGATTGGACTTTAGTGAACAGCAAACGTTAGTCAATCAAGCCATTGAAGATGTTCGTAATTTAGTCGTCAATGGCAAAGATTTCAACACTATTGGTAACGATCTCAATGAATACGAAAAAATTTATCTTGACTATAGCAATCAAGCAGGACAAACTCTCAATTTAATTGCGAACAATCAAACCGCCGCCGGTACATTAGCCGTCCCCAGACTTCAGCTACTACAAGAGCAACTCAAGCAAGAAAATACCAATTTACTGCAAAAAGTGGTCGATCTTTCTAAGCAATCTGCCGATCAGGCGAAACAACATCAGGAAAACACCGTAACTTTTGTTTCTTTAACCTTTATTGTAGGGATTATTGCCAATCTAATCTTAGGCTATTTAACTACGCGCAATATCAGTCGAGCTTTATCTAAAGCTGTTAAGGTGGCAGAAGATGTTTCAGCAGGTAATCTGACTGCTCAAGTTGAAGTCGCGTCTAATGATGAAGTGGGACAGTTATTAAATGCTTTGAAAACGATGACCGAAAATCTCAATTCTCTGATTTCTAAGGTGCAGCAGTCAGGCATTCAAATTACCAGTTCAACCACTCAAATGGCCGCTTCTCGTAAGCAATTAGAATCCACTTTAACTGAGCAAATTGCGTCCACCAATGAAGTCACTACCACCGCCCAAGAAATCGCCAATACTTCTGACGAATTAGTCAAAACAATGGAGCAAATCACAGAACTCGCGCAGGGTACCGCGCAAGCTGCTAATCAGGGTCAAAATGAATTAGTTGGTATGGAAAAAACCATGCGCTCACTTGTTGAAGCAACCACGTCTATTTCCTCCAAATTAGGGGTCATGAGTGAAAAAGCACACAACATTAATAGTGTGGTTCTGACGATTACCAAAGTTGCCGATCAAACGAATTTGCTTTCACTTAATGCTGCTATTGAAGCCGAAAAAGCCGGAGAATATGGGGCTGGATTTGCCGTTGTTGCTAGAGAAATTCGCCGTTTAGCCGACCAAACTGCTGTCGCAACCTTAGAAATTGAACAGATGGTTAAAGAAATGCAATCGGCGGTTTCTACAGGTGTAATGGAAATGGATAAATTTAACAAAGAAGTGAGTAGTAGTGTGGAAGATGTTGGCAATATTAGCCGTCAAATCGCCCAAGTCATTGAGCAGGTGCAAAGTATTACACCTCGCTTTGAATTAGTGAGTAAAAGTATGGAAGAACAAGCTCGCAGCGCTCAACATATTCGCGAGGCAATGGAACAACTTAGCGAAGGTTCAGAACAAACCGCCTATTCTCTGCACGATACCAATGTGGTTCTCGAACGATTAGATGATGCTGCCCAAGGATTGCAATCCGAAATTTCGGTGTTTAAAGTTCATAATTGAGGCAATGATAGTTATTAGTTTAGAACGAAAATTAATAACTTCATCTGATTTTCTGATCATATCTGCGATTGCTTCAGTCATTAAACAAGTTCTCTCAGCATTTTGTACAAGCGTATTGTAGAACGTGGTACAGAGTAGCCTATCTGAAATTTTTTGTGTCCTCGCTCTGCAATTAGTTGGATTTGTTTTCGATTTGCTAACAGCCAATCTAACTTATTCGTCAAATTCTCAAGATTAAAAGAGATATAGTCTTCCCCTTCAATTAAATCAGCGTGAGGCAATAATTGTATGTCATTAATTGAGTCATGAGAAAACATTAACGATTTAGCATTTAGCGTTTCTAAATGACGAAAAGTTCCCGGCCCGTGTCCTGGAGGGCAGACTGATATTAAAACTTGCGATAAATAGTTTTGGTAATTCATATCTTTTAGCTTATATTGGGTGTCTAAACTATGACTTTTAGCATACGGCTCAAGTATCTTAAGTATCTCTCGTCTAATTTTTGAACGATAATTATCTACTTCATTGAGTATTACTCGGTAAGAAATATCAACATTTTTATTGATATTTTTGGCAGCAAAAGGGAAAAGTCCGACGTATCTATAAGCTGGCGATCGCGGGAAAAATCCAATGGGATGAGTCGTTTTAAAGATTACATTAAATTTTTCTATTGATTGTTTCCAAGGAGCAGTTTTAATGCGAGGAAGAGAAATGTTGTTAAATCTAGGAAAGCCATCTAAATTTCCATGAGAATGAGTGTCGAATAGTAATTTAACACCCTTAAAACTCAAAAATTTTTCATCAGTTTGAGGGATTATTGCACGAACCTTATTAAACTGTAAAGCATTTTCGTCAGGAAAAGTCGCATATATCACTACATCGTATATAGTCTGATCGATGTTTAAATATTCATTAATAGCAACTTCTGTATATGAGAGTAAAGGTGTTTTCTTTAGTAAGTAAAAACAATAAAGTAAATAGGGAACGTTACAAGCGTTAAAATCCCGAACTAATAATACTTTAATAGGTCTAAACATAATCTACCTTTTTAATGATTGAGAGCGGTGTGAAAGAAAATTATCAAATCGCTTAATTTTTGAAAGCTCGAACTAATTTTTTGAAAATTTTTTGGGCGAGATTGGGTGGGGGAGGAGAGTAAGCTTTAGATTTACCTGTTAAGAGAGGGTAATTATGAGATTCGTAGAGATACCGATAGTGTAAGAATAATTCTCGATAGGGAAAGTCTAGGTTTTCTCCCTCACAGACTTTAGTAAAGGCATAACTGGGAACGCCGATGTAGTGGAGATAGGTTAAAGGTTGACCTTTATCATAGAGTAAATTGTCCTGCATTTTAAAATGCGGTGAAGTCACTGAACACCCCGTTTTTTGCTCAGCCGGCAATTGTAAGGCGAAATTATAATAGGAAGTGCGCGATCGCATGACCATATAATTTAAAATGGACTGATCGGGGCCATTGGGATACAAAATTTCAGCTTCTCCCGCTTTGAGGTTTTCTAATAGCCATGCTCTTTGGTTTGCGGCAAATAAACCTCGTTTAGAAGCGAAACAACCTGCACAAAAAATCTCTGAAGTAAGGCGTTCTTCTGTAAATATTTTGAACAATTGAGATGCGTTGATATTATAAACATGAGAAGGGTCTTTATATTGAAAATCGTAGGTGACAAAATCTTGATGATCTAATTGTTCAAAAAGGTAATCGAGAGCCTGAAGAACTAAAACATCTCCATCAAAATAGATAAATTTTTCAAAGGGACTGTCTTCATCAAACCCGCAAAAACGCCGATGCATTCCCATCCGGCTGACTCCTGTAATCCCTTGACTTTCCCATAAGGATTTAGCAAAAGGATGAACTTGCCAAATTTGGCTAGCAAATTCTTCCCAGCGAGCAATAATAGCCTGATTTTCTAATAGTTGAACATTACTTCGCTGATCAATTTCTTGGCTAATGCGATCAAGGCGATCGTCGTAAGGAATGACACATACTGGAAATTTGTCGCCGACATTAACTTCTATACTATTGAGCAAAGCAATGAGTTGATCGTAGACGACATCGTTGGCAAGGGTATAAATTCCAACAGTCATAGCGAAAAAGCTAATAACTAGGGCAAGTTGATGGACACTAATCTAGCAGATTTTAGCGATCAAGACAGATCATTTAGTGGTGAATGCTGCCATCGGGCATCGTCGCCTCGCTAAGATTGATATCATTGATGTTGCTGTTGCGAAAGTTGCCATTTCGCAAGTCGGCGCGGCGTAAAGAAGCATCAACCAGATTCGCTGCCCGCAAGATGGCATCGACTAAATTCGTTCTGTGCAGTAGCGCGTAATCTAAATTGGCGTGTTGTAATATTGCCCCAGTTAATTTTGCTCCCCTCAAGGTGACAGAACTCATATCGATACAACTTGAAAGCGTCATAGAGCGCAAATTAAATTCCGAAAGCGACACTAAACTCAGGTTGACTTCCCTCAACGTTGCCCCAGAAAGATTGACTCCTTTGAGGTTGGCCTGACTGAAATTGGCTCCTTGAAGAAACGCCTCTTGTAAATCTCCATTGCGGAGCCGACTTTCACTCAAATCTGCTTTGTAAAGGTTGGCATTGCTCAAATCTGCTCCTTCTAAATCTGCCTCACTCAGATCAGCGCGGCTGAGGTTGGCCCCACTGAGATCGATGCCGCTTAGATTAGCTTCGTCCAAGTCAGCGCGACTGAGCATTGCGCCACTGAGATCAGCCCCCGTCAGATTGGCTCCCCTCAAATTGACTCCTCTCAAATCGGCATGACAGAGAACGGCTTGTTTGAGGTTAGTGTAGCTGATGTCAGACCCAATGAGATTGGCTCCTTCTAGATTCACCCAACTGAGGTCAGCATGACTGAGGTCGGCCCCTGCCAAATCCGCATTAATCAGTCTGGTGCCGAGCAGTCGGGCGTGATTTAAATCTGCTCGATTGAGATTGGCATTGCTTAAGTCGGAGCCGCTTAAATTAGCCCATTCCAAAGCAGTACGGCTAAAATTCACTTCTGTAAGGACGACTTGGATGATATCAGCTCGATTAAGGTCTAAACGTGAAAAATTCCGTTCTCCTTGAGCGTAGCGCCAGATCAGTTCCTCGGCATTCATATTGGCTGCTTCAATCGAACTTGAGTTTAACATGAGTGCGATCTAGCACCTCAATTCTTAGGTTGCCAAGACTACTTTAACTTAGGTTACGCGCTTTCATCTGTGTTCTGGATCGCACTTAGACCATTTTTCGAGCTTACAATAAATTTAAAGTCTTGAGATTCGATCAATATCCCATGCCATCCACCCAAGTCGATCCTCCTTTTCAAGAAGCACAAGACAACTTTCTTGACGAAATCCCCGATGAAGCCGAAATGTCGCTGTTCGATCACCTTGAAGAACTGCGAATGCGAATTTTTTATTCTCTCATTACTGCGGCGGCAGGCATAGTGGGATGTTTCTTCATTGTCAAACCCTTAGTTCGGTGGTTAGAAATTCCGGCTAAAGGTGTAAAGTTCTTACAACTTGCACCGGGGGAATTCTTTTTCGTCTCTTTCAAAGTGGCAGGGTATAGCGGTTTGTTAATCGCAAGTCCAGTGATTCTCTATCAAATTATTAGCTTTGTTTTGCCAGGACTGACGCGCCGAGAACGCCGTTTATTGGGGCCGGTCGTGCTGGGGTCGAGTGTGTTATTTTTTGCGGGATTGGCTTTTGCCTATTGGGCTTTAATTCCGGCAGCACTCCAGTTTTTCATCAGCTATGGCGCAGATGTGGTAGAACAGGCTTGGTCGATTGAGCGTTATTTTGAATTCGTCTTGCTGCTGATGTTTTCGACAGGGTTGGCTTTTCAAATTCCCGTTATTCAACTGATTTTAGGGTATTTAGGGATTGTTTCGTCGGAAAAAATGCTATCTGCGTGGCGTTTTGTGATGTTGGGGGCCGTGATTTTGGGAGCCATTTTAACCCCGTCTACTGATCCGTTAACCCAATCGCTGCTAGCGGGTGCGGTTTTGGCATTGTACTTCGGCGGCGTTGGCCTGGTGAAGTTGACGGGTAAGTAGTCAAGATTATATTTGACTTTTTTCCTCGATTAGCCGCTTAAATAAGGCAAATTGTTCTTCGGCTTGGGTTTGAGGCGGGTCGAATCTGATGGCTTGTGAGTCTGATTTAAGGCGACTGAATAGCACTCGCAAAGCTTCAATATCCTTTAAGCGTTGACTTTCGGTATGCCCTGTGGGATGATACGGTCGATTTCCATCAGGTCTCCGTCTTGAAAGTGCAAACCACAAAGAATATACGCTCACAGAAGTTATTCGTGATTACATTAAGCGGCTGCCCAAAATTCATCCCATCACTAAAAGTGGGGATCTTCTTTTGGAAGACAGATAAACATTGACCAATGATTAATCCCAATCCTTGTATTCTTTTGGTGCAGGTTGACGAAGCCTACAGCCAACGAGCTAACCTCGATTTAGCTGAGGCTGGCTACCATCCGGTCGTTGTCTTGGATGTCAATCTCGCTTTGGCAGAAGTGAAAAGCCGACAGCCAGCAATGGTAATTGTCGATCGCAGCAGTACCCAAGCAGCCGGACTCTCTTTCTGCCGTCAGTTGCGAGAGGCGGGTAACTGTGCTTTTGTCCTGATGGTGGTCGAACAAGAAACAGTTGAGGAACGGGTTGCTTGTTTGGAAGCAGGGGCCGACGACTATTTATTAAAACCCTATCACGCAGAAAATCTCCTTCGGCGCGTCCGCTTTTACCTGCATCCGGTGGAAACCGTGACAGAACAACTCCAATTTGGCGAGCTTGTTCTCGACCTAGTTACTCATCGCTTGTTTTTGGCGGATAGAGGCATCGATCTGACGATGAAGGAATTTGAATTCCTGAAATACTTAATGTCCCATCCTGGCGAGGTCTTGACACGTGAACAAATTTTGGAGAATGTTTGGGGGTATGATTTTCGAGGAGAATCCAACGTGATCGAAGTGTACGTTCGTTACTTGCGCCTGAAAATTGAAAGTGAAGGACACAAGCGTCTCATTCATACGGTTCGAGGGGTAGGCTACGTTTTAAGAGAAGGCTAAAAAATGCAAAATACAATCGCAAAACTAGGGTTATTATTATTCATCGGGTTTTGGAGTGTTGGCTGTTCGATAACACCCTCGGTTAATTCCGAATCCGTTGCCCCGAAAATTGAGCGAGATGCTACGACCATCCCTCAAGGTCAATCTCTACCCGTGAGCGCTCAGGTGGTTGTAGGAGGAGTGACCATTGTCTTAGAAGTCGCAAAAACCCCCCAACAACAAGCCATTGGCTTAATGCACCGGCAGTCTTTGCCAAAAGATCGCGGGATGCTTTTCATTTTTGAGCCGCCTCAGCCTGTCCGGTTTTGGATGAAAAATGTTAACTTTCCTTTAGATATGATTTTTATCAAAGAAGGACGCATTAAATCTATTCGCTCT
Organism: Microcystaceae cyanobacterium; assembly: GCA_041743025.1. Lineage (GTDB taxonomy): Bacteria > Cyanobacteriota > Cyanobacteriia > Cyanobacteriales > Microcystaceae > JBGTNM01. Next base: position 13,823 of record JBGTNM010000040.1, read on the forward strand.
CAAGTTCCGCTTTGTTCTGCTGATCCCTGCCCTACTTACGGCCCCGCAATGGAGGTTGATAGTGTCATTGAACTCCCAGGTGGACAGGCCCAATCTCTGGGTATCTCTCAAGGCGATCGCCTCAGCGTTGAATGGTTAAAACATCCGTAACTTCTCTAACATTAGACAGAAAAATTGCCATACCTTTTTCCGCAAAACGACGGATGCAATCACGCCAAGGCTGATTTAGGATAAAAAGCAATCTAGCGCGTTTTCTGTTGATTAATTTTACTGACTGAAAAATTTACATACAAATTTAAAAGTTTCTTTGGGATTGTCTATGGCAAAATTCTATATACTATAACGACAAGCATTGCGATCGCTTTGCAACTCTTTGCTACTACTCTAAACTAAAATCCAGATAGCTTAACAACCCTCATGCTCTAGTAGCTGTCATTGACTTTTAAACTATCTGGATAGAAATTAAACAAACTTGTGGTGTGAGCGTAGGACAAGCGAAAGCCGAAAAAGTAGGGCAACCATTCTCAACGCTGAGAAGCCAGCTTTGAGGCTCTCCTCAACCCAAAAAGCGGATATTTCCTTTTTAAAGGCAGTTGGACTCAACGAACGGCCCAGCGATAGCAAAGACTCCTCTTAATCAATCTTAATCGGTTGAGGCAAAAAAGCCGACCTAAGTTTCTGGAAAACCAGGAACGACAAGTGAAGTTGTCTGGCGGTTCCAATCTCGACAGTAGACAGTCCAAAGACTGGCTGTGATCTGTCAAACAACCTCAAATTTCAATCACACAATGGAGTTTATTCTTACAGGATTTAATAAAACAATGTCACAAGCAACTTATGCGCGATTCCTGCGCTTTTTACAAGAAGAATTGGCTTTGCCTAGTGCTTCAATTGCGGTCGCCCAACGCTCTGTCGAACAAACGCGAGGGCCGCTTCCCATGATACTGTGGCAGTATGGTCTAGTTACCCTAGAGCAGTTAGACCGGATTTATGACTGGTTAGAACAGGCATAAGACAATAAGTATCATTAAGGAGCAATTGACCGATGGTCGAGCTAACTGATTTCAAGAAAACTCAATTTCTTAACTTGAGTAGTCACAGTCAAAATATAGATAAACGGCGGGTTAGATAACTGACCCGCTTTTTTACAGAGAAAAAATCTATCTTACTAGTGAAGTTAAATTAATGACAAAGGACAAGTTAAAAATGAGTCTTAAATACGCGGAATATAGGCTAAATCGCTGCCGAAGACACCTCAGAGGGCAGCATTTCGCGAAAGCGAATTTCATCGCGGTGGGGGTCAGCGCGACTGACTTGAACGGTCAGTCGATCGCCCAAAGAGACTGTTCTCTCAAAACGGTGGGGCAACTCTAGTCCTAATTCTTCGAGGAGAATAATGCCTAAATTTTCGTCCTCTCGCAACCAGCGTAAAACCACCCCTTGCCAAGGGATAGCCGCATTGCGCCGCAGGAATTCCAGTCCCCAGTAACGGTTGGTCTGGCGTTCGACTGAGGTAGCCTCCTGGGCCGAGAGGGTAACACTGTAGAGAATTTGCTGCATCTGATCGCTACTAAAGGGCAAAGCATCCCCCCGCAAATGCGCTTTCAATTGAAAGTGTGCCAGCAAATCGGTATAGCGGCGAATGGGAGACGTTACCTGAGTGTAAGTATCAAGCCCTAAACTAGCGTGGCGAGCGGGAACAATGCCGATTTCACTACGAGGCATACAACGGCGTAAAGCACAAGACCGAACTGGCCCAGCAGGCAGCAGCAACAGTTCTTCTTCTGGCGGTAACTCTGGTTGAGGCTGGCCACGAAACGGAACGGGTAAGCCGTGTTCTTGGCAATAACGTCCGGCGACTTCCCCAGCGAGAATCATCATTTCTGCTACCAATTTACGAGAACGAGAGCCATCAAGCAATTCGATGAAAATATCTTCCTTTGTATTGACTTTAATGACCGCTTCCGGCATCTGAATGCTAATAGACCCTTGAGATTGCCGCCAGCGATAGCGTGCCGCAGCCGACGAAGCCAAAATAGCGACTTCGGGTTCGTCCGTAATGCCCAACTCCAGCATTTCATCCACATCGTGGTAGGTGAGGCGGTAGGTGGGTTTAATGGTGCTAGCACAAATCGTGTAGTCGAGGACGGCCCCTGCGTCATCTAGGACAATCCCAAAACTGAGGGCAGGACAGAGTTTGCCCTGTCGCAAGCTCATCGGCCCGGTGGCTAGTTCGGCAGGGAACATAGAAATCATGCCAGTGGGCAGGTACAGGCTGGTACTGCGCCGCCGCGCTTCCAAGTCCAAGTCGTCGCCGGGGGAAACAAGATGGCTGGGGTCGGCGATGTGAATCCACAACCGAGGGTTTCCTTGGGTTAAATATTCAACACTCAATCCGTCGTCAATTTCTTCGGTGCTTTCATCGTCGATCGTATAGACTTTGAGATAAGTTAAGTCTAAGCGATCGCCGTCGCGGTCGGGCAGGGAAGTCTGCAAATAAGATTGCGCCACGTCAAGTACCTTTTTGGGAAATTGCATAGGATAGGAACTGCGACGGAGAAAGATGTTTTCGTGGCGGCTCCACCATCCCAATTCTACTAGTAATTCTAGGGTGGCTTCTGGGGTTGGCGATCGCCCAATGGCTTCGAGGATTTCTTGGGCATTGCGGTTGGCTTGTTCTGGCTGTAAGACATAGCGTTCGAGCGAGTCGAGTCGGTGGCGATCGCTTTCTGTCCAAGCGATTTTGTCTCCGGCGAGAGTGTTTGCTAAATGGGTAAAAAAGCTTTCTTTTTCGTGCTGGCGTTGTTGTTGAACGTCTAGTTGGTGCTTGATTTCTTCAACTTGACTGGTGGGGCGGGGTTCATAGCTGTCCCCTTTTTTCTTAAAATAAATTTTATCGTCATCCAGCAGGAGGTGAGCGGCATAGCATGACGCGGGGGTTTGCTCGGAAAATAGTAACAGTGCCATTTGGATAGGCGTTACCGACGCGCCCTCTTCGACCAGCAATTCCCAAGCAACTTCTATACTGGAAGGATCGACATGGGGTTCGACTTCTTGCAGAAAATGCTCAATGTCTGACGGCGTGTAGGGGCCGCCTTCTACTTCGTATTCAACCCGTTGAGGACGGAGTTTATGAGGGTGTCCGGCTCGGTCGATGGCGATCCAATCTTTTTTGCCTTCCGGTCGCTCTAAGACCGCCAGACGGCGTTCTCCATTGAGCCTAAATTCAATGAGCTTTCCTTTTTCCACCCGCTTGCGCCTTGCTTACGTCTGTCTCTACCATATCTACTATCCAGTCTAGCCAGAAAGTCCCCCAATTGTCTGCCGTGGAAAGCTCGGCTATTTTCAAGCGCAATCGGAATACGTATTGGGCGTACCCTGACCTCATTTCCTGGATTGGGCTGAAGGTTAAGCGCTATTTAAAGCTAGGGCAACAAAGGTATCCCTAGCTTTAAGCTTCTTTATTGACAAAAGGCAACAAAGCCAGCAGTCTTGCCCGCTTGACGGCGGCAGTTAAATCCCGTTGTTGTTTGGCAGTTAAGCCTGTAATGCGGCGGGGCAGCAATTTTCCCCGTTCGGTAATGAATTTTCGTAGCAATTCGGTATCTTTGTAGTCGATGGGCTGGCTGGGAGCAATGGGCGAGAGTCGTTTGCGATAGTAGTTCATGGATTTTTTCTGATTGAATTGAGGCTTACTTAATCTCTTTGTGAACGGTATGGGTGTTGCAGTGGGGGCAATATTTTTTCAGTTCGAGTCTACTGGTGGTGTTGCGGCGATTTTTCATAGTAGTGTAGCGGGAAACACCGGGCGATCGCTTGTTGAGATTGCTCCGGCATTCGGTACACTCTAAGGTAATAATGATCCGGACACCTTTTTTCGCTGCCATAATTTGCTCTAGCTAGGTACAGGGGCAATAAATTTTAAACACAAATAATCATTGTCGCATATCAAGTGTTCAGTTTGCAAGAGGGTCAGCGAGTTTTTTCCAAGAGCGCTTAAGTCGTCGAAACGAACGTAACTCAGTGCGATCGCATGATCGTTGCTTATTTCTCTAAATTTCTATCTCAGCTAACAAGCATAATTGTGTTTCTTCATTCTATTTTCAGGGAACTATAAGGCTATAGATCATCACTATCCTATAAATCTTGTATGCCTGAAAAGTATTACAACTACAACCTTGATTTCTGCCGTCAACAGCCATCTGAAAGAATACCAGCCGCACATCAGCTAGAAGCATTAGACAAACTTCAGCACTGGTTCAAACAAAAGCATTCTGATAAAGCAGGAGGTTTATTAGTTTTACCTACTGGAGGAGGAAAAACGTTTACCACAATCCGCTTTCTTTGCACTTATCCCCTCTCTGAGGGATATAAAATTTTATGGCTTGCTCACACTCATCACTTATTAGAACAAGCTTTTTGCAGTTTTGCTTCAGAAGTTAACAATATCGCCGAACCAAAAGAAAAACTGGCTGTTCGTATTGTTTCAGGTCTTAAATTTCATTGTTCAATTGAAGATATAAGAAGTCGGGATGATGTTTTAATTAGTACAATTCAAACTATTATCCGTGCTTATCAACAAAAACAACCTGAACTCGAAGCTTTTTTAAAAAGTGCAAATGAAAAACTATTTATTATCTTTGATGAAGCGCATCATTCTCCAGCCCCAACTTACTACAAGTTAATTGATAATCTACAAAGCCGTTTTCCAAAAATGTATCTTTTAGGTTTAACAGCAACTCCTGTTTATAGACACGAGGAGGGAGCTAGGTTGTTTGAAAAGCTTTTTCCTCAAAAAATTATCTATCAAGTAAGTCCTCAAAGATTAATAGCCAATGGAATTCTTGCTCAACCAGAACTTGAACAGCATAATACAAATGTTGAAATTTCAAATTCCGAAAAATGGAATAATCCAAACCTCATAGATGAATTTCTTGACATTCCTAATGAAATAATAGAGCATTTGGCAAATAATAAAATTAGAAACAGGTTAATTGCAGAAATTTATGCGAATAATCAAAACCGTTATAAAAAAACTATTATTTTTGTAGATAGATGGATACAATGCGACCAAATAATGGTCTCATTAAGAGAAAGAGGAATAAAAGCTGATGTTATATATTATCATCAGAGTTCAGATAAAAATAAAGCTGCTTTAGAGTCTTTTCGATGTAATGAGATAGATGTGCTTATCAACGTTTTAATGCTAACTGAAGGTACAGATATTCCTGATGTACAAACTGTTTTTTTAACGAGGGCAACCAATAGTTCTATTTTACTCAATCAAATGATTGGAAGGGCATTACGTGGGCCAAGTGTTGGAGGAACAGAAAAAGCTTATATTGTTGCTTTTATAGATGAAGATGAATGGAAACAAAAAATAAATTGGTCTGGCTATCAAGATATTTCAGCTATAAATCTGTATGAAAAAGATTGTTTAGAAGAAGAATCGTCTATATCAGCCACAAACAAAATATCTGAATTGCTATCTAAAAAAATACGGTTATTAGCCCAAGAAATGGATCGAGAAATTGAAATACTTTCTTTTCCTGAATTTTTTCTGTCACTACTCCCTATCGGTTGGTATCGAGTAACATTTGAGCAATTTATTCATGAAAAGCAAAAAATAACTTACATTACTGAACTAGTAATGGTTTTTGAAGATCATAGTAATTTGTATAAAACTTTTATTGATAAATTAATTGACATTAAAGAAATAAATATTGAAGAATTTGCAAATCCTAATATTTATTTAGAAGATTGTCAAGACAAGATTATTGAATACTATCTAAAAATATTTTCAGCCTTTATAGATTTTCGGCAAAAGTTTAATCTTTCTGTAGAAGGACAAATTAATAAAGATTTATTAGTTAATTTATTTTACATTATACGACATATTGCTCAACACAATAGAAAAGCACCACCATTTTTTGATTTTGAGCAACGTGATGATCATAATCTTAATAATTTAGCTAAAAACCTGACTGAGAATAATTATGATCCTTTTACTTTAGATTCCTTCTTGCAAGCAGAATTTAATCGAGAGGATCGTTACTGGAAAAGTTTTTATCAAAATTATGAACTCTTCAAATCCCATTATACTGCTTACTCTAATCAAATTGCTAAAGAATGCAATAAACCTAGAACAAATTTAAACCTCATCTCTAACTGCCAGCAAGTTGAGAAGATAAAGAATGAAGTAAAAAATAGGGATAAATGCTGTCTTTGTTGCGGTAGTGAATATCCTTTATTAGTGTATCCTATTGTTGAAAGTAGAGAAACTAATTTTCTAAATAATTGGCAGACTCTTTGCCATGAATGTGCTGGACATCCAGAATTACCACAAAAAGTTAGTTTTCTAAATCATCAAACATTCTTAACTAAACCGCCTGCTGATTTTTCTAAAGTAATGATGCCTGAAAGTGCGAATGAGATGAGGCTTTGGGAATATTTTTGGCATCGAAGTGTGAACTTCTTGTACCACTGTGCTGCTGTAGAGAATTTTCAAGCTTTATCTTCTGGATGGAGAACATATTGGATAATTTTACTTTATCCTGAGAACGACCCAGCTTGGCTTAAACCTTATATGAGACAATTAATGAGTAACATTCAAGATATACTACATAGAACTGGCTATATAGGGCCAGAAATGATTCTAATTAATGATGGTCGCATTGGAGCTAAACAAAAACAGTATTATGGAAAAGGGCATCTTCAGGCAGGGCTATTTCATTCTAAAAAGTGCCAAAATATGCTTTAGTCCATAACTGCATAATCGTTGTGCTTGTGCCATATTCGTAAAACCTGCTTCTCGGTAGAGATTTATGGCTAAATCTCTTGTAATC
>JBGTNM010000041.1:0-3296 GCA_041743025.1 Microcystaceae cyanobacterium
ATTAAACCTGAATCACTCATTGCCCCAACCATTGTGACATTTTTTCCTTTATTTCCAGGGCGTTCATCATTTACCCTTTCTCCTTCAAGGCTTCTGCCATATAGTCGATTCATTGCCAGATTAAACCCTGTTTCATCAATAAATATTAGGTTTCTTATATCTATCGTCTCTAACCAAATTCTCCATTCCTGCCGTATTTTTTTAACTCTTTCACTATTTTGTTCACTGGCAACTAAGGTTTTTTTTCGTCTTAATTGCAGTTTTTGGAGAGTACGACACAAACTTGATACGCTGACCACTATTCCTGTTTGGTTTTGGATTATATTTTGAATTTCTCTTAAATATATATCATTTTTTGACTCAACTATTTTTTTGACTATTTTTTGTTCTTTTTCTTTAAGCTTTGAACGTCTATCTCCCCCTTGTGGTTTTGGTTTTATTGTTCCCGTTTCTCTATACCGACGTGATAAATCTCGTATAAAACTCAAACTCACCTTAAATCTTTTGGCTAATTCTCGTTGTGAACCTTCCCCAGCTTGCCACGCACTGAATACTTTTTTTCTTAAATCAAGAGAATATACTTTTGGCATACTTAATCATTTTTTGTTGTTTTTCTATTTTACAATGTATGTAGCTTAATAGATCTAAATTTGCTGTAAGTAGTCGGGCATCTTCTTCGGATGTTTGGACAGTCAAAAATCTCTCGCTAAGCGTCTCATCATCCGCTCTCCTTTTCTGAAGTTTAGCAATATTACTCTCATTTTCGGGAACGCTAGAGAATAACAAGGTACATGAAGCGCCTTTTATGAATCAAGCATCTCAAGACTGGTCACACGTCCGTCAAACCTTTCAGTCGATTTGGGGCTATCAGGACTTTCGCCCTCCCCAAGGCGAGATTATCCGTTGTCTGCTAGCCTCAAAAGATGTCCTCGCTGTCATGCCAACGGGAGGGGGCAAATCCATTTGCTTTCAGCTTCCGTCCTTATTTCGACGGGGGTTAACGCTAGTCGTTTCTCCCTTGGTGGCGTTGATGGAAAACCAGCTACTCGAACTCCAGCAGCGACAACTGCCTGCCGCACTCCTGCACAACGAAATACCCAGAAAACAGCGCAAAGAGACGCTACAAGCGATTGAAAGACAAGAACTTCGCCTACTCTATCTCTCACCAGAAACGCTACTAAGTCCCCCCGTCTGGGAACGCCTATCGCGACCGGATGTCATGATTAATGGATTGATGTTGGATGAAGCACATTGTCTCGTGTCCTGGGGCGAAACGTTTCGACCCGCTTATCGGCGTTTGGGGGCTGTGCGTCCGGCTTTACTCCAGCATAAACCCCCAGGAACCAAAATAGCGATCGCGGCATTTACGGCCACTGCCGACCTTCTAACTCAGCGTACCATTGCCTCGGTTTTACAATTACAACAGCCTCAAACCTTCTGTCTAAGTCCCTATCGTTCTAATCTCCATCTCAAAGTAAAAATAGCTTGGACTCCCAGATGCCGCCGCCACCTACTATTACACTTTATTCAAGCGCGAAAGTCTCAGTCGGGCCTCGTTTACGTGCGTTCTCGCCGAGACTGTGAAACTTTAGCGCAATGGATGCAGTCTCTCAAGTATGCCACAGCCGCTTACCATGCTGGGTTGAATCCTGCTCATCGACGGGAACTCGAAAGCCAATGGTTGGCAGGACAGTTACAATTTGTCATCTGCACTTCTGCTTTTGGTCTGGGGATAAATAAAAGCAACGTGCGCTGGGTGGTTCACTTTCAAAGTCCCTTTTTACTCTCGGAATACTTACAAGAAATCGGCAGAGGCGGCAGGGACGGCAAGCCAACCGACGTGTTAACCTTAATCAGTGAACCGTCAGGCTGGTTCGATCCGGCTGACAGACGGAGAAATCAATATTTTGAAGCGCAATACCAAAAACAATATCAGCAAGCTCGACAAATATCGGCAAAAATTCCACCCCAAGGCGATATTGAGACCGTTACTCGCCAATTTCAAGCCGGAGAAATGGTCCTCTCACTGCTGCACGGCATGGGACAATTAGACTGGTTAGACCCTTTTCATTATCAAATTAAACCAGCGAGATCCCTTCGGGGACTCGCTTTGGCGAGCGCGCAACCCTTTATCCCACAGAAACAGCTTTTATCGACGCAAATGACCCGATATCTAACAACTCGTCACTGCCGTTGGCGGTTTCTCCTAGAAGCATTTGGCTTTCAGGCAGAAGCGAAGGGATTTAACTGCGGTCATTGCGACAATTGCCAACCGAGGCAGTGATATCAAATCCGTTTGAAGGGTTGTGACAAAAACGAATGGTTGTAGGGGCATGGCATGCCATGCCCCTACGGATACGTGGGTTATTTACCCGGATTTGATATGAGTTAAAGCGATTTTCTGGGTTTAAAAGAATGAGGTTAAAATAATTAAACATTACCATAAAGTGGTTTTTTAGAAAGCAATTGGCTGATTACCTGTGCTTGTTCGGGGTTTCCTTGTTGTTCGTATAAAGTAATCGCTTGTTGATAGTCAGCGTTGGCTTGTTCAAGCTTATCTAATTTGGCGTAACAGTGTCCTCTAGTATAGGTAATATCAGCGTCATTGGGGTTAATTTTTAGAAGATGATCGCAATCTTTAATGGCTCGGTAATATTGTTGTAAGTGACCGAAAAGGCAAGCGCGATCGCGGTAAACTTGGAGATGATCGGGATTAAGTTGAATGGCGAGGGTGAGGATATCCACAGCAGCAGTATAGTCTTTGGCAGTAATTTTTTGTTTAGCTTTGCAATAGAGTTCATCTGCACCAATTTGGGGATTAAAGACGTAGCGGTTGGCGATGTCGTAGGCGCGTTTTTCGTCTTCGGTTTGAGGGTTTTTGAAGGTGGGATGATAGCGGAGAAGACGGTTACAGCACACGGCGAGATAACCTAGCCAACTTGCTCGCCACACCCTCAAAGTGCTGTTAGAACTGCCACTGACAAGCCATTGGCTATCGGCACTGATGGCGACACAAGAGACATAATCCTCATGCCCTTGTAAAGTGTGCAGCAGCGTTCCGCTTTGGGCATCCCACACCTTCAAGGTTTTGTCATAACTGCCACTGACAAGCCATTGGCTATCAGCACTGATGGCGACACAATTGACACGACTCTCATGCCCTTGTAAAGTGTGCAGCAGGGTTCCGCTTTGGGCATCCCAGACCTTCAAGGTTTTGTCCCAACTGCCACTGACAAGCCATTGGCTATCAGCACTGATGGCGACAAAATTGACACGACTCTCATGCCCTTGTAAAG
>JBGTNM010000042.1:0-14430 GCA_041743025.1 Microcystaceae cyanobacterium
ATGCTCATTGAGTTCTCTTTGCTGTTTCGGTGTCATTTTTGAGTCTATTTATCTATTTTATGAGGGGGGTTCAACTTAGATAACCTCAATTTTCTTGTTTTGTCAAGTAGTTTATCTGTTCTGCAAGTTTGACTTGCTCCCAAGTGAACTGGCATCGAAGTCCGATTATTTGTTACCAGAATAAAATTATTTTCTTCACACCAGCAGAGAATTTCAGGGTCTAGTGTACCTTTAGGGGGAGTAGCAGGTTCTCCAATCACTCGAATAACAAGATCAGGATTTAGCCTTCGCAATTGTAATGCATATAAAGGATCGACATTTTCATCTAAGAGATACTTTAGGGTCATTTGCTTTCTTCATTGCCTCTTTTTCCGCTCTTAATTGTCTCAGCTTTTCTGCCACTGGAGGAGGATTCTTTTTCTGCATTTCTCTCATTCGTTCTCCATGTTCAATCCATTCAGTTAAATAGGTGGTTATTTGTTCTTTGTCGTGCAAATAGTATAAAATTGTCGCATAAACTTGTTCTAAGGTTAAACTTGGGTAAGTTTTAGCAATTTCTTCTGGTGTTTTAGCATGATAAATATAGTCATAGAGGATGGTTTCAATTCCAATCCTTGTCTCTTTTAAGCGAATGTCATTGGGAGCTAAAAAGTTAAAATAGTCTTCAAGTTGCATCATCAATTTACCCGAACTCTTTATTTTATTACCGATTACCGATTACCCACTTTGATTAAATGATTAGACTATGATGAATTTTTCCCTTAATCTCATCAATCATAGTCCTCATTCAATCATTCAAATCATAGTCCTCATTCAATCATTCAAATCATAGTCCCATTACCTCAAAAAATCACTGAGCATTAATAATAACTTGCTGCCCATTGGGTGAAGTAGCATAACCTAAAAAAGCTTTAGCTGACTCATTAGCGGGTTCCTTGTAAACATAATAGAGCGTGCGTTGGTAGGGATAGTTTGCCGCCTCTGGGGTCAATCCGTCAATAGGGACAGTACGAACTGTTTGCTGGTTAGCTACCTGAGCGTAAGTTGCATAACCAATACCGTCACTTCCCAACGCTTGCAGCATGGGGGTGGTAGCATCTCGCGGCAATGTCGTAAAATTGGCACTATTACCGAAATCGCTGCCCATAAGGACTAATTCTCGAAAAACTTGTCGTGTCCCACTTTCAGAAGGGCGGTTGATAACGCGAAGGGTTCCCGCGCTTTCCCCTAATGCTGACCAATCGGTAATTTTGCCTTGAAAAATCTCAGTGACTTGCGTTGCCGTCAATCCTTTACCATAGGGATTAGTCAGTCCAACTACGATCGCTATTGCATCTTTGGCAACCGGAACCGCTACCAATCCTTGTTTTTGTTCGTCGGCAGTCAGGGGCCGAGACAGGGCAGCAACATCGATAGTTCCAGTTAATAAAGCAATAATTCCCTTATCTGAACCTTTAGCTTCGGTAAGCACCTGCGTTCCTGGGAATTGCTGTTGAAAGCTCTTTTTTAGTGCCTCATTGATCAGTACCATACTGGTCGCACCGTCTACTCTTACCGTCGTGCCTGAAGCAACAGATGTAGGAAAAGGAAAGTTACTGGCGATAGAAGGTGAAGGCGGCGAGGGTAACGGTGTGGGGGAACTGGGTGAAGAAGGTGATGTTTGGGTATTATTGAGGATAGTGCCTGGATTCTGCCCCGATTTCTGGATAAACCACCAATAACCACCCCCCAAAATTCCGGCGGTAACCAGTAGAGATAAAATCAAAACGCCTGTTTCGTTTTTCTGAGTCATAAACGCTTCTTCTCCTTGTCAGACAAAATGTCTAACCTACTCCCTAGCGAATTCTAACAAATCCGGCTTTGCTGATTAATTCTTGACCTTGAGCGCTGAGCAATAGGTTAGCATAAGCTTTGCCGGCTTGCTCGTCAGTTTGACCGTTTTCTTTGACAATAACGAATAGATTGCGCGTAATCGGATATTCTCCGCTTTGAAAAGCACTATCGTTGAGTTGATTGCGTCGGTTAGGACACTCAGACAGAGGAACAAAAGGTTGTTGGTAAGGGGCAATCCATTCGCCTGCTTTGCGTCCCAGAGGCAGCGATTTCACCGTGCATTGGGGGACGACTTCTGGCGCAGAAGCATAATAGAGACTGCCGGGAGTTTCAGCAACTTTCCTCAATGCTTGCGTGGTAGTAGGCACAAAGGTAACGTTTTGCCCGAAAGATTCCTTTTCTAAGACATTTTCCCGAAAAAACTCAATCGTTCCACCCTCCTCAACACGACGAGAATAAGCAGTAATCGGCAAATTGGGGCCGCCGATTTGACGCCAATTGGTGATTTTTCCGGTATAAATCTCTTTGAGTTGGGCAACAGTCAGTCCAGAAACGTTAAGATCGCGATGGCTAGCGATCGCAATGCCATCAATCGCAACCGGAATTTGTTTTAAGGTAAATCCGCGTTGAGTTGCTGTTTGAAATTCTTCGTCTTTAAGCGAGCGAGAGGACTGAGAAAAGGCTAATTGATCGTTGAGTAACATTTTAATACCACTGCCCGACCCTGGCGCACCCGTCGGCGGATCGCTATAGCGCAATCTAAAGTTAGGATAGACGGTCGCAATCGCTGAGTCAACATCGCGGCGAATGGGCGCCCAGGTGGTACTGCCGCCATAATTGAACAATCCATCGGGAACGTTGGTAACTTGGGCAAACGCTTGGACTGAATTATCGTTTCCAGGATTGGGAGATTGAACTTGAGGATTTTGAGTTGTTTTACGAGTATTTAAGCCTAAGTTTTTCAATATAAACCAAGAAGCTCCTCCTATAATCCCCGCCGTTACAATTAGTGCTATTAATAAAGGAACTGTTTCGTTTTTCTGAGACATACCATCACTCAACCTCTACGTTTTTAATATCATGCTAGCGGAATCTTACCGCTTAATTTTCCTTAAAAGAGAGAATGCCCAGCAAAAATCTCAGCAATTCTTCTAAATCAGCAGGTACTCGGTAAAGATTAATATCTTGCACCACTTGCTTTTCTTGTCGATGTAATACTCCTAACTTCCAAATATCACCAGTCGTCACCGCACCATACAAGATTGCTGTGTCTAAATTTGTCCAGCGATCGCAAGCAATTAATTCAACCGCGAGTTGAGTAAATCCTCTGGCGAGATCGGCGTTTTTGGCTTCAACAATTAATAAAATATTATCGGTTTGCAAGTAATAATCGAGGGAACCTTTGAGAAAATTGTTGATGGCAATGGGATATTCAATCTTGAGTCTGGCTTTAGTGTAGCGACAAAGTTCCAGTAAAAGGGGCGCAATCATCACTTCGCGACGTGCCGTTTCGCTAGTCAAGTCAACATATAGTAAATTTTGCTGAAGGCGATTTTTTAAGTCAAAATAGTTTAACTCTCCTAAAAATTGAGGAAAGATAAGAGGCGATCGCGTTAAACCATATCCTAACTCAGCGAGAATGTCTTCTGGATCGAAAGCTAGCTCGAAATATCTGCTAAAAGTATAAGTTTCTTGAGGATTGAGAATTGGTGGTCTAGTCATATTAGTTAGTTGTAAAATTATGGTAGGGTGGGCAATGCCCACCATCATGAATTTAATCAGTAAAATCATTGTAACCTGCTAACTTAAACCATTGCTAACCGAGGTTAAAAAAATGGTACAGACTCCCTCAAAACCGCTAACTTTAGAAGAATTTTTGAAGCTGCCAGAAACCAAACCTGCCAGCGAATATATTGACGGACAGATTGTACAAAAAACCATGCCACAAGGAAAACACAGCACGATTCAAACCGAATTTGCTACTACTGTTAACGCAGCTTTGAAACCTCAACAAATTGCTAGAGCGTTTTCTGAACTTCGTTGCACTTTTGGGACTCGTTCGGTTGTCCCTGATGTTTCTGTATTTATTTGGCAAAGGATTCCTCGCGATGAAAAAGGAGAAATTGCTAACGTATTTACTTTAGTTCCCGATTGGACGATTGAAGTTCTTTCACCAGAACAAAGTCAAACTAGAGTCATCAAAAATATTCTGTATTGCTTGAAATACGGGGCGCAAATGGGATGGTTAATCGATCCTGAAGAACAGACGGTATTAGTTTATTATCCTCAACAACAAGTAGAAGTCTTTGACGCATTAGAAGATCGACTTCCCGTTCCTTCATTTGCTAACGAGTTTCAGCTTACCATCGGCGAACTTTTTAGTTGGTTGTTGGAATAATTCTTGATCGGTCTTAATCTTCAGCAGCCTCTTCAATTAAATTTTTTAACTCATTTCTTACCTTTAATAATTCTTTGTTGAAATCATCGTCAGGAAAACTTTCTGGTATTAAATTCAAATCACTTCTTAAACCTTCAACTCGTTTCTGAAGACTTCTATATCGCTCCTCTCTGGACTTTAACTTAAATCTTTCTTCAATTGTCTGAGCAGCTACAATAAGTAGACCGCTAATACCTATCAATGCTTTTTCATTTGGGATGGAGATTTCCTCTAAGGCTAGAGCCGCAGAAAACAATCCTAAAAAAATAGTTATTAAACTAACAGAATAAGCCCCGTAACGATAGAGCCTTTTATTACTTTTCCATCTTTTATGATGCAGTTCAATTTCTGTATTATATCTTTGTATTTCATTTGACTTGTCCATTCGTTCTTATCCTAATAATCTAAAATTCATTTTAAATCTAATAGTCCTTGTTCTTTGAGTTTAGGATTAAAACGAACTTCTTCCTGAAACCCACGATTTTTTAGTTGTTCTTTAATCTCTGATTCTACTCGTCTTGCTATGTTCTTAAGTAACTTAATTTGACCCAATTCATCATTTTTTTTATATTGTTCTTTGTCAGTATCAGTCATCACTAATTTAGCATCAATAGGCTGCGTCCAATCATTTTCTAATGCTCCATTGCCGATAGGAATTTGACCGTTTTCTGCAATCCAGGCTTGTCGAATTTCCGCTAAAATAGTGCGACTGGGACGATCAATAGTTTGAAGTTTTACCCAGTAGCAACTATCTGGTTGACGAATTAAATGCTGCCTTAAACTCAGATAAATATCACGCGAATAGCCGACAAACTGAAGGCTTTTCTCTTGATCGAATATGGCATAAACGCCAATTTTATTTTGTAAATCATTGGAAATTAACCCATCTTCATTTAAATAAGGTAAAAATTCTAAATGACTTAAAGCAATAATTTCAGTTTGGGTAGACATAATAAGCTATTTAAACTAACTTCTGATAAATGGCACAGAGGCGGCTCGGTTTAAAAATTTTAGCTTTGAACATGAAATGGGGAGGGACGTTAATAATTATGTACTCTGGCGAATTATGATAAGGTTCAAATTCAATAGGCATTCCTTTAGGCGTAGTAATGCTGTAGGGAACGGGTTGAAAAAGCAATCCGGTAAATCTCACGAAGTCAGAGGAAGCCCCGCCTTTAAAATGCGGGGTCTCTCTGACCGGAATTCCCTGAATTTGTTGGCTAATCTGTTGCAGAAAAGATTCATTATTTAATAAGTCAAATAAAGCCTCTTTTTCTGCTGAGGACAGCGTAAAGCTGGGATCAAAATTTTCAACGATTTTAAGGCGCATTGTGTGATTCAGCTAGTAAGCTGTTATACATTTAAATTGCATTATCGGGATCGTTAGAACGATTGTAGGGCGAGCATCTTGCTCGCTATTCATTTGTAGTTTAGACGCATCTCAGCTAGTAGTAAACAGTCAATACGTTCTACCTCAAAGATCGTAGCCGAAAGCCTGACCTTACAGGACAAGCGAACGACCTAATTGTAACGAGTCTTAATATTTAAGGCTGGTTCCTATTTACCACCGTAATAAAAAGCGATTTCTTTCTCTTTGAGAGGAGCAAAATCGGCATCGATTAACAGTTGATTGAGTTCGTTCTGGGGAATGTGTTTGGCTCCAATCCGAATGATACGCGATCGCATGGTATTACTCACGCCACTACGCTGCCGTCCTGCTTCCAGCACCATGACTTGCTCATAGAGTTCGAGTTTCTTGGGAGAAATCGGTGTGCCATCGAGATCGATTCCTTGAGCGATCGCTCGATCAATTGCGTCTGCTCCCATCGTGTCTGGTGTCGCCATTTTTTATCCCTCCTAAATTTTACCTGCATTTTATCAAGGCAAGTTAGGATTAGTCCAACATTCTAAACTTGCTTGACAACTCATAGTCGTTATGAGTACACTTTAAAAAGTCTAAACCGATATCCCAAAGGAGTTAACGAGATGCTTGCCAACCATGAAGGACAGAAGGTTCCCGACGTTATCTTTCACCTAAGAGAGAACAACGAATGGAAAGATGTCACCACTGACGAATTATTTGCCGGAAAGACGGTTGTTGTCTTTTCTCTGCCCGGTGCGTTTACCCCGACCTGTTCATCGGCTCATCTGCCAGGATACAACGAACTCGCTCCCGCTTTTAAAGAAAATGGCGTAGACGATATTATCTGCCTGTCGGTCAACGATACGTTTGTCATGAACGAATGGGCAAAAGATCAAGATTGCAGTAACGTTACCCTCATACCCGACGGCAACGGAGAATTTTCCGAAGGGATGGAAATGCTGGTCGATAAAGCCGATTTGGGCTTTGGTAAGCGGTCTTGGCGTTATTCGATGCTCGTCAAAGATAAAACCATCGAAAAGATGTTCATCGAACCGGAGGTACAGGGCGATCCTTTTGAGGTATCCGATGCCGCTACCATCCTCAAATACATCAACCCTGATGCCAAACCCGGACCGTTGATTTCCATGTTCTCAAAAATCGGCTGTCCCTACTGCGCTCGTGCCAAGAAAATGTTGCAAGAGAAAGGATTGGATTATGAAGAAATTGTACTCGGTCAAGGGGCCACCACGCGATCGATGAGGGCCATTAGTGGACGCACTAGCACGCCACAGGTATTCATTGATGGCAAGCATATCGGCGGTTCAGATGAGCTTGCTACCTATTTGGAGGCATAAATACGCCAAGCGCAAATCAGGAAATCATAAAGAGTTAACGAAAGGAAAAATGCACATGACTACTACACCAGTCGCCAAAAAATCGGAATTTACCGGAAAATTCTACCCCACCCGCAACGATCTGCCGACAGACGTTCGCAAGCAAGTGGTGGCTGTTCTAAACCAAACCCTCGCCGCTACCCTCGATCTCAAAACCCAGGTCAAGCAAGCGCATTGGAATGTCAAAGGACTCGATTTCTACCAATTGCACGAACTGTTTGACGAAATCGCAGGCGAGTTAGAAGAATATGTAGATATGGTCGCCGAACGAGCGACTGCTTTAGGGGGGACGGCGATGGGTACAGCGCGGATTGCTGCTTCGGTGTCTATTTTGCCTGAGTACCCTTACGATGCCGTTGAAGGTGTCGAACATCTGAGTGCTTTGGCGGAACGGTTTGGAATCTATGCTAACCACCTGCGAGCAGCAATTGACGAAACTGACGCAATGGGAGACAAAGATACCGCCGATCTTTACACAGAAGTTTCTCGTACTATTGACAAGCGACTGTGGTTCCTAGAGGCGCACTTAACTGGCAAATCCGACCTCAGCTAAATCGGTTACTGTGCATACATAAGTCTCAAGATCTCCCATAGCTCCCCTGAAAAAGAAGGGTAACCTGAGTCAAAGTCCCCCTTTTTCAGGGGGATTTAGGGGGATCAAATCGCCGGGCAAGGTTTTTTTCAATCGATTGAGAAAAGTTTCAGAGTTGTTATCATGAGCGTAGTAACTTTTACTATCTTTCTTTTAGTATGTCGATTGCTCGAACGCTACAATTAGCTCAAGAAAACCCATCAGCAGTCTTCTTTCCTCCTGGTGACTTAGATAGTGACGAACCGCAGTTGGAAAACTACTTACATCTCAAACAGATCATCATCTTGATTACCTGCCTAGAATGGCTATGGCGAGAGCGGAATGATTTTTTTGTGGCGGGTAATCTCACGATTTATTATAGTTCTCAACAAAAGAAGTCAGAAGACTTTCGCGGGCCAGATTTTTTTGTGGTGTTGGGAACCGAAAGAAGAAGTCGCAAAAGCTGGTGTGTCTGGGATGAAGAAGGAAGGTATCCGAATGTGATTGTAGAGATTCTTTCAGAGAGTACGGCTAAGGTAGACCGAGGCGAGAAAAAGCAGATTTATCAAGATATCTTTCGTTTACCCGATTATTTTTGGTTTGACCCAGAGACGTTAGAATTTGAGGGTTTTACGTTAGTGAAGGGGAAATATCAACCCCTGAAACCGACTGAACAAGGATGGCGATGGAGTCAACAATTAGGGTTATATCTAGGGATTTATGAGCAAAAACTCAGGTTTTATTCCCCTGATGGGGAGTTAGTGCCTACGCCAGAAGAAGCGGCAATTCACGCTAAAAATCAAGCTGCTTTAGAAGCGCACCAGAAAGAGATGGTTCAACAACAGTTAAATGCTGAACGTCAACAAATAGAACAGCTAAAAGCTCAATTGAGAGCATTAGGCGTTGAACCAGAGCAATAATCTCAACTTTACTCAAACAACGCTTAAAGGTAATGGTTGATTGTTAACCCTCGAAAACCTCCTAGCGAAAGAGATACAAAGCATCCTTAAGATAGAGGGTCATTGGACGGGCGATCGAGAATGCTAAAGAAGGTAGTCTCTATGGCAATGGGAAAAACAGAGTATGCAACTGACAGGAAAAGTCGCTGTAATAAGCGGTGGAGGGTCAGGGATTGGCCAGGCAACAGCATTGTTGTTAGCACAAGAAGGTGCAAAAGTAGCGACAATTGACCGCACCCTCGAACACGGAACGCAAACCGTCGAAAAGATTCAACAACAAGGCGGGGAAGCGCTGGTAACGGTAGCCGATATTTCCCAACCAGAACAAGTAAAACACGCCTATGAGAAAATTAGCGATCGCTGGGGACGAGTCGATATTGTCTTTGCTAATGCCGGAATTAACGGCGTTTGGGCTTCATTAGAGGAATTATCCCCCGAAGATTGGGATCGTACTCTGGCAGTGAATTTAAAAGGCACGTTTTTAACTGTCAAGTATGCCCTCCCCTACCTCAAAAAACAGGGAGGTTCCATTGTTGTTAATGCTTCCGTCAACGGAACTCGCGTGTTTAGCAATACTGGGGCGACTGCCTACGCTGCCTCAAAAGCGGCACAAGTCGCCTTTGCCAAGATGATTGCTGTAGAATTGGCTCAAGATAAGATTCGCGTCAATGTTATCTGTCCGGGAGAGATTGAAACCAATATTGGTGACAGTACACAATCAAAAGATTTAAAAGAAATTCAGATTCCGGTTGAGTATCCAGAAGGAAGAATCCCCTTAACAGGCAAAGAATCGGGAAAAGCCTTACAAGTAGCGCAAGTTGTCTTATTTCTCATTTCTGATGCAGCTAGTCACGTCACGGGAACAGAACTCTGGATCGACGGCGGAGAATCGCTAGTACAAGGATAAGGAATAGGGGGATTGTTACTACTAACTATTAACTAAATCATGCCACAGTATTTCGGACAATTACCGACAATCGAGCAACCTTGGGCAACACCTGGCGCAGTACAGTCTATAGGTGTTAATGGCACTCAAGTTGATTTTAACTGCCAAGAATCCCGTTTGAGACTGAGTATCCTTGCCCCCAATTTAATTCGCGTGCGTTTTGCCCCATCGGGTGAGTTTCTGCCGCGCCGTTCTTGGGCGATCACCTTAGAGGATGCTGCCTGGGAAAAAGCCGCTTTTGAAGTTAAAGAAACCCCGGAAACGGTGGAAATTCAAACTGAGCAAATTCAGGTCAAAGTCTGGCGTGATCGCCCTCGTCTGGGCTGTTACAATCTTAACGGTCAACCCTTTGCCTGTGACGGCGATCCGAGTATAGGTTGGCATACTGGCAACATGGCAGGATGGAAGCAAATCGAAACAGGCGAGCATTTTTACGGGTTTGGCGAACGTACTGGATTGCTTGACAAACACGGTGAAATCAAGACCAACTGGACGATTGACTCGGTTGACTACGATTCTCTCACCGATCAAATGTACCAGGCAATTCCTTTTGTCATGGCACTGCGTCCACAACTTGCCTATGGTATTTTCTTCAATACTACCTATTGGAGT
The DNA here is from genome assembly GCA_041743025.1 of Microcystaceae cyanobacterium. GTDB lineage: Bacteria > Cyanobacteriota > Cyanobacteriia > Cyanobacteriales > Microcystaceae > JBGTNM01. Next base: position 10,116 of record JBGTNM010000042.1, read on the forward strand.
CGCTTTGATATTGGCGTACAAAAACCGGGCCTTTGGCGCATGGAAACCCGCGCTTGCGAACTCGACTACTATATTATCTACGGCCCCGATCCAGCGAATATTATCCGAACCTACAGTCAACTCACCGGACGGATGCCCTTGCCGCCGCGTTGGTCCTTGGGTTACCATCAATCTCGTTGGGGTTACGATACCGAAAATCTCGTGCGCGAGATTGCCCATGAATTTCGCCACCGTCAGATTCCCTGCGACGTGATTCACCTTGATATTGACTATATGTTGGGGTTTCGGGTGTTTACTTGGAGTCAGAAACGCTTTGGCCATCCGGCTAAAATGCTTAAAGACTTAAAGCAAATGGGCTTTCAAGTGGTTACAATTGTCGATCCGGGAGTGAAATACGAACCCGAAGCGGATTATAAAGTCTTTGATGAAGGGTTAAAAAATGATTATTTCGTTCGCAAACCGGATGGAGAGTTGTTTTATGGCTATGTCTGGCCCGATAAAGCCGTTTTTCCCGATTTTCTCAATCCCAAGGTACGTCATTGGTGGGGTGAATGCCAGAAACAGTTAACTGATGCAGGCGTGGCAGGTATCTGGAATGACATGAACGAACCCTCGATTTCTGACCGTCCCTTTGGCGATCGCGGTCAAAAAGTCTGGTTTCCCCTCGATACGCAGCAAGGATCGCCAGAAGAACTTACAAACCACGCTGAGACGCACAATCTTTATGGCTTGATGATGGCAAAAGCGGGTTATGAGGGATTGCAGCGATCGCGCCCTGATGAGCGCTCATTTGTCCTGACGCGAGCGGGTTATGCCGGAATTCAGCGTTATTCCTCGGTTTGGATGGGAGATAATCAAGCGATTTGGGAGCATTTAGAATTATCCCTACCCATGTTGTGCAATATGGGACTCTCTGGCGTACCTTTCGTCGGTTGCGATATTGGCGGATTTGCCGGAAATACTAACGCCGAGTTATTTGCCCGATGGTTGCAGGTAGGAATACTCTATCCCCTAATGCGTTGCCATTCTGCCATGTCTACCGTTCGCCGCGAACCTTGGGCGTTTGGTCGCGAGATCGAGCGCATCTGCCGCACTTACATCGAACTGCGCTATCAATTGCTTCCCTACCTCTACAGCTTGTTTTGGCAAGCAGCAACCCAGGGAACGCCCATCTTGCGCCCTCTCGTCTACCACTATCCTAACGACCCTAAAACTTATAAGTTACACGATCAAGTTCTTCTGGGTGAATCGCTGATGGCAGCCCCAATTTGCCGTCCTGGATTGGAATGCCGCGCCGTTTACCTACCCGAAGGCACTTGGTACGACTGGTGGAGTGGCGATCGCTTTTCTGGCCCTACTCACATTCTAGCTCACGCGCCTTTGGAAACGATGCCTCTTTATGTCAAAGCGGGGTCGATTATTCCTCTGCAACCCGTCAGGCAGTCTGCTGGCGAGACGGATTTCAGCGAACTCACCTTGCGAGTATATCCTGGAACCGGTGAGTTTACTGCCTACGAAGATGACGGACACAGTTTCGCCTACCGTCAAGGAAATTGGGCAACGACGACTTACCGCGTTGTTGAAGACGGTGAGCAGGTTACGGTTGAAATTGCCCCCCGACAAGGACAGTGGACTCCTGGCAAACGTAACATCATTGTTGAGGTTGTCGGATACGGCAAACAATCGTTTGCAGACGATGGCAACGCTCATCAATTGATATTTAATTAAAGCATTTATCTTTAGCAGAGGCAATTGAGAAAATCCGAGATGCGACTATGACAGCGATTAATTTTATCAAAGATCGAGGTCGTGAAAAAAGAGAAGCTCCTATTTTTGAGTTTATCTTTAAAATCTTGATAGAGAATATCTAGGATTTTTTCGGTGGCTTGACGCGCTTGATTTAATAGTCCTATGTCGGTGGGATATCTAATATCGGCGGTCTGATGACAATTTTCCGCCGAAGGGTAGTTCAAAGGTTTCAGGGAGAGTGGCTGTCCTTTCTCTTTTTCGATACATGGGTACTGGGTGGCTCAGGTGCAATACTTTTTGATGATTTTATCCTTTCATTTTTCAACATCAAGTTTCGGGGTTGAGCTTCCTATTTATTCAATGATTCCTCATCCTGATGAATTAACTCCTTTTCTAATCTGAAGACACAATAATGGTTATTATTAAATCAATGATTGTAACTTAGCGTGAAAACGAGAAAACCGCGATTAATCAAGCTAAAATATTGATAGAACAAGCAAAACAGCAACTAACTGAGTTAACCATCCAGCAAAATTTTATTGATTTAATTGAAACAATTATTGTCTATAAATTACCCCTAAAAAGTCGGGAGGAAATTGCTGCCATGTTTGGACTCAATGAATTAAAATAAACCAGCGTTTATCAAGAAGCACTAGAAGAAGGAAGAGAACAGCAAAAATTAGTGATGATTCCTGTCTTATTTAGAGAAGGGTTATCCCTTGAACAAATTGCAAGGGTTGTTCAACTTCCCTTAGAAATTGTTCAAAGAGAAATTGAGGACTCTTAGCCATAAAAGTGCGTGTCTAGCTTGTTAGGCGGGGAAAGGAGAGAAAAATTGAAAGCTTTCCCATCCTACACCTAGAGAAAGCCAGTTTTTTAGCTTAAACTGTGACTTCATCAGCATCGGCAGCTAATTGCTCGGCACTAGGCAACTCCAAACAGTAGCCTGCCCCGTAAACCGTCTTGATATAGTGAGGATGACGGGGATCGGGTTCGAGTTTGGTGCGTAAATGGCGAATATGGACACGAATTGTCTCAATATCGTCGTCGGGGTCATATCCCCAGACTTCCTTCAAGATTTCGCTAGGCGATACCGTCTGTCCGTGACGCTGAAGGAGACAGTGCAATAATTCAAACTCCAGATGAGTGAGTTTAACCGTTTTTTTGAACCAAACAGCCTCAAATCGTTCAGGAATAAGGGTTAATGGCCCGAAGTTAAGGATTTCGGAGTGCTTGGCTGCTTGAGGAATGCGATCGGTACGCCGCAGCAGCGCACGCACCCTAGCCAACATTTCTTCAACTTCAAAGGGTTTGGTCAAATAGTCATCTGCTCCCGCGTTAAAGCCTTCTACCTTATCTTGGGTTTGACCGAGGGCTGTCAACATAACGATGGGGATATCGGCGGTACGCTCGTCGCGGCGCAGTCGCTGGCAGACGGTAAAGCCATCTACTCTAGGCAACATCAAGTCGAGCATGATGAGGTCGGGTTGCAATTGGACGGCGAGTGCCTGCCCTTTAATCCCGTCTTCTGCTTGATTGACATCATAACCAGCCATCTCCAAATTAATGGAGACAAGTTCTGAAATTGCAGGATCGTCGTCAATGACCAGTATTCGAGGCATCACCAGAGAGTTACTACTATGGATTTTTGTAACGGTTAGCTAAAAAGTGCGATCGGATAATAAGAATCCTGTACCGATTATAAGCATGATTCCGAATTTAGTTCTAATTTTCTTGGCATTAGCTCAAAAGATCCCCGATTTCTGTTGCCAAAATGTTACGGTTTGTTGAAAAATAGAGACTCAAAAATTAAGGTTATGCATCAAAAGATTGTGTGATAGCAAATCAAATCAACCCAAGTCCAACACTTGTCGGTTAATCCAGCCCTTTGTGCTGCTGTGTTTTGGTGACGACTATGAACCCAAATCCAGTTAAAATAGCGGCTCTCCCGTACTTATGATGATAAGAAAATCTTATTAATTGGTGTAGGATGCGTTAGAGAGTCCCCGATGCCGGAGGAAACCTCCGGCATTTCAGGGGATGTCCGGCATTAAGCATTCAAGTAAGGGCGAATGGCCGTTCGCCCCTACAGAAATTATCAATCCGTCGTAACCCTCTTTTGTCACTCTGGGAAAACCCTTGCTATTTCTAAATTCTGAGACGCTTATAGAGACTGCGATCGCCCTGTTATTTTCTAAGAAGAATTAAAAATGACAGCCGAATCGGTGAAACTATCTCACTGTAACAGTTATAGCTCTCACCTTCTCCGAAAGTGACGAAAGAGGGCTATTTACTGGAGAAATCTCAACCGGTAAAGTTTTACAGGTAGATACTGCAACGGGGCAAACTCAGACAGTTGTTCAGTTGTCGCCGGGACTAGATAATCTAGCCTTTAACGCCAGCGATTTATTGTATGTGAGTAATAATGTATAGCAAGCCTAAATCATTTGAATAAAGTAATTTCTGGATGTAAAATAAAAAGAGCAACTTAAAATCAGCAAAAAAAGGGGGATAGAGTCAGATGCAGGAGGAAATCAAAAAGCTTCTAGAGAGCCTTCAAGAGTTT
>JBGTNM010000043.1:0-9457 GCA_041743025.1 Microcystaceae cyanobacterium
AAACTCTTGAAGGCTCTCTAGAAGCTTTTTGATTTCCTCCTGCATCTGACTCTATCCCCCTTTTTTTGCTGATTTTAAGTTGCTCTTTTTATTTTACATCCAGAAATTACTTTATTCAAATGATTTAGGCTTGCTATACATCCTTTGAGTTCTTAAATTAAACTTATGTTTCTTCAGAAACATCATTATTTAAATCTGGATTTTGCTTAAAGATTTCTGACGCTTGCGAAGTAGGAATATGTAGGTTAATTTGAAAAACTATTTGATCTCGTTCGACAGTAATACTACTGATATTAATCAAGCTATCATCAGGCAACAACTTATTGACAGCAACTTGAGCAGATGAATCATTTTTATAACCAGCTTCTTCTAGCCATTTTATTACCTTTCTCCAGTTATCTATTCTTTCATTACATTTATCTAATAAGCTTTTCACGTATCGATAAATAGTCGCACAGAGATCTGTTTCAACGCCTTTAGAATTTTTGTTCAATTTGTCAGCAATATCTGAAGGACTATAACCACATAGTAAACCTCTTAGATGTAACTTTTCTGTAGGCGTAAGAGGTTTCCTCTTAGTAAAGGCTAGATCTCCATACAAAGTCTGTAAATCCCATTCTTTGACAGCTTGGTTAAACTGCTCATGTTTAGAAGCCATGTCATTTACTCTTGATAATTCCTAATTAATTTCCTGATAGCTATCAGGTGTTTATTCGCTGAAGGTAGCATATCATAGTTTTTAAGCCATTTAAGAAGAAACTAATGGCTTTTCTTGCATTAGCTAAAGATGTCAAGCTTTTAATTGCTGATGAAGCAACAGAAGGACTCGATAAGAATGCAAAACCGAGAGTTCTTGATTTAGTTAGAGAGATATCTAGACATCAGGGTTGTAGCTTACTTTGGATTTCTCATCGGCGTGATGAAATTGCTTTTTTAACTGATGAAGTCTATGAACTGTCTCCAGATCAAGACCATACTGGAAAACTCATTAAACTTCCCATGAAAAGTTTTAAGTGTCAAGTAGAAACTGATAGTAATGAATATTTTAATGGTGATAGTCATCATGATAAAGACGGACTCCTAGCAATAATCGGAAATATTTTTCTAAATCCTTCAATTTCATATTTTCAAATTACAGGAACTAGAAATCAAAAGGAGAGTTAATTTTTATGAAGTTTTTCAGAGTATGGGTTTTAGCGAAGCCATTCGTTTTGAAAATCATTAATATTAACGATCCATCAAGAATATATCTGTCCTTAATAGTATTAATTATTTGCAGCACTGTAGCACTTGGATGGAATGGACAGAATGTTACATTTTTAGGAATTCCTCAACAGTTATATGGTTCTGTTCAGGAAAAAGCACTACAACTCATTCTTCAAGAATTTTTTTCTTATTGGTGGATATTCACTGCAATTTTCTATTTAGTACCTCATTTATTATCGCCTTTAGGAGACAATTTTTTAGTGAGTCAAAGCCTTTGGTTACGGCTAACACCTTGCACACCTTTTGAATTAGCATTTTCTAAAATACTCAGGGTAATATTTTGTGCTATTTGGGTTGGATTTTTAGGAATTATCTGGGCATTAATTTCTAGTTTATTTCATGATCTAGATACTCTAAAATTGCTATTAGATGTTTTAGGTATAACCAGTTACATTTTTCTTACTGGAGGTATTGTTGTGGCTTTAGACTTCGGATTAATGATTGGCGATTCTGGAAGAACATCAATTTTGATAATAGCATTATTCAGCCCTATTTTTCTTTTCTTATCGAGCTTGGCAACAAATAGATTAATAAATAATAAATTCGTTGCCTTTTTTCCTTATTCTGCACCATTTACTAGACTTTCCCCTGAAACCATGTCTCATTTTTTAATGGCTGCTGTTATTGGAGTTATTCTGCTTGGCTTACATAGCTTAATTAAAGCAAGATATTCGGTATATAAGTAGTATAAAGTTAATTAAAATAAACAAGTATCAACTAGGAGTAAAAATGAAAACTCAAAGCCGGAAATCAACTCGTTGGTGGATAATTTTTCTCTTTATACCGCTACTGGTTAGCTGTCAAGTAGTACCCGCTCTGGTGTGGCAACTAACAATAATAGTTGGAGAGGCAATTGCTTATACGGCAGTTGGTTATACCATTGAACAAGCTATCGATCAATGGTTACATCATGATGTTGGCTATACTATACCAGATTCTAATAATCCTTTGTATGGAACATATTCTACAACAATGAAACTTGAAAATAAGGAAACAAGAAAAACCTATACAGTTTCACATCCAAGAATGTATCGAGTTTCTCTAGATTCAGAATGGGAATTAGCACCTGATTTAAAAGAGTTGGTAGAACAAGTGCTTAGATGATTTTAAGGAAATTATAGCCATGAAAAAAGTAATTCAACGTATTGGCATATTATTGACATCTCTATGCCTAATATTTTTCCTGTTTGGAAATCTTAAATTACCTCGCGCTGAAGCTCAAGAAATGCCTGCAAAAATTATCTCTGATGTTCCGACTGTTAGAACAATTATTGATCCAATAGCCGATTGGATCAATGAAAGAGTTTTTGATGCACTAATTTTTGTTGGTGAAAAATTAGCTGAGCAATCTCCGTTTAATCTGCCGCCAATTGTTCCCTTTATCCTCGTCCCCGAAGATGTGGGCCACGTTATCCCCGATTCCAATAATCCTTTGTATGGAACATATTCTACAACAATGAAATTTACAAATGGAATAACAGGCAAAACTGTAGAAATTATAAACCCCAGAATGTATCGAGATTCCCTACAGTCGGAATGGCAACTTACGCCTGATTTAAAAGGTTTAGTAGAACAATCATTTAGTTAATTCTTAGGAGGTCATAACCATGAAAAAAGTAATTCAAGGCATCAGCGTATTATTGACCGCGATAGGTTTAATATTTTTTCTGTATGGAAGTATTAAATTAGCTCGCGTTGAAGCTCAAGAAACGACTGCAAAAATTAGCTCTGGCATTCCGAATGTGGAAGTCGTTCAATCTTCTCCAATTAGCCAAGAAACTGCTCAAATTATTATCGGTGTTTCCATAATCCCTCTAGTTTTTGGAGGAGCAGGACTATGGTTTTCTTCAAAAATGAGTTAAACTTAATTACAATTGCATAGTGGTTTAGTCAGCCAATCCCAATGAGTTTTCTAGCCCTTCTAGCACGACATCAGCGATGCCGAGGGCACTGCGTTCTCGAAGAGTGGCGAAGCCTAGCAGACCGCACTCAGAGATTTGTTGATTAGCATAAGTGATTTCTCCCGATAAGATTTCTATTATTCTTGAAGAAATCATATTGCTTCGTGAGTCTATAAATCTACTTCAGAAAGTCCAGCTTGCTTCATAAAATATCTAAGTAAGCCAAGTTTCAAGTCTTTGTTACTATGAATCGGTACAGATATCCTTATTGAATTGCCTGGTTTACAGTAAACATGATGGCTACCCTGAACCCGCAACAGAATCCAGCCATGTTTTTCCAGGATTTTTGCAAATTCTTTCCCAGAGATAGACTTCATATTGCTATTTCTAGAATGCGAGTCTTTTCATCAGTTTCAATGGCTTCAACATCAACTGATAAACACCCTTCGATCGCCTCATAGAGATTTTGTAAAAGTTCTTCAAAGGTATCTCCTTGAGTTGCACAGCCTGCTATAGCAGGAACTTCTGCCCAGAAGCCCCCTTCTTCTGCTTCGTGTAGGACAACTTTTAGTTTCATGACTTAACTCCTTTTGTAAGATTTATTACCTTTGCTTTGTCCCATCGATACTGCATTCAAGGGCTATATGCACATCTGTACACTTATTCACCATTGTATTCGCATTGATGCAACATACTCCTGGACTAGCTTAGTTACCCAATCCCATATGTGTTTTCTAGACCGTCTAAAACCACATCAGCGATCGCCTGGATGCGATAGCGACAAGCTTTCGTTTCCGTAGAGTTGAAGCTGCCATTTTCCCAATACTTATTACTTCCAGCACCCCCTCCACACAGCCCAAAGTAATCGCAAGTTTGACGGCATAACTCAACCCCTCCAGCCATATCCCGATAAATCTGCTGAAATTTTTGGGTATGGCAAACAGATTCCAATGTATCGTCAAGGACGTTGCCGAGAATGAAGTCTCCGTATTGCTTCGTCTTGACGGACAACAACTCTGGATCGAAAGTCGAAAAATTGCCTTGGCGATCAAAGTTAACAATAACAAAGGGTTTATTCATGTCGGTATGTTCCAGACGACCATTCGTATACGCTAGGGTACACATTGCCTCAAATTCACGCAGTTTGAATGCACCATTGGTCTGTACTGTTAAATCCCAGAAGCGCTGGATAAAAGCGCGATACCGTTCCTCAACTCCCGATTGATTGAGCGTAGAATTCTGGTGTACTCCTTCAGCTTCTTCCATGTTGAAACCAACTTCGGTGATGCCGTTGTCCCTAAAGAAATTGAAGATCTCATCTGCATAATCTAGCGAGTCTTGCGTCAGTACAGAAATGATGTTAAAAGGAATCTCGTTCTTCTGTAAAAAGGAGATTCCCCGCATGGTTGCCGCATGAGTGCCTAATCCCTTATAAGTTTGACGGTGAGCATCATGGAGAAAGGCAGGGCCATCAACACTGACCCCGACATAAATCTCATTTCGCCTAAAACAATCACACCAGGCTTGATTAATTAGAGTACCGTTAGTTTGAATAGATTGAAAAATCTGGACGGGTTGAGTTTTGTACTGAAGTTCAGCCGAACGTATGAGGATAGTGGCATCATCATAAAACGACATCGGTACAGTTAAGGGTTCGCCTGCGTGCCAGAGGACAGTAAAGTTACCTCCGACAAAAGGACTGGTCAAAACGCTTTTGATGATGGGTTCGATTAAATCCAGAGACAGTTGGTTTTTGCTCTGGCGATCGGGAAGATAGCAATAATCACAGTTGAGATTGCAGAAGGATGTCGGCTGAATCACAACCAGAGCGATCGGGCCCAAGGCTGATAAATCAAGGGTTGCTGATTGGCGTGTCCGAAGGCTCTCTGCCTGTACGGAAGGATTGATCTTGGAGATCGTCATAATTGATTCCTACCAGTTTCTAAAACCAGCACCCCCATTGCTTCCGTTGACAAAACCAGCCCCTCCATAGGCTCCATTGACAAAACCAGCCCCTCCATAGGCTCCATTGGCAAAACCAGCACTTCCATTGCCAAAGCCACCACCACCATTGACAAAACCGCCACCCCCGCCTGTCCCATTGGCAAAGCCACGACCGCCACCGTAGGTAGGATGAGCATTGGCAAAACCCCCGCCGCCTGCTCCAGTTGCAGTACCCCCACGCGCAAATTGATTCCAACCTCCTCCTCGACTACCATCGGCAAAGCCGCGTGCCATCAATATGTCGTCTCCTGGCGTGGACTCGTCCTGCAATTGAGTTTCCCGTTGTCGAATTGCTGCCGTGATTCGATTGAGTCGCCCCTCAATTGAGGGGGAGGACTGGCTCGTTGTGGCATTGGCAGCAGGGATACTGAGAGTAGATAACACCAGTAAAAAACCGAGTAAACCTGTGCTAGTTGTAATATTCATGGGTCTTTCTCCTATTTGGTTGTTGTTTGTGAGTCTGGGAGCGGAATCTGTTCGTAGTTGAGCAGAACCATCTGGAAATAGTCCTTAATTAATTCGGTGGGAAGCTCAAGAATCCCTTGTGGCCCCAACCATTTGTTCACTATGCTCGTATATTTTTCGTCTCCAATCACATAACCCTGGAGCATTTTAGCAATGGCTAGGTTAACGAGGTTCCTGAAGGTTGAGTTGTTTTCTGGCATCATACACCCCACTGCATAGCGAACAAAGGGATCTTGAGGGACTAACTCATAATCAGTCTCGCTCACTCGTTGGATATTGCCGGCTAAGACAATGCTATCCCCTGCAACTGCATCGACTTTACCAGATACCAAAGCGGCAATACCTTCATCCACCCCCGCAACTGTTACCAGAATAGCCTTTGGCTGAATGATTTTCATAGTTGACTCCCCCAAAGAATTGGGCAACACCGCAATTCGTTTACCCACCAGAGACTCAGGTGTTCCTGTCAAACCGCCTTTTTGGGTTAACAGTCGAATTCCAGAAAGACTGTAGGGGATTGAGAAATCTACAAACATTTCCCGTTGCCAAGCGAATTGAGTATTACAAGCAATATCAACTTCTCCATTGGCGACTTGGGGAAACAATTGGGACAACTCATTAATGGTCTGAAACTGGATTTTGACTGGCTTGCCTAGATAAAGCGAAACCTCTTGTTCGATCAAATTAGCGACATCAATGGAATACCCGACCAATTCCTTTTTGTCATTGACGTAGGAGAAGGGTATAACATCAGTCCGACCACCCATCGTAATGATTCCTGTACGGGCAGCTTTTTCAATAACAGTCTCGGCTTTCGCAGCAGTCGGCAGCGAGAGCGCAACCAGTAGCCCCAAAAGAGCGATCAACAATTTTTTAAACATCCTTATTTCTCCTCTACGAAGTTGGCGTTCTCGATTATTGCTTTGATAGGTGCATCATCAAGGTTTTCTCACTGTCGTGATGCTGTTCTCCCGTTGTATCCACAACAACGCGATGGATTGTACCCGTAAAGGAGAACGGCGGCGTATAGTCTTCCGTAACAGGGTTGCCATTGTCGTAACCACAGGTCACACCCTCGTTGATGCCATAGGTGATAGGTATCGTATGGGGGATATCGGCTTCACCGACTGGGTTGCCATTGATGAATAATGACCCTTTGCCTTGATGTTCCCCCGTTTTAGTAAACTCAAAGGCAAGCGTCACTTCCCCCTCTGGAATGTTTGCGGTTGAGCAAATCTCAGTACGTTCTCGGTTGGCGTAGTTGTAGTGATACACCAACTGACCATCTTTGACGAATAGGACATAGCCGCCAAATCGCCCTCCATGAGCAAATAATACTCCCTCTGCACCCTCTTGCGGAATCTCCACCTCAACCGTAATACTGTGGGAGCGATTTTTGAGATCCACCGCCGCCGTCTCAGGCACTTCCGACCCGCCCGGATAATAGTTGTAGGTCGGACGGACAGGGAGTTTAGTCTCCGCGAAGGCGATCGCTAAGCGGTCAGGTGCAATACCTTGCAAGGGCAAAACATTATATTTAGCAGCTTCAGACCACCACAATTCAGCCAATGCTTGGACTTTATCCGGGTATTTATCGGCTAGATTAGACAATTCCCCCCGATCCATCGGATCGGCAGCACCAGGATCGACCCGATACAATTCCCAGGCTGTCTGTGCCAACGCTTCCTCTGTAACTGGATGTCCAAAAGGATGATTGGCGATCGCTTTCCACCCATCCTGCCAGATGGCACGTTGCCCGAACATCTCGAAATACTGGGCGGTCTTTTTGGTTGGAGCAGTGGCATTATTGAAGCTATCGGCAAAACTCACGCCTTGAATCGGGCTTTGGGGGACTCCTTTGATGGTTGCGGGAGGTTCAATATTTAAGAGTTCCAAGATAGTCGGGACTAAATCGACAGCGTGGGAATATTGATCTCGCAGTTCACCTTTTGCCTTAATCCTATCAGGCCAGTGGAGGATCAATGGATCGCAAATCCCCCCATTGTAAACCTCCCGTTTCCAGCGACGGTAGGGCGTATCTCCTGCATTTGTCCAACCCATCGAATAATTTTGATAGGTGTAAGGACTACCCATTTGCTCGATTTGTTTGAGGTTGTCCTCCATCCGTTCCTCAATCCCGTTGAAGAACAGCCATTCATTCACAGACCCATTTTCTCCCCCTTCAGCACTGGCACCGTTGTCGGAGACGGCAAAGATCAGCGTATTGTCTAGTTCTCCTATTTTTTCTAAAAAGTCGATAACGCGCCCAATGTGGTGGTCGGTATGAGAAAGGAAGCCAGCAAAGACTTCCATATAGCGGGCGTGGACTTTTTTCTCGTCAGGGGTGAGGCTGTCCCATGCTTTAACTTCTGGTTCACGGGGGGAAAGGGGAGTATCGGAGGGAAAGATCCCCATCTGTTTCTGCCGCTCTAACGTTGCTTCGCGCCATTTATCCCAACCTTGGTCGAACTTGCCAATATATTTGTCAATCCACTCTTTTGGGGCTTGGTGAGGGGCGTGCATCGCACCAGGAGCAAAATACATAAAGAAGGGTTTTTCGGGCAAGACAGCTTGCAAATCGTTGATAAACTCGATCGCCTTATCTGCTAAGTCTTCGCTGAGATGATATCCCTCTTCAGGGGTTTTAGGCGGTTCTACATGATGGTTATCGTAAGTCAGTTCGGGATAGTACTGATCGGTTGCACCGCCTAAGAATCCATAGTAACGCTCAAATCCTTGACCGAGGGGCCAGCGATCGCGGGGGGCAGCGTGATGAACGTCCATTGCTGGAGTGAGATGCCACTTACCTAAGCAAAACGTCGCATAACCCTTGGGTAACAAGATATCTGGCAACATTCCATTTTCTTTAGGAATGGTCGCATTGTAGCCCGGAAAACCGGAGGCGACTTCGGCAATACAGCCGAACCCATTACTGTGATGATTGCGTCCGGTGAGCATACCGGAACGGCTGGGAGAACAGAGGGCTGTCGTGTGCCAATTGGTGTAGCGAAGTCCATTAGCTGCCAGTTTATCTAAGTTGGGCGTTTCGATGTCTGAACCATAGCACCCCAATTGGGCAAATCCGATGTCATCTAGGACGATAAACAAGATATTGGGTGAGCCAGATTTGGCAATTGTTTCCTCTGGCCAAGCGGGTGTCGAGGTTGCTAGCGTGCGACCCATTACCCCTGTAAAGGGCGTTCCAGAAGGGTAGCGTTTTTGTTGAGGCATAATTTTTACCTGTTTTTACTGTTAACTTATATCACTTAACTTATATCACTTGACGGTAGCTGGCAGAAACACAAATGGCTCAGCCGATTCAAACTTGCTTGCCGCGCTGCCAGAATAGGTCTTATTGCCGACCAAGGTGAGCTTCTTGACGGGTGCGCCTTCTTCTAGATTTAACTCCGCTAATGGCACCCAAAACACAGTGGGGCTGGTGGCTGAATCAAAATAGTACACTTTGTTCTTATGGTCAGCGACTGTACGCCAGCGAGTTGACGAAATGTTCGGTTGATCTGGCGTGGAGATGCCCAGTGGCACGGATACGCCTCTAATCACGCCCAGAACACTAGCCAGAGCCTGGGTTATCCCTCTTCCGTCACTCTAGGCAGAAGAAAAGTAAAAGTCATCCAAAAGATAGACTAAATATCGCAAACAATCAAACTCATTCATTAAGAAAATAAGTCTCGGAAACCCCAAAGATAGTTGGGGAATGGGAAAAACTTTCAACCAGCGAGAAATTTGATTAAAATTTATCAAGGGTTGTCAGATTAAATGAAGATTATTCAGCCAATTTTTCCAGCCCTTTTCCTGATCCC
>JBGTNM010000044.1:0-3407 GCA_041743025.1 Microcystaceae cyanobacterium
CGTTTATACTAAACGAGTCGCACGATAAGATTAAGTTTGCCCTAATGCAATTGTCATACGCCACACAAAAGGCGACTGAGGTAAAGGCGGAGGAAAAGGTTAAAAAGAGTAGCAACAGGAAGCTGTCTCAGGTGGATGTTGAGGTGATTCGGGCGTTGTATGAGGATAAGTTGGCGACTTTGAAGATGTTGGCTGATGCTTATCAGATGTCGGAGACTGCTATTAATAATGCGATTAAGGGGATTACTTATAAAAGTGAGGCAAGGAAGGCTCGTCGGATTTCAAAGGCGGATTCGTTGGAGATTAAGCGTTTGAGAAGTGAGGGCATGACTTATGAGGCGATCGCACAAAGATTCGATGTGAGTACAACTACAGTTAAATATCACGTTGATAAGAAATAAATACCTGTTGAATAGCCAGATCGACTTCAACATTAAACCTATTAAAATTGCATCCGCACATTAAATATATTTCATTAATACCTATCTTTATCTCTTACTGAATACTTTTCTATCATTGATTCAAAAGCTGACTGTAAATCGATATTTTGAGAATTGGCAATACAAATAATGGTGAACAAAATATCGGCTAACTCATCGGATAATTCTTGGGAAGGTTCGCTTTCTTTTTTGGGTTTAGAACCATAAAGATGATTTACAAGTCGGGCTGTTTCTCCAACTTCTTCCATTAATCGGGCTAACATTTCATGGGGAGTCCAATACCCTTTGCCGACTTGTATAATCCAATCGTCAACTACTTGTTGAATTTCTTTTAAAGTGCGATCGCTCATAAAAGTAAATTTAAAAGGCTATTTTGGTTATTGTCTCATCTGCAAATGGGTTACAAATGGAGAGAAATGTTTAATTTCTCAGTCAGACTTTGGGAGTAGCGGTCTATTATGCGGTTCGATCTCAATCTTAGAACTACAGTCAAGCAGCAGTTACAAGAAGTAGCGCATCAAATGCAGTCTTGGCAGGGACAAAACCTGATAGATGATCGCGAAATTAGTTTAATTAAAGAGAATTTACAGTTTTTCGATCGCCAAACATCCCGTACTAATCTCAAAGTGGCTGGAGTGGATGGCAGTGGTGATTTTCCCATGCTGAGTTATGCCGACTCTTTTGTCTATCTATCAGTAGCTCAAGCTACGATTTACCAGTCCGATCCCGTTCATGGATTGAAGGAATTAGCACCAACTCCAGAGACAATTATTAATGTGGGGTGGATTCCAGAGAATCGTCATGAGGGTGCTGCTGCCTTGGATAAGGTTCACGAGCAAATAGCAGGGCGATCGCTGATAGAAGTTATCGAACAGTCGGATTATCGACAGCTCAAAGCCCAAGAAACTAAAAAAAGTTTTACTCCCGAATTTTTGAAGATTTAGACTACACTTGCCACGATCAGCGTGTTTATGGCTATCCATATCCAATTAAAGCTGCTCACGATCGCGCTTCTTTAACCGATGCCGAACGAGTGGCACTACGGAAACAGTTAATTGCTGAGGCTGTAAAAGAGGGAATGAGTCCTAAATTATTTCGAGATGTATTTCAGGCAACGGGACATCGTTAGGAGAATCAATGTATAGCTTAGAACAGCTACTGGAAAAACTAAAAGACCAACGGTTTGGGATACTGGCAGAAAGTAATACCTATCAATTAACTGTGGTTGCGGGCAATGCTGATGTGGCAGTAGGGGATTTATTTCTGTTGCCCAGTCGTCGCGGAAAGCAAAGGATATATGTATTTCGGACTACTCAATATGCCAACATCTTGAATCGTTCTTTGGAGATGAGCGATATTGCCCGTAATAAGTTGACCATGCCCGATTCTTATTTCAGTCAGGATTTAGCTTCAGAGCAGTTGCTGGAACTGAAAGGAATGGTTTTGGGGTACGCTCAAGCCGAAGATGATGGTTGGCGATTTTATCGTCCTCGACGTTTACCAGAGCATCTTTGTGATGTTTATCATGTTGAGGCTAGCAATCCTGAAGTTGGGGATGTGATGCGAGCCTTGATGTCCAGTCAGTTAGGACAAGACGGTTTGTATGTAGGAGATTTATTAGCAGGGGAACAATCCTTAGAATCGGTCAAGGTTTATTTGCCTACCTATGCCCTTTCCCATCATATCGGGGTGTTTGGCAAAACTGGGGCTGGAAAAAGTAATTTAATGATGGTGCTGCTCAAGTCAGTATTAGATTTCAATCGACAGGTAGAAAATCGAGATAAACCAAAAGGTAGCATTCTAGCGATCGATCCTCATGATGAGTTTCGGTATTGGCATTCTCAGGTAGGTGGGGCTGATGGTATTCACGGTATTGTCGCCAGCTATTCTGATGAAGAAAGACAGGATTTAGTCGAACCTTTTTATTATTTAACTGCTAAGAATCTTACGGTCGAGGGACTGGAGCGACAAGTAAAACTTTCTCGTGCCGACCTCACCCCTAGCGATTTAATCAGCATCACCGAGTTTAGCGAACAGCAAATTGCCTTTGTCAATCAACAGTTTGCTCTCTGGGGGGAAAAGTGGATTTTGCGGGTATTGATGGGCATGACTGATGGAGAAAATAATGGATTTGAAGGAGGAGCAGAGTTTTTACCAGGGACAATTTCTGCCGTTCAACGTCGTTTAGATTTTCTGCGTCAGGGTCAATCACGCTTGATTACCCCTTTCGATACTGATATGGGACATGAATACGATTCTTTGCTACCAGATATTATTTGTGCTTTAGAACAGGGAAGAGTTTTGGTAGTTGATACTACTCTGATGAGCGAGATGGAACAGTTTTTGCTCACCACTGTAGTAGCCAGAACTTTATTTACCCTCAGAAAAGCCTTAAAAAGTGTAGAACAACCAAACGAACTAGAAGAAGCGATTCAGATATCTTTGGGTGATGATGGGGAACGAAGGGGATCGCGCCAGTTAGCCGAAGAATTGATTGCTCGATTAGAAGATGGCAGATTGCCTTACAGAAATGGCAAATCCTTGACCACTTTAGACCAGTTACCCTTTGTCAATGTAGTCATCGAAGAAGCCCCAAGCGTCCTCAACCCTCAAAGAATGAAATTTGGTTCGGTATTTCGGGATATTTCTCGTCAAGGTCGAAAATTTGGTATTGGTTTAACCGTAGTTTCCCAACAGGTAAGCGAACTAGACACAGGAGTATTAACCCAAATCAATACTGAGTTGATTATGTCTTTGGGTAATGAGATGGAACGCAAAGAAGCCATTCGCAATGCCTCCGCAGACATGATGGGTTTTAAAAGCTCGACCTCAGTACAGGACAAAAGTTGAAAAAGCTCTAAGAAAAAGGGTTTCATGAAAAGTAACCACACTTAACTCATGAAGACTCTATGGATAATGTTAATCTGCTTCGCCAAACCTTAAAACCTCATTTAAAATGGCATGGAG
>JBGTNM010000045.1:0-23802 GCA_041743025.1 Microcystaceae cyanobacterium
CTTGTGTCGATTATTAGACCCTTTTTGCTTACGAGACAAAGATTTTTGGACTCGTCTAAGCTTAGTTCTCAAACGATTGAAGTGAGACGGATTGGTGATTTTATCCCCATTGCTAGTAGCAATCAAGCTGGTTATGCCCACGTCCAAACCGATAGATTTATCGGACTTTGGCAATGGGCTAATAGCTTCATCTACAAGCAAAGAAATATGGAAACGTCCACTTGCATCCAGTTTGACCGTGATCGTAGATGGGTTGCACCCCTTGGGCAACTGCCGACTCCAACGAATCGGCAATGCTTCCGTACACTTAGCAAGCCAAACTTGTCCATCTTTCCACTTAAAAGCGGACTTAGTAAACTCGGCAGAGCCGCCGTTATGCTTTTTCTTAAAGTTGGGATACTTAGCGTGTCCAGCCCAAAAATTAGCAAAAGCTTTTTGCAAATGTCTAAGTCCCTGCTGCAATGGCACACTACTAACTTCCCCCAGAAATTGCAAATCTTCTTGTTTTTTCCATTGAGTCAGCATTGCCGAAGTTTCAATATATCCAACTCGTTCTTGTCGTTCATACCACGCCTCAGTCCTTGCTGCAAGTGCGCGGTTATAGACCAAGCGAGTACACCCCATCGTTCGCAACAGCAGGGTTTCCTGTTCAGTCGTTGGGTAAAAGCGGTACTTGAAACTTCGTTGTGTCATTCTTACATTATACCGAATATTCTGCAAGAAACACAACTTCATATTAAAGCCGCCTTCCGCTAACGCTAAAAGGCGGGGTTTTCAACCCAATTTTCTGATAAATTTGAGACTTTAATTAAAGTCATCTTATCACTTTTTATGACATTTTGTAACAGGTTATTGGCTAATATTAGTATTTCTGAATCACTAACAATCGCTATAATTGCTGATAAACGCCAACAATTTTACACGATAGTGTAAAGCTAAGAAAATGATAAAAAGTTAGGCTTGGTAGCAGAATAAAAGCTGAATCACAACTGTCTAAGTATCTGGTCATCATTAAAGTCAAGCTCTGGGGATGGGCATTCTTGCAACAGAAGCGGATTCAATACCTTTAAATTTCTTAACATAGTCAACAAAATTTCTATCCGAATACTTAGTCAGATCTAGTGTTGTCACACTTTAAGCATTTTTTTTAATGTCTCGTTCTTGATTTAATCAAGTCAAACTCGATGTCTCACTCGCCAACTTCTGCTGAAACTCCTCTGTATCACCTACTCAGTATAGGTCAGAGGGGTGTGGGAAAAACGGTCTTTCTTGTGGGAAGTTATGTCGATCTTCAAACGCCAGGCGATCGCGAGCAACCGCACCGCTTTTGGTTTGAGTGCGAGAACTCGCAAGCTAAGCAAACGCTCAATAATGTCCTTAACTACATTGAGCGAACAGGACACTATCCACCCGCTACCTTAAAACTGACTAACTTTGATTTCTGTGTTAAGGAACTCACCTCAGAAGGGGTAAAAACTCACGCGCAAATCTGTTGGTGGGATACCCCTGGCGAGTCTTGCCAAATTTTCAATCCAGCTTTTTTAATGATGGTAACTCAATCTGATGGTGCTTGTTTATTGCTTGACGCTCAACTTTTAGTTGAGAAAGCGAACGAATCCCAGGCACTCGAAAAAATGCTTAATCCTGTGACAGCTTTAGCAGAAATTGTCGCAGCCAACCACCTAAATTTGCCGATCGCGCTGATTTTGACCAAATGCGACTTACTTCCCGCCACACCTTACCCCTGGCAGACTTTAAAAAGAAACCTCTATTCTCTGACGACTTTATTAACTTCTCTTGGGATTAAATTTCGCATTTTTTACTGCGGACTGCCGATTGAAACCCAGGAGGAAAACAAGCACTTACAAACCAAACAAGGAGGAGAACCCATTCGCTGGCTAGTTTCTCAACTGCAAACGTTGCCCAATTCTACCAACACTGAGTTAGCCAGCAACTCGACAGAACCCGTTGATTGCTCGATGGTTTCCACTCTTTCAGGATTAGCCAAACTGCGACAGCGTACTTGGCGATTGGTACTTGTGTTTGTCACTGGCGCGATCGCTTTTACTAGCACTCTAGCCATTGAGCAAGTCGTTGAATCTCAACAAGCTCCCCAGCCGATTTTGCCCCAAGTTATTCAACCTTAGAGGGATTTATATTAACCACAAAAACACAAAGAATATAGGGGGGAAACTGACAAAAAGATGATTTCCCAGAACTTACTACCCTACACTCTCGTTTTTGGTCAATATCGCTTCCGACTCATTACCAATACGCTAAAAGCGACAAGACCGAATGTTAGTGTCGGTTCGGGGATGGCGGCACTCACAACGAACCTCAAAGCATACTGTGTTTCTCCAGTTCCCGCCGTTTGCTGTATCCAAAACGAATAGTTCGCGTTTCCGGCTAAGGGAGGCGTGAAACCCGTTGTGGGAAAAGAGAGGTTACAGTTGGTTAGCAGAGGTGGTTTATCGGCAATTCCTAGTAGGGGAAGTAGGTCTTGATTGACCAGAACAATTGTATTAGGTTCGAGGGGTTGACCAGCAATACCGAGGTTGGTACAAGCAAGCGTACTGTCATAGGTGGTTCGAGTCCCAAAGAGAGTATAGCCCAAAAGTTGTGCGGCGGCTTGTTCCTGTTCTTGCAAGTTGGTTGGGGGAGGGGGGGTAATGCGATCGCCTTGCTCAATACCAATAAAGCCTACGTCATCACCTGAAAGTCCTGGCTGGTAGTTGTCAAGGAAAATATGGTCTAATTTTAGTCCTTTGGGGACTTTCAAGGTGAAGTAATCGCGATCCTGCGTTCCTATTAGTGGGTTGATAATGGCAGCTTCTAGGAAATTATCTCCCGGCATGAGTTTGCCGATAAATGTCGGGTTATTATGTTCCGAGGAAAGCTCTCCATCTAGGCTCTCAACATACATCACTGCCGCTCTAGCGGGGAATGTGAAACAGAAGGCTCCGACAGCGCTAATGCCAACAGCACTAAAAATCTTACAGAGAACAGATAGGGTTCGCATAATTATTAAATTGACACTGATTTAGATTATAATTTTACACTAGAAAAAGAATTAAATAATAATAAATAGTTATAAAACCTAAACCAACCTTAAAAACTGCTTAGATACTCTTGGATTTGTACTTGCCACTGCTGAATGTCTGCATCGTCGGGAGTCATTTGTAAAACTAGCGAAAATTCATCGAGTGCCGCTTGTAAATGTTGGTAAGCTTCTCGACGCTGAGAACGCTGATTCTTTTGCAATTCACCTAGTTTTTTAAGGGCAAATCCTTTGTTTTTATGGGTTTGAATCAGATTTGGTGCAAGCTGGAGAGCTTGATTGTAAGAGGCGATCGCGCTTTTGAGGGTTCCGACGGCATCTTGATAGTTTGATTGATTTTTTTGAAGTTCTGCTAGACTTTGTAAAATGGTTCCTTGGGTATCGTAGACATCGATAAAATCAGGGGTTAATTTGAGCGTTTGCTGGCAGATTTTAAGGGCTTCGCTATAATATTGAAAAGCCTCTGGGGAGTGCGTTTGCTGAGCTTGTAAGTCACCTATTTTTGAGAGCGCGAGTGCTTTATTATTTAAAATGGGAGTTAAATGGGGAGCCAGTGTTAGAGCGCGATCATAAGCTTGAATTGCTTGTTGGTAGCTTTGTGCGGCTAAGCTTTCTTGAGATAACTGTGCTTGCAGTTGACCTAAATTTTGTAGAGCAATTCCTTGATTATTATAAGCATTGACATAATCGGGTTTTACCGCGATCGCTTGCTGATAGGCGGCGATGGCACGTTCGTAATTTTGCAGTGCTTCTTGGGATTGAGATAACTGTACTTGCAGTTCTCCTAAATTGGCTAAAACCAATCCTTGCTGGTGGTAAGCTTGTGCAAAATTAGGCTGAAGCTTGAGAGATTGTTCGCAAACTGTGATCGCTTGTTGGTAGTTTTCTAGTGCTTCTTGTTGGTGACGTTCTTGTGCCTCCAATTCACCTAATCGAGAGAAAATAATACTCTGATTGATATAAGCTTTCGCTGAATCTCGATTTAAACTAATAAGTTTTGCATAAACCTTGAGAGCTTCTTGATAACTGGTGTTAGCTTCTGGGTAACGAGACAGTTTAGCAAAAAGTTCGCCCAATCTTAGTAAAGCAACTCCTTTACTACTATAAGCTTCATCAGGTTCAGATGTTTGCTCAATTGCTGTATTATAAGCCTCAATTGCTTGAGAATATGCATCTTCTGCTTCTCGATATTTAGCAAGACTAACATAATATTCTCCCTTATTTTTTGCAATTTTACCCCTCAAAAAAGCAGTGGGTATAGTTATAACCTTGCTCAGTTCTAATAAAGCTCGGCATTGTTCGTAGTTGCTAGCTCTCAACTCCGCCTCAAAAAGCAGCAACCATTCTTCAATACTAGCTTGACTGTTTAAATGATTTGCATGGTAAATTGCTTCTATTTTATTTTCCTGCTGGCGATAATATTCTTCTAGTATTTGATGAGCGCGTTGGTTAATTTCTTGCGAAACTTCTGAACTTAATTTTTCTTCTTGTAAACGTCGGATGAGTTGATGAATTTGATAGCGATTTGCCTGGGTTATTTGAACAAAAGAGAAACGGGTTAGGCGACGAAATGAAGCAGCAGTTGCATAAAAATGGAGTTCTTTCCCCAATTTTAAATAGAGGTTTTCATCAAATTCCCGACAAGCGCAAAGTGCGGCTACAGCATCTTGAATTTCTTCATCTACATATTTTAACAGTAAATCGATGAGTTCTTTCGATTTATCAGCAATTTCAGGCAAAGTTTTTAAGCGTTCGGGGTTTATTTCTTGATTTTCTAAAACGACATCAGCACACAATCCTAAATAGAAAGGATAGACGCGATCGCTCTCTACACTGGCGCAATTGACAATCGCTTGCTTCAATTCATCTGATATTTCAAAGGTTTGCAGTGCTTCTTCTAAGTAACTGTGTGCATCGCGGTTCGTTAAATATTGCAGCGAATAAATATCAAATTGATCTTGAGAAATTTTATATTTAGCTGCTTCATTCCATCTAGGAATTTCTCTGCCAGTGACAACGACAACAATTCCTAAAGATAAGTCGAGATATTTTAAAAATCGTCGCAACCATTCATCTTGTTGAAAGTAGAGTGCATCTGATAGATTGCGTTGCTGTCCCCAAAAAGCTTCATGGGTATCTAAGAAAATAACCACTCGTTTAAATTGTTCAATCTTCTCCTCATCAACTTGCATAGTAGCATTCAAATCGTGAGCTAATAACTCAGGAAGTACGTCGAGTAATTGCGTATGAGGATCGAGATTTTCAATCGCTTCTATTTCATCTTGGGTTAGCTGTTTTTTAAGGTCTTGGATTGTCCATTGTAGTCCCCAATATTTAAAGATAAAGCTAGATATTTGAACTGACAGCGTTAGTAAAAGTGGAATCGTACCAAATAGAGAATTTTGTAAAGCCGAGGAAAAATTAATAAATAGATTAACCAAGCTTGCTGCTAAGGAAAATTCTTCAGACGGTAGAACTTTTTTTAAATTTTCTAGTTTTAGTTGCCCCGTCTTTTTCAAATACATAATACAGCCAAAACTATAGCGGGGAAAAGATAAATCGTATCCGGTTAATTGTCGTCGAAGAATCATTAATCCATCAAAAGGATCTTGAGGGCGTTCTCCGCCAGTTGGTTTAGCATCAAAATCAAGGGTGGCGACTAGAGCAGGAATATAAAGCGTTTGTTCTCCTGGCTCTGTTTGCTTGGTTTTACCCAACAATATTTCTTGGATAGGTTGAATAATTTTCTGATAAAGCTGAGCCAATATACCTGATTTTTCTGCAATAATCGGCTGATTGAACTTGACAATTTCTTCACAAAGCTTTTGAGGCGAAAGATTTTTAATTCTGTCCCAATCTTGTCTAAAAAGCCACTTACAACAATGCTTTTGTAAATAGGTTAAAAGGAGGGATTTTCCTTGACCTCCCTCACCCTGAAAAATGATAATTTTATCGTGGGGTTCGCTATCATTAAGATACTTTAAAAATATCTCGATCAGATCGTGACGATCTCTAAATAATGCGAGTGCTTGAGTTCCTTTAGTTAAGGAAGATAATTCTTGAGTTCGCTTTTTGAAATTCATCTTTATGGTTAACGATGTTTTCTGACTTCATTAGGATTTATGCGAATAGCTGCATTAAAATCATCAATGGCTGCGGCTTCGTTTTGGAGAGTTTCCGATCGCATTTATCATAATACTATGACAAAGTTGTTGGTAACATTTTGTGGGCGCACGCGATGCGCCCCTACGGGTGGGAAAATGCACTTACTCTGCCTCGCCAATTAAGGTAAAAGCAGCCCAATTTCTCGGATGAGGGTGTTTTGCTTTGGTTTTTAACATTGCCTGACGTAAAGCTTGCGATTTATCCCCATTTTGCTGTAATTGTCGGTAAAATTCCACCATCAATTCAGCCGTTGGCGCATCGGGAACCGACCACAAGGATACTAGAACGCTGGGTACACCTGCTGTAATCAGAGAACGAGACAACCCGATCACACCATCACCTGTAATCGTACCCCGTCCCGTATCGCAAGCACTCAAGACCACTAATTCGGCATTCAGGTTTAAATCGAGAATTTCCCCTGCTGTTAGTAAGCCATTATCGTTACTAGAGGGAGCTAAAGCGATCGCGCCTGGTACGCCCAACCCTTTAAAATCGTCTAAAAGTCCGTGCGTCGCTAGATGAATAATCTTCGCTTGAGGCATCTGTTGTACAATCGCCGTTTTCGTTGCTTGGTTTCCCGTAATCGCTTGAGTCTGAAACAGTTGAGCTATCGCTATCGCTTCTTGTTCTGCTCCTGGTAAATCTGGTAGCTGTTCGGACGTTTCGCCGGTGGCAGTTGGAAGGCGAGGCATGGTGGGATTGCCGACGATTAGGATGTCTCTTGGGCGAAGGTTTTCTGGGCGAATAGCGTTCGCCCCTACGGTGTTGGTGTGGGTTAATTGCAGGACTTGAATTGAAGGAGAAATGGCGATCGTATGCTTGTCAATCAGATATTGCCCAGAAGTATCTTGTAAGGCGGCAAAAGGAACCAAAAATAGGGAACCTTGCGGCATAAAGATGACCTTATCATCAGGGTTAGTCGATAAAAGATCACCGATGGGGGCAATTAGTAGTTGATGAAGTTGTTGTAATTGCCGCTCAGAACGAGTTTTGGGAACTGAAGCAACAACTCCCAGACTCCCTCGTCCTCGGACTCCTATCGATTCGCGGCTGCTGGTTACAAGGTTGGAGAGCGCAATCTGCTCTTGCTGCCAAAAGGATTTAAGATCGACTTGACGCAGAATGACTTCTCCAGTCGGTTTGATCACCCAGATGAGAAGCTTTGACAGACCGGATTTCTTGTCTTTTGGCTCTACTTTGTCGCCAACGAGGGAGTATTCAACCAGGGTGGCTCCTTGAGCTTGGGCAATTTGTTGAATTTGAGTTAAGTTTGGGGGAGTAATCTTTAAGTCAGTTTTAGAATTATTAGTTAATTTAGATGCTAGTAATTCGACAAAAGCCCTAGCTCTGCCTCGCTCAGCGATTTCTAGAGCTTCATTGGGTCGATTTTGGATAATTAAAGCTTCTTGCAGCAAACGATAGGCATTAGCCTGCTGTTCAAAGATAGAAACTTTGTTGCGATCGCTCAGTTCAACTCGCAGAGATTCGTAAAAAGCGATCGCATCTGTCAGGGTTGTAATGGTTTGTTCTGTCTTCCCATCAGCAAAACTGGCTTGTCCAGCCAAGACAAGTACATTAGCCGTCGCTGCTGGGTCATTAGTTTTTTGATGGTTTTGAGCCGCCTGTAGATAGTACGCTACTGCGCGATCATACTGTTTTTGCTGATCGTAGAAATTCCCCAGAGAATATAGCATATTTGCGATCGCTGCTAGATTTCTGCTCTCTTGCGCCTTCTGCAAAGCCTGTTGGTGATACTCTAGAGCTTGATCGAGTTGACCCAGTTCTTCGTAAGCTTCTGCAATATCGTCGAGAGCGAATGCTTCTGATTCGAGATTGCCCAGGGAGCGCATAAAGGCTAGTTGCTCTTGAGCTTTCTCTAATTTGGAAGGAGGCGAAGAAGGAGTATTGTCGTTCGTTGTATTAGGCGATACAGAGGCTAAATACTCTTGGAAACTTGCCCGAAAGGTTTGAGCTTGCGTGGAGAAGTATTTGGCCTGATCGCTCTGCCCCAGGAAAGCGTAAGCAAAGGTTAATTGGAGGTAAATTTGGGTAATTGCCCAACCTGTGGTTGTTATTTCTGGGATCTCGTTTTTCTTCTTAGCCGTTACCAGCACAGCTTGAAGCGTCTCTAAGGCTTGCGGGCAAATCTCTAAGGCGCGTTCGTATTGACCTAATTGGTTGTAAATAGTGCAAATATTGGCTAAAATCTCCCCCTCTTGCTTGAGATCGCTTGCTTCTCGCGCAACAGAGAGTCCCTGTTGATAAAATTCTAAAGCTTTGGCAGGTTCTCCCAAATTTTTGTAAGCCTCGGCAATTTTTGCCAGAATTTCCCCAAAATTAGATCTAGCATACTTGTTTTGCTGAAAGATCGGCAGCGCTTGCTGGTAGTACTCTATCGCTTTCGGATACTGACTCTGATGGCCGTAAGTTTTGCCGATTTCTAGCAGTGCTTCTCCTTGTTGCAGGGAATTGTTTGTCTGCCGTGCCAGGGTTAAGGCTTGCTGATAAGTCCCAATCGCTTTATCGTGTTGCTGGAGGACGAAGTAAGTTCTACCGGTGCTAATCAAAATAGTGATTTGCCGAGGGCGATCGCCCTCGGCAACAGCCAGCGCCTGTTGGTAAGTTTCAATCGCTAGCTCGGATTGACTGCCTAAATAAGCCGCACCTAAACCATGTAAAATATCAGCTTCTAGTTGGCGATAAATTAGCTTTTCCGGCTCAAAACGGTTGACCACCTGCAACGCTTGCTCATAGAAATCAATCGCCTTTTCGCTTTCTCCCCCAACGGCAGAAAAAGCACCCAAACGAAACAGCGCTCTCGCCTCTACTTCGCGGTTTTGGGTAGTTCGGGCAATGGCTAAACCTTTCTCAAAATAAGGGATCGTTTTACTAAAGTCTCCTAAGCCATAGTAATAAATGACTCCTAGATCGAGTAGCATCCTGCTTTCTAAATCTGAGTCTTTAATCTCTTGAGCAATTTCTAAAGTTTGTTTTCCATAAGCGATCGCTTGATTATTGTCTCCTTCAACATAGTAAGTCCAAGCGAGCAACTTGAGCGTCCGGCCTTCTCCTTGGCGATCTTTGATTGCTCGATAAATCGTCAACGCTTGCTGCAACGATTGAAAGGCGCGATCATATTGATCATTATCGATTTGCTCCTTTCCTTGCTTTAGGAGTTGGTCTGCTTGGGTTTTCCTTTCATCGGTTGTCTGCGCTAATGCTTGGGATAATGGGTAAGTGGGAACGAGTCGAAAATCTCCACTCACCAGGGTAACGAGGAAAGTTAGAGCGATAGTAAATCCAGGATTGAGCGATCGCATACCCATTTATCTAAGTGATTTGACACCTTTATAACAGTTATTTCAATTTTAACTCATCCATTCTTGCTGTCTTAGGTGACGAACCCATTGACTACTATCTTGCATATCCTCTCGATCTTGCCACATTCCTATAAAAGGCTCATCTGTTAAATTAGATAAGGTGGTTTTTAAAAATTCTACTTTGTAATCAAGCTTTTCTTTAAGAATCTTCTTTTCTTCCTCATTTAAAGAATTAATGATTTGAACTAAAGAATCCACTAATTTAGTATTCATAGCTTAACAATTAATCAGTTTCGTAGAGTATGTTGAGATGCTCTTTAGGCTGCTCGGTCGATATCGTCATCGTACTATCCTCATCGTTACTCTATTTTGACGCAAGTTCTCTAAAAAGCTGACTGCTGATGGCTGAAAGCTGATTGCTATATCTTACTCTGCCTCGCCAATCAAGGTAAATGCCGCCCAATCTCGCGGATTAGGATGTTTTTCTTTAGTTTTTAACATAGCTTGACGCAGCTCTTGCGATTTATCCCCATTTTGCTGTAATTGTCGATAAAACTCCACCATCAATTCTGCGGTTGGCGCATCGGGAACCGACCACAAAGACACCAAGACACTAGGTACGCCTGCTGTAATCAAAGAGCGAGATAATCCAACGACTCCATCGCCTGTAATCGTTCCTCTGCCTGTATCGCAAGCACTCAAAACCACTAATTCGGCATTGAGATTTAAATCTAGAATTTCGTCAGCCGTCAGCAACCCGTTACCCTCTAAGGATTCGCCCCTACTTCGCTCAGGTGCAAGTGCGATCGCTCCTGGAACCCCCACACCCTTAAAGTCATCTAACAATCCATGCGTGGCTAAGTGGATGATGCGAGCATTGGGCATTTGCTGCAATATCGCCCTTTTCGTAGCACGATCGCCTGTAATCGCCTGCGTTTCTAGCAAAGGCGCGATCGCTTGGGCTTCTCGTTCTGCCCCTGGCAAACTAGCCAACTGTTCTGATGGCTTGCCATCGCGTGCCGGGACTGTAGGCATGGTGGGATTGCCGACGACTAGAGACGTTTGAGACGAACGGACGCTGCTTCTACGGCGTTGCTGTTGGGTCAAAGATAGCACCTGAATCGAAGGAGCCGTTAAAATTGTGTGTTTTTCTAGCAAATATTGACCGGACTCATCTTGGAGAGCGGCAAACGGCACGAGAAAGAGCGACTGTTGCGGGATAAAAATAACGCGCTCATTGGGATCTTTGGGCAAAACTTGGGCAATAGGCTCAATTAATCGTTGATAGAGAGTTTGCCGTTGCTGGCTTGATCGCTGCGGATTGGCACTGGCAACGACTCCCAATCCTCGCCCCTGTACGCCCATGCCTTCGCGACTGGCAACGACGAGATCGGCTAGTGAGGTGTCCTGTTCTGTTAAGTCTACTTGACGGAAGGTAATGTTTCCCGACGGTGCGATCGCCCAAATGTACAAGGCTACTTCCTTGGGCTGGATTTTGTTATCGACTAAAGTATCTTCGTAGGTGATAGAGTACTCTACCAATGTTGCATTTTGGCTGCGAGCAATTTGTTTAATTTGTTCTAACGTAGGCGAAGCAACGGTTTGAGCTAGAGGAGAATTCGCGTTTAAACGTCTAGATAACAGTTCTACAAACGATCGGGCGCGTCCCCGTTCGGCGATTTCTAACGCCGCATCTGTCTGGTTTTGAGCGACGAGAACCCGTTGTAGTAGGCGATAGGTGCGGGATTGTTGGTCAAAAATGCTGATTTTACCGCGATCGCTCTCTCCTAAGCTCGCCCGTACTAATTCCCACGCTTGCAGTCCTTGGCGCAAAGTAGCTTCTGCTTCTTTGAATTTACCAGTTTTAAACAAGGTATTGCCTAAATTGTTTAGAATTAGCCCTTCTGTCGCTCGATCATCGATTTCGCGAGCGATGGTTAATGCCTCTCGGTAATACTCAATCGCTTTGGCGGATTGCCCCAATTCGTCGTATTCTACCCCCAGATTGACTAAAGCCGAACTTTCTGCCGAAAGATCCTTAATTTGACGAGCGACTGTCAGTGCTTGCTGGTGGGTTTCAATCGCTTGAGTAAACTGCCCCATCGACTTATAAACATTGCCTAAATTGATGAGATCAACTGCTGTACTGCTGAGGTTGTTAGCTTGCTGTGCCAAGATTAGACGCTGCTGGTGATATTCAATGGCTTTAGGAAAATCTTGCGCGACATAGTAAATATTGCCCAAACGGGTTAAAAAGCTGGCTTCTGCTACTGGATTCTTGATTTCACGCGCTAAAGACAGTCCTTGAAAGGCATATTCAATGGCTTTGCTGTAATCGCCGATGTCATCATAAACCGCCGACAGATTGCCGAGGGATTGAGTCTGCCCCAATCGGTCTTGAATGGTTCTCGATAGGGTCAAACGCTGTTCTAAATAAGCAATCGCCTGCCCGTAGTTGCCTTGAGCATAGTAGGTATTGCCCAAATTATTCAAGGCGGCAGCTTCGCCGATGGGATCTTGCAGGCGACGAGAAAGTTGTAATTGCTGTTGAGCGTAGTCAATAGCTTTGGGATAGTCGCTGAGGCTGTAGTAGATGACTCCCAACGTCCCTAAAGAGTTGGCTTCTAAGCGCGAGTCATCAATGCTGCGGGCGATCGCGATCGCTTGTTGCAAAACCTCAATCGCCTGTGGGTACTCGTTTCTAGTATAAAACACTTCTGCGAGATTGCCGAGGGTTTGTCCTTCTCCCAATCGGTCATTCCGCGCTCGATTTAGCTGCAACGCCTGCTGGTAATATTCCTCAGCTTGTTTGTAATTGCCTAAATTGGCATAAATTACCCCTAAATTACCTAAAGCAGCCGCTTCTCCTTCTCCGTCTTCAATTTGACGGGCTAAACCTAAACTCTGCTGAAAGTAGGTGATCGCTGGTTCGTAATTCGCCTGTAATAAGTGAGTATTGCCTATATTTCTCAAAGTTCTGACAATTTTGGGGTGATCGCTAAGCTGCTGATAGCGTGTCAGTGCTTGCTGGAGCGTCTCTCGAGAAGACGTGGGATTGCCGGTACGATACTGCTCAATGCCTTGTTCTAACAGGCGATCAGCCTCTACCAAACGCGGATCGGATTGAGCTAAAAACGTGTTTGCCTGGAGAGGAGTGAGGGTAGGGGGAAGGGTTGCGATCGCTAAAATCGCTATCAGGAGAAAAAACGCATCTTTAAAGATCATAAATCTAATTACCTTGATCCCGACTCAAGCTGCAAAACGTCCAAGTAGAGGGAACCCTAAGCTTTCTCGCTGCTGTACGTATAATTGTGCGACTTCTCTGGCTAAATTGCGAATTCTAGCGATATAGCGCGTCCGTTCTGCCACAGCAATCACCCCTCTCGCGTCTAATAAATTAAAGGTGTGGGAACATTTCAGCACGTAATCTAAACTGGGAATGACTAAACCTCGTTCGATTAATTGCTTTGTCTCTTGTTCGTACAAATTAAATAATTTAAATAATACATCTGGATCGGAGGCTTCAAAATTGTAGGTACACTGTTCTATTTCATTTTGTAAGAAAATTTCTCCATAAAAAAGTTCGTCGTTCCACTGAATCTTTGTCATGGCATCTACATTTTGCAAGTACATCGCTAAGCGTTCTAACCCATAGGTGATTTCAATAGAAACCGGACGACAGTCAATCCCACCACACTGCTGAAAGTAGGTAAACTGAGTAATTTCCATGCCATCAAGCCAAACTTCCCAACCTACACCCCAAGAACCCAGCGTCGGTGACTCCCAGTTATCTTCGACAAACCGGATATCGTGATCTTCTGGCTGAATTCCTAACGCTTTTAACGAAGCTAAATATTTCTCTTGAATATTGTCTGGAGAGGGTTTAATCAGGACTTGATACTGATAGTAATGTTGGAAACGGTTGGGGTTTTCGCCATAACGCCCATCCGTCGGTCGCCGACAGGGTTCTACATAGGCAACTGACCAAGGTTCTGGGCCGATTGCTCTTAAAAAAGTATGGGGACTCATGGTTCCGGCCCCTTTTTCCGTATCGTAGGGTTGGGCAATCAAGCACCCCTGCTCGCTCCAAAATTCGTGTAACTTGGCAATAATAGACTGAAAGGTAATCATTACTTCTAACTCCTCGTGTCTAAGATTGATTAAATACCTCAATACCATATTATATTTACATTGACTTCGCTGAACGTCATGGGTACGTTCTACTTTAGAACGCACCCTACATTTTACGACTACACAAAACGTAATTTTAACGAGACGGATGGGAATAATTAGATTAAATGGCTAAACGCGATCGCTGCTCAAAATAGTATAAAAATACTATATAGATGCTCGCGCTGTGTTCGATTAAAATAAGATTAAATCAGCTAGGCACACTTAAGAGATTGTTCAATTTCCCCTCGCCGTTCATGTCATCCGCTTGAGCCAGCTATTTTATTCAAATAAAAGAGACTAAATCTCTCTTTTCTCAGAGGAAAAAAACACGCTCATCTAAGACAATTGAGATAATCCCTAAGTCAGTTTTCACAACTGCTCAATTCCCTTATGATCGGTTCAATCGTCCAGCCAGTGGCCAAAACTAAGCGTATTTTAGTCGTTGATGACCTTCCCGATAACTCTTTTCTCCTACAAATCTTTTTAGAAGTAGAGGGATATCAGGTTGAGGTAGCTCATAGCGGACAGTCTGCCTTAACCATGATTGATGCGGCTCCTCCTAATTTGATTTTATTAGACGTAATGATGCCTGAAATGGATGGCTTTGAAGTAACTCGGCGCATTCGGCAAAATCCTCAATTGCCTTTTATTCCGATTGTGCTGGTGACTGGTTACGAGGAACCGATAGCGGCTGAAGGATTTGAGCTAGGAGCCAATGGTTTCCTCCGCAAACCCGTGCAATTTCAGGATTTGCTCGAACAAATTCAAACTCTCTTACGGGAAGCTTCGCACGAAGATCGCTACTCTTAAGACAAATATAAAGGTCAGTTGAAAGAGTAGCTGGATACTTTCTCATTAGTGTTACCGTGTAAATGAAGTCGGACTCAATCCCATCGCTGATGCCTAATTGAGAAAGTTTTTCCTGCGCTCAGCAGCAACTTAAAGCGTATGTGGTTGAGCAATATGATGAGGAACACTATGAGCCATCCCAACTTACCCTCCGATTGTACCAGTGCGGATTTTGAGAAAGAAGCGATGCAGCGACTCCGCACCCTCGTTTCGTTTTTACCCACAGATTGCAAAATTTTCCGCGAACCTTGGGACTGCTCGACAGTAGTCTGTTTAGATTTTCTGCACTGCCCTCACCAACTTGATCGCATCCGCGAGCGATCGCAAGAACTGATCGATACAACGCAAGAACTCGGTTTAGCTAATGCTATTATCTTTCGCATTGGTAACAAGTTTATGGGATGGAAGGCGATCGCTCGTCCCAAGTCAGGATATTGATAATTGATCATTGTTTATTGAAAAGCGATACGCTTGTTGAATATCGCGAATCGAAAAAAGTGCCTGAAATTGCAATCCGTGAGCTTGATACAACGCAGAACCGCCTTGTTCTCGGTCTACAATAGCCATGACCCACTCTACCACATACCCCACCGCTTGCAAACGTTCAACAGCGAGCAATGCCGATTTTCCCGTTGTCACGACATCTTCTAAAACCACGACCTTAGCACCTGTAGGGAGAGCGGGGCCTTCAATATAAGCTTGTGTGCCGTGACCTTTGGCTTCTTTACGAATAATAAGAGCCTGTAGGGGGCGATTTTCGTAGGCAGAGACCACACTAACGGCAGTGACGATGGGATCGGCTCCCAAGGTCAATCCGGCTACTGCTTGCGTTTCTGCGGGTAGCAGCGACAACAACAGCCGACCGAGTGCCAAGGCTCCTTGCGCCGTTAAAGTGACGAGCTTGCCATTGATATAATAAGTGCTGCGTTGCCCAGATGAGAGCAAAAACTCTCCTTCTTGGTAGGCTTTTTCTACCAACAAATTCAGTAAATATTGGCGTAAAGAGGCTAAATCTGCCGTAGCTACCGCAAAATTGAGCATAACATCCGCTTTGATGACAGCAAAATTCAGGAAATTTCCCAATCAAAATGCTAAGACCGTCGAGATCTTCGTTAAAATTAAGCCGAATCCTTTTAAAGCCTAGCTTATCTATATTAAACATGAACTGGGAAATGATAGGCAATCGGTGTTACGAGCAATTTTTCATGTTGTGAGGAGTAAAACCATCATGTCTAGACCTTTGTGGCCTACTGTTGCTGTCAGTTGGACAATTGTGGCAGCAACGAGCGCAGTCGTTCCGGCGATCGCTCAAGAATTCTCAACCCCTCCTCCCACATCCGAGGAGGCAACCGTTCTACAGCAAATTAACAGCATCCAACAGTTGCGGGACGTTTCACCCCTCGATTGGTCATACGAGGCTCTGAAAAACCTGGTTGAAAATTACGGCTGTATCGTCGGCTATCCCGATCGCACCTATCGCGGCGATCGCGCTCTGACTCGCAACGAATTCGCGGCGGGTTTGAATGCCTGTTTGCAACAACTCGAACGACGTTTACTAGAAGCGAGGACGGCAAGTCCTGCTTCCAACACGGTTACTTTACCTCAAAATCCTGGTGATTCTCTCCCCAATGTCTTTAATCGGGCATTTGCTAATCAGACAGGGCGCTTTTACGATATTAGCTCTCTCTCAGGACAAGCAAATAGTATTTTTGGTTGGCGGTACGGCCCGAACTCCTTTTTCGACAATCAAATTGCCGATGACGCGCTGACTATCGGAACGGTCTACCGGGATGCGATGCGGCAGCAAACGGCTGGCCCCGTTATCAGAACGAGGGATTTGCCAAATCCTTTTGATACGTCTTTGCAAGAAAACCCTCAGTACCATCGATTTGTTAATTCTTCTGAGCCACAAGTCGATATTATTATCCAACAAACTCCTTTATTGCCGTATTAGGAGTAGAAACGCAACATATCGCGACTTTATAGGAGTTCAAAAGTGGCAAAATGTTTATTTTGAACTCCTTTTAAAATTTTATTTCGTAACTAAAATAACCGAAGATTGTTCAATTCTCCTCGTTACTTAAATATAAACTAATTCTTTCAAGAAAAAACTGGGCATCATTTAATACTTTTTGGCATTCGTCGAAGGTCAAGCTTATAGTTTCATCATAATCGCTTAATTGTCTCAAATCATAAGTTCTTTTTAAAATAACAGAAAGTTCTTTAGGCAATTCATTTGTTTTAATAAAATTTTGACCAAATTGCTGCATTAATCCTCGATGAGTATGGGGATTAATTGCTTTAGACTCTAAAACAGCTTGAGTAGCATGATACATAGCATAATAAGCGCGAGAAACGGATGCACGATACCAATGATTATTAAGGAGTAATTCTGCGGTTTGCAATTCTTCTTTCGCTAGGTTGAGAAGGATTTCCAGGCGAGTCATATCATTAAGCCTTCTTTTTTGATATTCTTCAATAAAGGAGTTGATTGAGATAAATAGTTTTCTTCGGAGATAGGTAAAATAGAAATAAGTTCGTTGTATTTTAAGCTTAATTCTGTAGTAATATCTCCCATTCTGATAATTTCTTCATAAGCTGAGATTGGGCCTTTAAGCACTACCATAATATCTAGATCAGAATTGGAGTTTGCGGTTCCTCTGGCTTGTGAACCATATAAGATAATATGGACTAAGCGATCGCTGTATAAATCACTTAAAACTTGGTGTAATTCTTGCAATAATGGGTTAAGTTTAGGTGAATTTAGCATCATTTTAATGGTTGATTGTATCTATACAAGAAGCATAAAAATATTTAGAAATGTAACAATTAGCAAAAAATTCATTTCAAAAAAGCTTAAGACGGGTACAATCAACACTGTTGAAGTCATTAACTACTTTCTGACGGATATAAATAATTATGGCAATAATGATTCCAAAAACTTTACCCAAAACAATTAGAAGCAATGCTGAAAAAAAATTATTTGATATTTTTGAAAAAGAACTAAGTAATGATTACATTGTTTTTCATGGAACATGGTGGCAAGATATTAAGTATATTGTTCAAGATAGGGAAGCTGATTTCATTATAATCCATCCTGACAAAGGAATACTCATACTAGAGGCAAAAGGTGGACAAGTAAGGTATGATCCGATTGATAAGACTTGGTATCAAAATGAAAATAGAATGAAAATAGAATGAAAATATCCCCATTTCAACAAGCAAAAGATATCAAGTTTAAATTTTTGGATTTTCTTAGTAAACATAGTGAATTTACTAAAAAAGATTTTTGCATTGGACAATGCGTATCTTTCACTGATATTGATGTTGTGGCAAATGGCTTACCATCTGAAGCACCTGAAGAAATATTACTTTTACGCCCACAATTATATAACATTAATAGTTGTATTTCTTTCATTTTTGATTATTACAAAGCAGGAGGGAAAAATATAAATCTTGGAAATGCTAGAACAGAACAAATTATTAACCTCATATCTCCAAGCACTACATTTAAAAAATATATAGTTAGTGATATTGGAGAAATTCAACAAGAAATTTTTAAATTAATTAATTTGTTTTGAAATCGCTGATAGTAAATATTCGTGTGATATAGAATCATAAAAAGATGATATATCAGTTTTCAGCATACAAGTATTATTTTCTACTTGAACTAATTGCCAATTGACAAATTCTTGAAAACCTTCGTAATAATATTGATATAAAAATTCTTTCGATTTTATATCTTTTTCAAAATACCTCTTGAGACGATATGAAAAACAATTTTTAATAAGTGTAAAATCTAAAAATTCTGCTAAAACAGTTACAAAAATAAATTTAATTACTAAATCTTTGAATGGTGTATATATCATTCTTCTAAAAAACATATCTGATTTTGGAAGATAGAAAGAAAACGCAGTTTCTGCTTCGTATAAGTGCGGATTTTCAAAAGCTAATTGAATCTCTTGAAATAGCTTTTCTTTATTTTGTCTATAGTAATCTATTTCAATAAAATTGCAATATGAATCTTGCTTAATTCTGTACGCAATGGCATATAGATAAGCTTTGTCAAAAACTTCTCTTTTTTTTATCTGCTCAATCAAAAAGTTTTTATTCATTATTTTATATTCATTTACTAATCTTGCTTTTAGTTAGCTTTGCTTCAGTTTGACACCTTCTTTTGTAGATCCTAAATAAATCTCATCCAACCAAACTGGAATAATTGGCAGACCTTAAATCTAGAAAAGCCTTGCTAAAAGTACAGCGAAGCTGCACGCCTTCTCTCGCTCACAATCCTTTAACTGTAGTCTTCATCACGATGATAAAACTTTCCCTGTTCCCTTTGCGAAAAATTATAGTTAGCAAGAAGATGGGTTACGACGGATTGATAATTTCTAATTAAGTTTAAAGGGTTACTGCCGTCTAACCCATCCTACGGTTAAACTTTGCTGTAATCCAGGGTGCAGGAGTTGAACCTGCCTTGGGCGAATTATGAGTTCGCTGCCTCAACCGCTCGGCCAACCCTGGTTATTGAGTATTAGAAGGATTGAGCTAAAATGTTAACCATCAATCATTATAGCTTGTCGGGACAAGCTCGTTTGAACCGTTGTGTCTTTCGGTAAAATAACGGTAGTGAAAACTGGGCTGGTGTGACCAGGTATTAGACTCGAAAAAATGAACATTAATTCAACCCTTAAACTAACGCTATTATTGCTAGCAGTCATGTCACTGACAGGTACAGCAAGCGCATTCCTTGGTTTTCAGGCTGGCTATATCGCTCTCAAAGGAGTCAGCCAACCCGAAATTAACCCCACCAAAAAACTGACTGATCGCTCCCAATCTGCTGGACAGCCGGCTGTGTTTGTGCCGCTCAATGAGAAGACTATCTTGAAAAAGGTTAATGAACACGTTCAACAGCAGAGTAAGCGATCGGCCAAGCAAGCAGAAAAAGACGACAATTCCTCGGATTCCACCGCAGAACCCGCGCAAAAAGCGGTTCAACTGCCTCAATTTCCTCTCAAGGTGCGAGATCGCGATGTCACTTTGGAAGTGGTCAAAGCGACGTGGCAGGAAGGCGCGTTATTATTAGCCGTGAGTTTGACCAATGAAAGTCAGCAAGCCGTTCAATTTCTCTACAGTTTTTTGGAAGCTACCGACAATCGAGGACGTTCTATCAGCGCGATCGTCGAAGGTTTACCGGAAGAATTACCCCCTAATGGCGAAAAATTTGCAGGAACTCTAAAAATTCCCAGTGGAATGCTCGATGAGACGCAAACGCTTACTTTGAATCTGACAGATTATCCCGAACAAAAGCTCAAATTAAAAGTTTCCGGCATTACAGCAGCACCATAAAAAAAGAATGACGGGTCAAGATATTGTTCTGCGGGTGTTGTCAGTCATTTTTCTGATAGCCATTAATGCGTTTTTTGTCGCCGCAGAATATGCGATGGTGTCGGTGAGGCGATCGCGCATCAGTCAACTGGTAGAGGCAGGCGATACTCAAGCGCAGACGGTGCAATCACTACAGCGCAGCATTGATCGCCTCCTGTCTACTACCCAACTCGGCATTACCCTGTCTAGTCTCGCTCTAGGGTGGATTGGTGAGGTAGCGATGGCGGATTTAGTCAATCACCTGTTGCGTCAGTTGCCGCTCAATGCGGGAGTGATGGCTTACCTATCTCACAGTTTTTCGATTCCCGTTGCCTTTTTAATGATTGCTTATTGGCAAATTGTCTTGGGGGAACTGTGTCCAAAAGCAGTTGCTTTGCTGTACTCCGAACAAATGGCGCGTTTTTTGGGCCCGCCGATTGGGGTCATCGCTCGTGCGTTTAACCCTTTTATTTGGATTTTAAACCAATCAACCCGCCTGTTGTTGCGCTTGGTGGGGATTGAATACACCGGACGGCGATGGTACAACCAAGTGACTGCCGAAGAACTCCAGATTATTATCGCCACTGAAGGAGAATCAACGGGACTAGAAGCTAAAGAAAGAGCTTTATTGGCTAATGTGTTTGAATTTCGCGATGTAACTGCTGATGAGGTGATGATTCCTCGCACGCAGTTGGTGGCCATTGCTGAAGCTGCTACCTTCGCGCAGTTGCTCGACGAGATAACTGCCAACGGTCACATCCGCTATCCGGTTAAAGGCGAATCCCTCGATGATATTCTTGGCCTGATCGACTTTCAAGACCTCGCACAGCCTCTGTCCCAAGGAGAATTAACGCTGGAATCTTTGATCGCACCTTGGATCAAGCCAGTCAAATTCGTTCCCGAATCGATGCCACTCGATGAATTGCTGTCGATGATGCAGCGATCGCAGCACAAAATGGTGATGGTGATCGATGAGTTTGGCGGGACTTCTGGATTAATCACTTTGCAAGATTTAATTGGTAAAATCCTCGGCGATGGCGGCAGAAGCGACAGTGATGAAAAAGGGGACTGGCAAATGCTCGACGAGCAAACCTTTTTGGTGTCGGCACAGATTGAGCTTGAAGAACTCAATGATGTGTTAAATTTAAACTTGCCTTTAACCGATGAATACCAGACTTTGGGCGGATTTTTGCTCTATCAATGGCAAAAAATTCCCTCTATTGGGGAAAAGCTCATCTATGCTAATCTAGAGTTTACGGTAGTCGCAGCAGAAGGGCCGCGCCTGTTGCAAATTCGTTTTCATCGCCTTCTCCCTTTGGCCACGATAGTAGAAGAAGAAACAGAGAGTCTATCAAAAACGCTACCCTTAGAACCCAATGAAGAAAAGCCATCTTAACGACTGTGGAAAATGAATTACCCCACCGCCTAGGCAGATGGGGCATTCAACAAATTCGCTAAAATTAGCGTTATACTTCGACCGTTAACGGTTGAATATTGACAATTGTCCCTCCCAAGCGGGTAATGCGTCGCATTTCTTCGTTCATGCGTTGGTAGGGAACTTTGATGAAGACGCTACCACTATTGCGGACGGGGTAGTAGTTTTGGTCATTTTCTTTATTTTGACGCAATCCCGTGACTTCATAAACAAAGATCCGATTAGCTGAGGGATTTTGGTTGGTTCCGACCAGTGTTGTTTGACCTAGCATTGTTTTGCTCCTACCGATTGATTGAATAAGGCTGACGGATTTAGGCTTGAGTAATGCTGGTGACTCTGCCACCTTGGCGGTTAATTTGTTGTAATTGATTAGAAAGTTGCTCGAAAGAAACCAGATATTCGCAACTGCTGCGACGCACTTGGGTTCCCTTGCCTACCTTGGCACCTTGCACGACGCACACCCGATAGACCTGTCCGCGATCGCCGGCGTTTAGCCCTCGTAAGACTTCCCCAGTTGAACCGATAAAGACGGGAGAGGCACTGTTTTGAGAGACTTCGCGCACTAATTTTGACTGATTGCCATTGCCTTGAGCGCGATCACTGTTGGCATAGCCGCGATAGAGTTGGAACATTCGGCTAAAACCGACGGTTTTCTGAGCGCGTTGTGTGGCAAAACCCCGATAATAGGGAACAATTGAGTCGCCAAAACATTCCTGATACTCAGGAGAGTCGATGTAGGAATTAATCTCAGCTTCGTAACCTTGTTGACAATACAGATCGCTGTGGTAGGCAATTTCAGCGCGATCGTAGGGGACTCTGCCTAATAGATGTTTGTAATTAAGTTCGATGAAGCGATTTTGCGGATGGCAGTAGAAAAATTTATGGCGGTAAACTTCTGAAAGGGCAACGGTTCTGACGAAATCTCTCACGGAAATATCGCCATTAGACAAAAGGGATTCTGCACTGGTCAATCGTTCACAAGACATTAGGTGCTCGTTTCCTAATACTTGGCGGTAAACGGTACGAATTGCCATTCTTGCTGCTTGTTCCGTCCATTTTCCTCGTAATTCAACGGGATCATTGCTGACAAACGGTTCAAAGCCTAGGCGTTGGGCAGATGTTAAACTCGTCATTTTTAATTTCCTGATTGATCTTAAAAGCGATCGCTTGAATAGGAATTGGATATAACAAGACCTGGAATCACAGGGATTGAATGACGCACTTGCCAACAACCTCCTGCCTTTCCAGGTCTAAGCTAAGGACGCTTGGATGTTCCTCAAGTCGCGATGACTAGCTCAGCGCATTGATGGCATAGTCGAGGTAGGAATTGGCTTCGACGGACGGGTCGCCCGACAGCCCATGATTGGCTTTGATGTACTTGAGTGCTTCGACATACCAACTCGGAGACAATTCAAACGTCTGGTTGATTTCGTCGATGCCCGCAATTAGGTACTCGTCGAGCGGACCGGTTCCGCCGGCGATTAAACAGTAGGTTACCATCCGCAGGTAGTAGCCAATGTCACGCACGCACTTGTCTTTGCCGCGTTGGTCGGAGGCGTAGTTGTTCCCTTGCATTTGCGTGGTGTAGGGGAACTTGCTGTAGACCGCTTGGGCGGCTCCTTGGGCTAGTCCGGTGGCGTTTTGGCTGAGGGCGCGAGCGGCTTGTATGCTGGCGGTGGCTTGGCGGTAACGACCGAAGGCGACTTGGATTTCGGTGCTGCTCAGGAAACGGCCTTGGGAATCAGCAGTGGCGACTGCTTCGGTTAAAGGGGTTTTCATAGTTGGGGTTTCTCCGATGATTTGGGCTAAGTTTTCCTAGAATGGGGCTTCTTCAACCAGGCTTAGGCCACGGCTGAAGCGGCACGCTCGAAGTAGCCGGCGATTTCCGATTGCAGAGCGCTGCAATCTCCTTGGGTGACACCAGAGCGATCCATGACGATCGCGATGGCGGCATCTTTCATTTTGCCGACACCGGCGGAAACCGAAGCACCGGGGACTCCCAACGCGACGTAGGTTTCCCGCAGTCCATTGAGGCAACGGTCTTCAAGGACACTCGCATCGCCAGTGAAGGCGGCGTAGGTCACGTAGCGTAAGATGATTTCCATATCCCGCAAGCAGGCGGCCATGCGGCGGCTGGTGTAAGCGTTGCCGCCGGGGGCAATCAGTTGCGGCTGCTCGGCAAACAGGGTGCGAGCGGCGTTGGCGACGATGGTCGAGGAGTTGCTGGTGATCCGGTTGACGGCATCCATGCGCTTGTTGCTTTCAGCTACCATTGAGCTAAGAGCATCGAGCTGGGAGCCAGTGAGGTATTCTCCGCGCGCGTCGGCTTGCGAGACAACTCTGGTAAAGGCATCAAACATTGATTTTCTCTCCTACAGTTGGTGAAGTTGAGTGCATTGGGTCTGGGTCTTCGGTTCTCCCATAAGGAGTCTGGG
>JBGTNM010000046.1:0-47815 GCA_041743025.1 Microcystaceae cyanobacterium
TTGAGTTTATTGCGCTTACGAGCCGTATTATTGAGAGTTCGGGTGAGAACGGCTTTTAATCCTTCTAAATGCGTTCCTCCGTCAATCGTGCGGATGTTGTTAGCAAATCCTAGGAGATTGTCACTGTAAGCATCGACGCACCACTGAAGGGCGACTTCCAACTGAGTGCCGTTGCGTTCGCCTGATACATAAATAATGTCTGAGTGGAGGGGTTCTTTTTCCCGACACATATAGGCGACGTATTCTTTAATCCCTCCTTCGTAGCAGTAGGTTTCGATGTGGGGTTCGCTGCTTCGATGGTCGCTAAAGGTAATTTTGACTCCAGCGTTGAGATAGGCCAACTCTCGCAAGCGTCCTGAGAGGGTGCTGTAGTCAAATTCGATGCTGTCAGTAAAAATTTGTACGTCAGGCAGAAAGGTGACACAAGTGCCTGTAGCGTGATCCTGATCGGGTGCTTTTTCTAAAGAGGTGACTGGCGTTCCCCGTTCAAAGCGTTGGGTGTGAACGCTTCCCTCTCGCCAAACTTTGACTTCTACCCATTCTGAGAGGGCATTAACCACCGAAACCCCAACCCCGTGCAAGCCGCCAGAAACTTTATAGCCGCCGCCGCCAAACTTAGCGCCTGCGTGCAAGACGGTCATGACGGTTTCTAGGGCGGATTTACCAGTGGTAGGATGGAGGTCAGTCGGAATGCCGCGTCCGTCATCAATAACGGTGACAGAGCCATTGGCGTTAATATCAATTTCAATGTGGGTGCAATAGCCTGCGAGAGCCTCATCAATTGCGTTATCGACAACCTCGTAGACTAGGTGATGGAGTCCCCTGGGGCCCGTCGAACCGATGTACATCCCCGGACGCTTGCGGACGGGTTCCAACCCTTCAAGAACTTGAATTTGTTCTGCACCGTAATTGTTCGTTGTCATGAAAACTCCCTAATAGTGGCTTCGAGTCGAGTCGTGACTCCTAGATGACAAAATCTTCAAAAATTATAACACAAAAGGGTTAAAGACGGCTTGAAGGCAATCTGAAGGGATATTTTGTCTGGGGGTGTATCTGTCAACAGAAGCCTTCTTAATCGTGTCATGGCTACTGCGATCGCTACCTAGAACTATTGTACTCTATAAAACTTCTTTAAGACCCCGACTTCTCCCTCTTAAGTGGGATGCGTCACTGCAACGCTAGACAGATGATTGAGGAAATCTAATGACCCATGATAGGCTAATTTCAAGTTATTATTTCCTTAAACTGTTATCTTTTAACAAACGCCAGTACGTCTTTGAGCTAAATCTGTAGAGACTGCACTTTATAGCTAGCTATGTATCCAGTCAATCAAACTTATATGGCGACTAACAACGCTGCCAATTC
This sequence comes from Microcystaceae cyanobacterium, assembly GCA_041743025.1. Taxonomy (GTDB): domain Bacteria; phylum Cyanobacteriota; class Cyanobacteriia; order Cyanobacteriales; family Microcystaceae; genus JBGTNM01. The sequence goes on from JBGTNM010000046.1 coordinate 1,366, forward strand.
CCAGGTCTTTCTGATTGAAGCCATCTTTCAAAACGCCCTAAAACACGCCAACGGATTCGTTCGTCGTCGAGGAAAAGTCTGCTTAAAAGTAACCTATGAGCGAATTAATGCAGAAATACAGCGTATTACCCGCTCTGGCGGTAAAATTATCAGTATTACTCCCCTAAGTGCTTCCAATAACAATTATCTGTACAAACACGTTGCCCTTCCTTGGTGGGTAGAAATCATCACGACTTATCCCCAATGCCTTTACTATTTCGGCCCCTTCGACAGTCCAGAAGAAGCGCGAACCTTTCAATCTGGCTATATTGAAGACTTAGAAGCCGAAGGCGCAGAAGGGATCGCCGTTAAAATCAAGCAGTGTCAGCCCCAAGTGTTAACTCAAGAAGATGAGTAGGGGCATGGCAATGCCATGCCCGTACCAAAGTCGGCATTGCCGTGCCCGTACCAAAGTCAGTATTGCCGTGTTACGACAAAAGTCAAAAGTCACCGATTAAGGAGCGCTACACAAACTGTGGATGCAATGGAATTTTTTCAGCAAAGTGCGGGACAGTGGCGATCGCAGCGAACCACCCATCACCTAGCCTTTCGACGGGCTGAGGTTGGCAGTTCCGAAATTTATGTCGAAGCACTAGAACGAGATCACCCTAAAGTCATCGCTATCTGCGAAATGCACCAGGTCGATCCCAGTCAAGTGATCGGCGGTGCTTTTGTCAGTTGGGATGGTTCGATGGCCTGGGATAAAGAAGATGAAAATCATCAAGGAACAACTGTTTTTGCCCTAATTCCCGACAAAGAAGACCCCCGACGCGGTATGCTGCTGCGGGAACGAGGTTACGCCGAAATTGTCCCCGTAGCTGGCCACTATCACATGGACGAGGAAAACGGATTGGTGTTAATTACCGAGTACGAAACTATGAGTACAATTGAGCGATTCTGGTTTATTAACGCTGACTTGCGCCTGCGAACGAGTACAGTACAGCGATTTGGCGGCTTCAACACGGCTACCTTCTGCACAGAAATTCGCACTGCTAGCAGCGCCAAGGAATCCGAACCCGCAAACGTGCTAGCGTCTGACAAAGTGCCTTTTTCCGCGATTAGTGGCTGGTAAACCAGAAAACGGAGGAACTCAAATTAGAAATAAATTGTTCTACCCTTCTCCTTTTGCTGAGAAATTGTAAGAAATTTTAATATTCCTCAGCGTTGAGTCCCCCACTCCCTTATGATGAGGAAGAAAGTTTTTAAGATTTTGTAAGATAACGGAGGTTCAAACTTGGCTATTCCGCTACTTAAATACAAGCAGACATCGCAAAACGTGCGGGTAGAAGGCTATGAAGTTGCTGGAGACGATCTGCCAAAAATCTATTGCACGGAAAATCTGCTCTCCTCGTCCGACATGACCGCGCTAATCGAAGTCGCCTACCGCCAAATTTTCTTCCATGCTTTCAAGTGGGATCGCGAAACCATCCTCGAATCTCAACTGCGTAATGGACAGATTACGGTACGTGACTTCATTCGTGGGTTGCTGTTATCCAAGACATTTATCAATAGTTTCTATGAGAAAAACAGCAACTATCGTTTTGTCGAACAGTGCGTCCAGCGCGTTTTAGGGCGAGATGTTTACAACGAAGAGGAAAAAATTGCTTGGTCGATTGTTGTCGCCAAGAGAGGCTATCGTGGCTTGATTGACGACTTACTCAACAGCGATGAGTACCTCGAAAATTTCGGTTACGATACTGTTCCCTACCAGCGCCGCCGAAATCTGGCAGGACGCGAGCGCGGAGAGTTGCCTTTCAACATCAAATCGCCGCGCTACGACAATTACCATCGGAGCATCTTAGGATTCCCGCAAATTGTCTGGCAAAACGAAACTCGCCGCTATACTCCCCCCGATCAGCAAGCAAAAACTGGCGATCCGGCACTGTTTGCTGACATGGCTCGCAGCCTCAACTATGCTAGAGGGAGTGCGGTTCCCCGCGTTTCTGCACAAAACATCGATTACCTCGCTGCCGTTCCTCGACGTTAAGCGTTAATTCACGGCTTGAAACTAGACTGTAGGGAGAGTTGCGGATGGGCAGAATGATTGAGCCATAATGGCTAAGTTATTCTGTGGATCTGTGACTGTCCCTTGTTTGTTACTTTTAGTTGATGGGTTTTGTCTAACATAAACTTTCCCCATTCTGTTTAATTGGCTCTTTTTTTCTGCCAACTTTTCCACAACGCCTTCAATTGTTGTTGCAGATAATTTACATTTTGTGGTTTATCTCCATAGCGCCAACCGGCATAAGCTTCAGAAATTTCTTCAATAATATCGGCTTGTTCGCTGGGATGTTGTAGATGAGAAACTTGGGCGTATTCTCTAGGCGTTTGGGCTGGATGTTTGGGATAACCTTTGGCTTTTAAAGTGCCTAACATTTGTTGGTAAAGTCTCGCCATCGGTGGTAATTTAGCCAGATGGCGGCGATAACTCAGACTTCGTAATTGCAACCAACCAAACCAGCCGAAAAAGCCTAAAGCGAAGAAGAGCATTAATCCAACAATTATGCCAACAACGCTACTAGAAATAAACCGCCACAGCCAAGCTAAGACACTGAAAAATCCACCAATAACCTGCGTCCAGAGAAGTCCAAAAAAGCTAGTGACAGGCGAAGGCAACCATCCTGCTACCCAATTCCAAAACTGCTTAAGTACCCCAAATGTTTGACCTTCTTCAAATGACGGCGGAATTAAATCGTGGCCGGGAATTGGGTCGAAACTGTACCAACCAAAATAAGGAAAATATACCTCACTCAGCGCGTAAGCATCGGTGTTGCGAACGAGATAAAATCCAGTAAAGGGATTGAATTGACCAGGGCCAAATCCGACCGCTAATCGTGCCGGAATGCCAATAGAACGCAGCATTACGGTGAGGACGGTTGAAAAATGATCGCCATAACCGCCTTGATGACGAAACAAGAATGATTCGACTAAATCTTCATTTTCTGCAAAAAAAGGTACGTCTTGAATTTGATAATTTTGTTTGACTGCTTGTGTAAGAAAAATGGCCGCTTCGTAGACAGAATTAATCGGTTTGGGAGATTTAGACAGCAAAGCGATCGCCTTTTGACGAACTTTGTCGGCAATTTCCGGCGGCAGTTGCAGGTAGCGTTCTTGAATGGCTTTAGAATATTCGTAGGGAGCCTGACGCAAAACGCTGCGATCGCGGTAGGGAACTTCTGAGATAGTCGTATAGGTGAGTCCTTCTACTAAACCGACAGGCGATCGCAAATTGCCTTCTCCATCTAACCCAATTTCGCGAGCCGGAAAATACAGGTATTTTGGATAAGATAAAGATGGAATGACATTAGGAAGGTCAGAAACCGTTGTATAGCTCTGAATTACTTGCTTGGTCTTCATGTAGGTCGAAGGCGGCGACAAGTGGAACTTGTATGACCAAGAAGAACGCTTGAGCGTTGCTAATTCCTCCTCTTGAGAAATTTCCCATCCTTGCCCAGTGTAGCGGTCAAACGATAAGGCCCGCCAAAAACCCGGCGATTGAGAACGCACTCGCAGGACGATTTTGGATTGCATCGATCCCCGCAAGTTTTGATTCATTTTGCTATTAAAGCCGTAGTAATAAGTGCTGTCTAGCTCGCCTGCACCTTCTGTCGGGCTGGTTCCTGCCCCTTTTTGTTGCAGATCGTTATTTTTGCCCGCTTTTGCGTAGCCAGGATTGACAATATCGCGGTTTTTCTCGTCAAATCGCTGACTGTTGGCATCGAAGGGACTGCTAACGGGAAAAGTTTGTAACTGATAGCCTGGAAAGCGAGGCATCACCGCGAAAATGGAAAGTCCTAACAGCAGGGTAATGCCCAAAATAGCCCCCAGTCGTGCCGGAGACAGGGGAGAATAGGTTATTGGCAAAAAACTCGGCGACAGGCGGGTACGTTGGCTTTTTTGAAACGGCAAGTGCAGGTAATTATCAATCGTGTCGAGTTCCAAGCGAGAACGGTAGTCGAGTACCAGTGTCGGCAAGGCAATGATTAAAAATAGCAGCAACCAAGGCGCAAAGGCTAGCGTTTGTGAGACAGTCCCCGCTATCCCCAATAAAATCAGTCCAATAACCATTGAATAGCCTAAATCCTTGCGGCGCGGCAAGTCGAAGCTGTGGAGGACTTGCAATTGCACTAACAATCCCGCTAAAGCCATGCGACTGTCGTTTAAACTAACGACCAAATTGCCTAAAAATACAAATAACATGACGAGCATCGCGATCGCTAGCACAAATTTCATGGCAATATTGCGCTGTTTGCGACGGTACCAACTCCAGGTTGCCCCTAGAATACTTAAAGGAATAGCCCACAGACTCATCTGAGTTTCGGCAGCCACATCCGTTGCGATAATGCCGACAATTACCAGTGCTTGTACCAGTATTCTGAAAACGAGTGATTCTTCAGTTACAAGCGGAGGCGATGATTCTAACTGCTTCTGCCATCGCTCGAATAAAGACTGGGGTTTTCGCAAGTCGGTATTTTCCATTAGCCTTCAAAGAGAACGTCTCAGTATCTTTCTTCTTTAACGTTCCCCGTTTTTCCAATGAAGCGATCGCGCCGACTGAGAAACCTCAAACTTGCTATCCTAGCGGACAGAAAACGGTTATTTAATTTAACTTTGTCTTAAAATCCTAAATTTCTCTTGTTTAAGTTCAAAAAGACAGTATATAATTTAGTCTTACCTGCATTTTTTGACACAGAATCATTGTTGTAATGGCTTCAAAATGAGAATACACGAAGTCGCTCCCAAAACAGGTTCCAAAAAACGTCCTCGTCGCGTAGGGCGAGGTGTTGCTGCTGGACAAGGTGCTAGTTGTGGCTTCGGAATGCGAGGACAGAAATCGCGTTCAGGAACAGGAACAAAACCAGGTTTTGAAGGGGGACAGATGCCCCTCTATCGGCGCGTCCCGAAGTTAAAACATTTTCCCCTCGTCAATCAGCATCGCTACACGATTGTTAATGTTGGTAAACTTAATTCTCTTCCGGCAAAAGCGGAAGTAACTTTAGAAATCCTACTAGAATACGGCATAGTTACAAGTAAAACTCATCCCCTCAAAGTGCTAGGCGACGGAGAACTTAAAATACCTTTACAAGTTAAAGCGGCTGCCTTTTCAGACTCAGCGATACGGAAAATTGAAGCGGCTGGCGGTTGTTACGAGATTTTATCGGCAAAATCTCAAAAATCCAGAAATGATGACTTAATAGAAACAGGGTTTGTTGCAACTACGTCAGATCAAGATACAATACCGAAAAAAACTTCCGCACCTTTTAATCCTGAGCAGGAGGGAAAGCAAACTATGGCAGTTATTAAAATGCCAGATGAGGATGGCTACAAAAAATTTAACTTTCATAGTCAATGGCTAGACGTAGCTATTGCACCTGAAGTTGCCATTGAACAAATTCCCAAAGTAGACAATGTCAAACAACTTACTGACGAGGATATTGCTTATAAATATCTTCAGAATACTTTTTTTAATACTTGGCTTCAGTCTTTAGTACTGGAAAAAGACCAAAAATTAAAATATGCATTTATAAGTTACGATGCAGAAGAGATAGATTTTACTAAAACATCAATAGTCAAATTTTTACAGTATTATCACAATTTTCCCTTATATGGTTCTTTAGTGACGGTAGAACTTGACGAAGATAAAGAACTTCTTTCAATTAGCTCTACAATTGGAGATTTATCCAGTCCAAATATTCCTGTTAAAGAAATTTCTGAACAAAAAGTGTTAGAGATTGTCAAAAAGAGTGCAGGATATGAATCTTCAGTGGAACTAGAACCAAAAGAACCAAATATTAAGAAATGTTGGTATTACAATACTGATAAAAAAGAATGGCAACTTTCCTATATTGTTGAAGATGTCCTTAAAGCTGAGAATGTCGATCAAGAAGATGACTGGGAACGTATGCCAGAAGTTTTTGATTATGTTGTTGATATCTCGACTGGTAATTTGATAGACGAAATTCCTCGCGTCCAGTAGAGTTTGAAAAAACTGGTTACGTAAGTAACATTTAAGTATTTAAATTTAGAAACTGTACACACACAAAATGATAGATATAAAACATAACATTCACACCCACGACCTAAATTTTGCTTGTTATCGCAATCATAATAGCGATAAATATAATTTACCAGGCAAATATGCCCAAGTAGATCCGCCCGATCCAATGGCTGACGCAGCACATAAAAATACCATAATAGTTGCAAAATTTATGCTTGATGTTCTCAAGCGACAAGGCATAGATGGTAAGAGAAGTCAATATACTTCTACTGTTAAATGTGTCAAATCTATAAATGGAGATAATTGTAAAGAATGGCGTAATGCTTGCTGGATTCCTAGCTTCAATCAAATAATTTATGGTCAGCGTTTGATTGATAACGAATTAGAATCTTATGCAAAGAACTTAGAAATTGTCGCTCATGAGATTTTTCATGGAGTGACTTCTAAAACAGCTAGACTAAGATCTCTTGGCATGGCAGGAGCCTTAAATGAGTCCTATTCTGATATTTTTGCAGTTATAATTTTTAATTTCGATAGACCAAATATATCTGACTGGATTTGGGAAATTGGACGACCTTTTGCTGAGGCAAAGCAACCTCTAAGAAGTATAAAAAATCCTTCAAAATACGGCCAGCCAGAACATATGAATGATTATCTGATAACGACAGAGGATAAAGGTGGTATACATACTAACTGTAGTATTCATAACAAAGCGGCTTATAATTTAATAAATGCTATAGATAACGAGGGGAATTACCTTTTTGAGCCTAGAACAATAGCTAATCTTTTTTATTTAACCCTAACCAAAAGACTGAAAGAAAAATCAACTTTTCAGGATAGTGCATTACAATTATTAGCAACTGCTACTACAATTTTCAGAAACGATTTTAAAAAACGGCAAAATGCAATAGAAGCTATTAATAAATCCTTTAACGAAGTTGGTATAATACTTTAACTTCAGCAACCTTCAAAGGAAAAATTGTAGTATCTCTTGATTAAGTCTGCCATTCTTTAAGCATATCTCTAGCTTTCTTTTCATTTTCAACATTACCCTGAGACGCAAATAGTGTAGCGGCTTTTTCTAAATCGGCGATCGCTTCTGTTTTCTTCCCTAAATTAAAGTACGTCAATCCACGATTAAAATAAGCATCGGCAAATTTAGCATCTAATTCAATACATTTTGTGTAGTCGGATAAGGCTTTTTCGTTTTCTTTTAAACGATTGTAAACTAAGCCGCGATTGTAATAGCTTTTAACAAATTTGTCATTAAGTCGAATTGCCTCATTATAATCAGCAAGTGCTTTCTGATAGTCACCTAAATCACTTTGAGCGTTACCTCGATAATTGTAAAAATCGACATATTTAGGCTCTAACTGAATCGCTTGTGAACAGTCAGCGATCGCGTTTTTATAGTTTTTTAATTGATAGTGAGCGTAACAACGATTACCATAAGCATAGGAGTATTTAGGATTGAGTTCTATCGCTTGGCTGTAATCAGTGATCGCTCGATCAAACGTACCCAATATGTGATAGGCATAACCACGATTGTAGAAGGAATCAGCATCTTTAGCATCGAGTTGAATTGCTTGGTTAAAATCTGCGATCGCGCCTTGATAATTTCCTGCCGCCAGTTTATCAACGCCTTGATTATAAAACTGTACGGCGGTTAATTGGGGTCTGGGGGAAGTCTGAGCATTCGCAGGCACTTCCGTTTGAGGTTTTGGCGTTTCTTGAACTAGTAATATCGGCTGAGTTGCTTGAGAAACTTGTGTTATTGTTAAGCTACTCACTAAAGACAAAAAATTGACCCACTTTATTTTATTATTCATTGCTTTTACCCTCAGTCATTAAACGCGATCATTCTTGTTTTTCAAAATATATTTCTTCAGAAATATTAAGTTTCAATCCTAGGAGTTTTAGTAAACTGATAAATTTATAAATAGATTTTGTATCTTCTAAATCTAACAAATTATTGGAATCAGTATTTTCTGGTTTTAATAAAGCTTGATAAACTTGAGTGATTGCCTGTTGTAAAAGTTCAGGTTCAGGGTTTTCTTCCGTCAAAGTTGTCGTTAAATAAGCTGCGGCTAATTGAGAATTCTTGTGAAGATAACAATCAAATAAAGAATGATGTTAAAGTCTCTGGCTATTATACTCTTAATCTGTGTTAGTTTAACGTTGACCAGTTGCTCGCTAGGAATTGTCAGCCTCAAAAACTACCTCGACAGTAACAATGGGTACGAATTTCTCTATCCTAGCGGTTGGATACAGGTAACTGTCAAAAATACTTTTAAAACGGCTGCAAACTCTTTTACCGTTTATTGATCGGTTTTTACCATTCCCCCATGTTCAACCCCTCTCCCCCTACCTTTGTTCTAGCTTCTGCTTCTCCCGCTAGGCGCAAACTCTTACAAACGGCTGGTATTGAACCCATTGTGCGTTCCAGCAACTTCGATGAATCCCAAATTCAGCGAGAAGATACTGTCGATTTAGTGCAAACCTTAGCACAGTGTAAAGCCGAAACGGTTGCACCTGAGTTTACTGACGCGCTCATTTTAGGCTGCGATTCAGTTCTAGAAGTGGCAGGGGAAATTTATGGCAAACCCGACACGCCAGAGGCGGCGATCGCTCGCTGGCAAAAAATGCGGGGTAATAGTGGTATTCTATACACTGGTCACGTTTTAATGGATCAAAAACAGCAGAAAACATTAATTCGCTGTGGGATAACAACGGTTTACTTTGCTCAAGTTGACGATGCGACGATTCAAGCTTATGTCAGCAGTGGCGAACCCCTCAAATGTGCCGGGTGTTTTGCCTTAGAAGGCAAAGGAGGGTTATTGGTGGAAAAATTAGAAGGCTGCCACAGCAACGTCATCGGTTTGAGTCTTCCTCTGCTACGGCAAATGCTCTTAGAATTAGGCTACAACCTGATAGATTTTTGGCAACAACAGCAAGATAAATAAACTTATGAGCGAACTTTCTCCCGAACAATATCAACAGAAAATGCAGCGACGCAAAGAAGTGCAAGAACAACGCCTCGCACAAGCGTCGCAGCAAAAAGGGTTAATTATCGTGCATACAGGAGACGGAAAAGGTAAGACAACGGCAGCATTGGGAATGGTGTTGCGATCGCTCGGACACGGATTTCGCGTCGCGATCATACAATTTATTAAAGGCGCTTGGGAACCTGCCGAAAAAGCAGTCTTAGAACGCTGGGAAGGACAATTAGAATTCTACGCAATGGGAGAAGGGTTTACTTGGGAAACCCAAAATCGAGAACGGGATATCGAAAAAGCGCAAGCTGCCTGGGAAAAGGCACTGACTTTTATCCGCAATCCTGACTATCAATTAGTCTTACTCGATGAAATTAATATCGCTCTCAAATTAGGATATTTAGATATAGAAAAAATCATTGCAGGATTGCAGGAAAAACCTACCGATTCTCATGTCGTTCTGACGGGAAGAGGCGCACTATCTCAATTAATTGAGATAGCAGACTTAGTGACTGAAATGAAGTTAGTCAAGCATCCTTTTAAAGTACAAGGTGTTAAAGCACAACCTGGAATTGAATTTTAATTTAGATAAAGATAATTAAACCCACGATGTTAACCATAATAATTACGGGTTTAAGTAGCTGTAACCTGCTTTATGTCTAGGGTTTGGGGGATGCCAGGAGGCGGAATTGAACCGCCGACACGAGGATTTTCAGTCCTCTGCTCTACCAACTGAGCTATCCCGGCGAAGGGATTTTTTTTAGTCCTTATCTAACCTAGCAAAAATTCCAGATCAGTGCAAGCGTTGAGCAAAAATTTATCATTGGCTAATCGAGGGCGATCGCTCGTTTGAACCACCTTTAATCAAAAGTTGATTTTCTCCTGTAGCAGGCAGGCACAATACAGCCCCATTTTCAGCCACAATAGCATCACAGCGATCGCTTTGGGGAAAAATCTTATAGAGGTCTAATAAATTTTTTGTTCGATTTAATTGTAAACCTAGTTTAAAATTCTCTCATATTGAGATTCAATTTTTTGAGCGAATAGGCGGTTGCGGCAATGAGAATTAATTTTTACAATCGAAAGAAAAAAATTCCCCGAGCGATTTTCAGGAAATTTCGGCTAAATCATCGCCTTTTTTTGAATTATAGAAAAATGAGTTTGGCAATGATAGGCTTTATTCTCGTTCTCATTTTAGGAGTGGGAGGAAGTTCACCCGTTTTTGCCAATTCGCCATCAACTTCAATGGGAAATCGCATCGTCGATTTTTTCCAGCCTCCTAGTTATGTCAATCGCGTTGGTAATTTAATTGCTGCCCCTGTCAAACTGGATGGTTACGAAATATTTTTTATTGCTGCCGAAGGCAATGAAAACACCTTTCCGACACGCATGAGAGTTGAGTTGATTGAAAATGAATTACAAGGAATTGTCTCGAATCAGCTTTATGGCAAAGGATTATTTAATCAGGGATTCCAGAAAGAAACGTTAAAAGTGACAGTCAGCGATCGCAATGGTGAGACTATTATTGCGGCTTATGATGATGATCGCCTGCAAGAACGCCAAATCTTAACTGTAACTCAGGAAGATGCTAGATATAATGGTGACTCGATTGACCTATGGGCTAATCGATTGACTGGGATTATCAAAGAAGCTTTAATTCGCGCTCAAGAAGAACGGCAACCAGGGTTCTTAATTCGCCAAATTTTTCTGGCTTTCCTTTTACTAGGTAGTGCAGTCGGTTTAAGTTTGCTGTTAGCAAAAGCCCAAAAACAGTTGAAACAAAAAAGACTAGCCCTAAAAGATCATCAAGCCCGGCTAGCTAATGAGGTTTCGACTGATTGCGCTCTTTTGAAATGTCCCATTGCTAGGGCGCAATCTGAGTTTCTTGAAGCCAGGGAAAAAACACAATCTTGTGAAAGAAAACTCGATTTTATTAAACTTAAAAGAAGATTGTTAGAACTCGGACAAGTTCTGCTTGGGGCAGGAGCTTTGACCGTTTTAATTTATTTATTTCCTTGGACGCGATGGCTGCGCTTTACTATTCTCGAAAAATTCTTAACGTTACTGCTAATTTTTTTAACAACTGGATTAATCATTCGAATAAGTTCGGTTTTAGTTGATCGCTATTACCAAACTCGCTTAGAAGAAGAATCCCTGCGCCCTCAAGCTTCTCAACGCCTCAATTCTCGCTTTTTAACTTTTTCAGAAATTGTTAAAAATGCTTTCTGTTGGGGACTAATTATTGCCAGTATTTTACTCTCTTTAAACTTAGTGGGCATCAATGTTGCAGCTTTTCTAACAGGGGCAGGAATCTTTGGTATTGCGGTTACGTTAATCGCTCAAAATTTGGTTAAAGATATCATCAGTGGACTGCAAATTTTACAGCAAGATCGTTATGCCGTCGGCGACTATCTTTTTTTTGAAGGCAACTTAGGATTAGTCGAAAAAATTACCTTAAGCCTAACCCAAGTTCGCGGCCCTGGAGGGCGGCTAATTTCGATTCCTAATGGCGAAATTCGCGTCGTTCATAACTTAAGCCAAGAGTGGGCGAGGATGGATTTTAATATCAAAGTAACCTACGATACTGACATTAATTTGGCAATGAAAGTTATGCAACAAATTGGCTATTCAATGGCAGAAGATCCAGCGTGGCAATCTGCTATTCTAGACCCGGCTGTTTTGATAGGGGTTAGCAACATTGACTATACAGGTGTTGATATTCAGTTTTGGATGAAAGTTGTCCCGGCAGAACAATGGGCAGTGGCTAGAGAATACCGTCATCGCCTCAAGCCAGCTTTTGACAAAAACGGCATTAAAATTGGCATTCCTCAACAGTTTTTTCAGATGTCAAATCCATCAACTATTTTGGATAGCAAGTCGAATGGATTGAGCGATTTAGCTGGACAGTCAGATGGGCAATAAGCTTTACAGTTTTTGTTCTGTACTTAGCTTTCGATCATAAAAAGAAACTGATGCTTGACACGCGGGCCATTCCCCTTTAACGCTAACATCTAAAAGCAGACACTGACCGCCGCGCCGTCCGGTCAGTTGATAGTAGCGACAGAAACGACATCGACTCGCGTTCACAACTTATCCTATGTTTCTAAATGTAACTAGGGCGAACGCAATTCGCCCCTACTTATCTCCATTCTAAAAATCAGCATAGAACGCCAAATGATCGCCCATCTTCACCTGAGCGGTTTAACCTAAAGGATGATATTCGTTAATTGAGTGCGATCGCTAAAATGTGGACTTTTTGGGCGGTCGTTTTTACCGTTACTTGACGACCACGCAGGCTTTGCGTAACTTGATAGGGAAGGGAACGACCGTCTAGCGTGACTGAGGCGATTGTCCCTGCTTGGGGGAGTACCTGTCCGATGCTCAGATCCCAATCGCTGGAAGCCTCTACAGTTGTTATATATTGCTTTCCCTTTTTCCTCGCGGACACGGCAATCGTGCCTTCTCCTATACGCAGGTTTTGCACCGACAAACTCGGCCAAGTTGTAGGAATTTGCGGGATAACCGAGAGCGTTTTGTCTGGCACGTTAGGCACGATGCCTAAGAAATGATGGATGACTGGCCACTGAATGCCATAAGAAGACCAAGCTTGCATAAACATCCCTCGCTCAGAAAAAGGAGCAAACGGATGGTATTGGGGACTGGGAAGGATTTCAGGCAGCGCTCCCGGCATTTCGAGATCCAACTGTGAAGCGATCGCCTTCACATACTGGAGAGCTTGGTCAACGCGACCGTAATTAGCCTCAGCCACCGCCATCACCGCGTTTGGCAGCGTCCAAACTTTTAACTCTCCTTGGCCGTCGCGTCCTCCTCCTTTACCCGTATGATAGAGACCCGTCTTACCCGTAAACGTCTGACTTTCCAAACGATCTAGGGCAGCGATCGCTCTGTCTGGCGGTGCGACAGCCGTTTCCATCGGGATTGCACTAATCCAGTGTCGCTGCTGAAGTCGCTCTCCTGCCTGGGTACAAACCGATCGCGAGTGATCTTGCTCTTGGTTACATTGCGAGTCAGCGTATAAATTCTCTTGCGCCAGCCACCACGCTCGATCAAAACTAGATTCTAGGTGATCGCCTTGGTTTTTCGCCCAACTGCTCGTCTTTAAGTCTTTTTTACTGCTAGCCATGCGTTCTAATGCCCGTAAAGCCTGTAGCGTATAAGCCGCCACATCCAAAGGCTCTGCGCCCATCCCCGGACGCTCGATCGCGCCTAATCCCTCACTCCAACCATCGCCATCGCTATCTAAGACAGAGGTTATATAGGTCAGTCCCTCAACGACAAAATCGTACAGTTCGTCCCGAAACGCCTCATTGCCCGACCATTGCCAAAACAGTTCGAGCGCGATCGCTAGTTGTGCTGTCTCGTTGAGGTTGCCTGCATCGGCATTGCTGCCATAATAAACAGAACCATCTGTGACGACTTCATGAATGACTTTGCCAGTATTGCCGTTAATCGCCCTAGAAACCTCTCGCAGCCCTCTCAGGTGGGACATAGCTGTTTCCCACTGGCCTGAAGCAATTAATCCGTATGTGCTATAAGCCCCATCAATCCCGAAAAACCAAGGATAGTCAGGCAATCCAGCACCAATGCCGCTTAGTATTGGCAGAGTTGTGACAGGCGGTGGATAGGTTGTTCCTTGCGCTATGTCTCGGATTTGTAGCTGTCTGACGCTTCGACGCAAATCCGCTAAATTCAGCTTACTCCAGTCAAAAGCGGCTTGAACGCTCGCATCGGGTAAAATAACTTGCGTTTGTACGAGGAGTTGCTGACGGTTCTCCACTTTAGCCCGCAGTAAGGCTTCTGGTGCTGCTAAGGCTTTCGTTAACGCTCTGGTTGCCTCAGTTTCGCTCTGGTGAGAGCCTGCGACAGCCCACCAAATCGTGGTTGAGCTTCCTTTTAGGAGTTGCAAACGCCACTCCATTTGTCCTCTCGCTCCTTTACCTTTAATATTGGCTGTTGGTGTTTGAGTCACATCTATGCTCAATTGTTCGTCTCTAACTCCCTTTGTTTCTGGAAGGGAACTACCGAGCTTGGCATACCACGATTTCCCAGGTTCTCGAAAAGTAAGTGTACCGTCTTTGGCTGAGGAGGTAACTTCATCAGCTTGGTTAAAGCTTTGTGCCGATTGGGGTTGGCTATTATCCCAAGGATAAGCCGCCATCAGTTCGCTACAAGCTTCTAGCGTCACAGTCAATTTTCTATCACTGGGTTTTAGGTTTTTAACAGTCAGTCCCACCAAGACGACGGGTAATTTATTTGGTACTACCTCAATTCGCCTGACCTCATACCCCTCAACCTGCCCGTAGTCTAACTCTATATAACCCAACTGAGTTGTCAATTGTTGGGCAGGAGGAAGCGGCTTGCTATTGAGTGCCAACTGATATCCGTCAAGCAGTTTGATCGGATGAGACCATACGCCGCCCATTTCTCCGGTGATGTGCCAGCCGAGCGGGGGAAAGCGGCCATCTCCTGTACCAATCACATAAGCGTACTCTCCGGCTGCAACATAACGCTTTTGCGCGAGCGCTTCTGTCGTTGTTCGACTGAGGCTGGTCACACCTTTAAGATCGGGTGTCGCTTGCGTCGTAGCGAGATAAAAACTGAGTACGACAACTAGCGCGAATTGGCTAATTATCTTAATTAGCTTCAATTTATCCTTTTTAATCTGGTTTAATTTCAACTTGACTATCTCAGGTAGTAACAAATAATGTAAACTGTTTCAGCCATCAAGACGCAGCGTTTGAGAAGCTTAATGTCCAGTCGCGTACCTGATCTTTTTGCCGAGGACAGCTTAGAAAGTGTGATCGCTTTGCAATACCCCAGAGCGCTTAAGATCGGCTAAAGTCGCATTGCCTGTACAAAATAAGGTGGTTGCCAGTTCAGCGATTAAAAAATCTACTAACTCCGCAACGGCAGATTCAGAGATAATCGCCGCTTCCAAAAAAGGTCGAGCAAACCCGGCTAAATCAGCCCCTAAAGCGATCGCCTTAGCCGCATCTAAGCCATTTTTTAAGCCCCCAGAAGCAATCAAAGGAACCAACGGTGCGATCGCTCGAATCGATTGGATACACTCCGCCGTCGGCAATCCCCACTCGGCAAAAACTTGTCCTAAGCGGCGTTGCTTGCTGTCGGTTGCCCGTTGGCTTTCAACTTTGGACCAAGAGGTTCCCCCCGCTCCTGCTACGTCAATCGCCGCGACACCCGCTTCTATCAAGCGTTGTGCCATCACAGCCGAAATGCCATTGCCCACTTCCTTGACCACCACCGGAACGCTCAATTGTTGGCAAAGCTTGGCAATTTTAGCAAGTAGTCCGCGAAAATTGGTATCTCCCCGCGACTGGACGCATTCTTGTAGGGGATTGAGATGCAGGATGAGGGCATCAGCTTGCAGTCCTTCAACCAACCGCCAGCACTCGTCTAGTCCGCAGCCATAATTTAACTGAACCGCTCCCAAATTGGCAAACAGGAGAATATCAGGAGCCAGAGAACGCACGTTAAAGGTAGCCGCTAAGTGAGGATGTTCGAGGGCAATACGTTGAGATCCCACGCCCATCGCCAGTCGATACTGTTGAGCGGCCATAGCCAAGCGCGTATTGACCGTTTGGGCGAGTTCTGTTCCCCCCGTCATCGAAGAAATCAAGATAGGGGCATTAAGCGGTTTGCTGAGAAAGGTTGTTTGCAGGTTAATCTCTTTAAGATCGAGTTCGGGAAGGCAACAATGGGTAAAGTGATATCGCTCGAACCCGCTTGTGACCTGCCGGAACTGTACGTCTTCTTCTAGACAGACGCGGAGGTGCTCGGCTTTGCGGCTCTCAATTTCATTCGTCATGATGTTTTTCTAAACCTATGTCCATGTGCTTCTACAACCACAAATGCTCCTGCCAATTCTTCTTCAGAATAGGTCTGTAGAATTCGCGCTAGTTCGGTGTGAACTGTATTGACAGTAGTTGGCAAGATTCGGAGGTAGATAACACCAGTTCCAAGCGATCTCACAAAAACGAGATTTCCGTAGTCCCTATCTCGTGTGACTAAAAGGCGATTCTGTTCCTGCGCGGTTTTGAGTATTCTCTCGTCATCAGCTTTTGAGAGACCAATCTGAGCAACAAGAACTACGTCATGCTGGTCATTAGCCAAGAATCTTGCTGTTACAGCGTACACATCTTGATCGAGCAAAAATCTCATCTTCAAACAGATATCAAGCAAATGTCTTCAGCCGCCACTAACGCAATAACGTATTGAAGACAGGCACGGATATCCTCAACTTGAAGCTCAGAATAGTAGTCTCGGATAATATCTTGAAAGGAAAGTTCTTCATTAAGCAGTTCAAGTACACTCTGCACAGTGATACGTGTGCCTGCTATACAGGGTTTGCCAAAGTGAATTTGAGAGTTGACTGAGATTCTATCCATAATGTGACACTACAGCGTTGCACGTCAACTCAATTGTAAAGCATCTGTAAAAATAGATAGTTGAGAAATCGACGACGCTATACTTTTATTTAAGTGCAATTAGTTTTTTTTGCGAGCAATCAGCCGTTGCAAATAAGAATTGGGGATGATTCATCATGAAACTGACTGATTTACCTCAACAGGTGATTGACGACCTTTGTCAAGACGATTGTTGGCGACTGGATATCGATCCTGGTTTTGATAGCAAACATGAATTTTGGCTGGTTTGGCGGCATTTTATTGGTTTTCCTGACCTTATTCGTGCATGATTCTTTTCATCAGGATTGGTTTAAGGATTCCTGGGGAGCCAGATATGGATTTCTCGCTGTTGCTGATCGCTATGAGAAGTTTGGCTGTGACTTTTATTTGGCTAGTTATTATCATTTTTCTTATTTGCTTAACGAAGATTTTCAAAAAGCACAAAATATTTTGTCAATGACGGGAAAAACTCAAACAAATTGGAGGGTTAGAACAATGCCTACCGTTAAATTTGGTCACAAAGACGAACCCGGTTTTGAACTGCATCAAGGTGACAATCTCATCGCCGTGCGGACGTACAGTACACGCTCTTTAAGGGCTGGGCCAGTGGTTTCGGCAGCGATGGAAAATCTCGATGATGCGGAACTACTGCTCGTTTTTCCTGAAGTGGGCGTTGAAGTCTACCGTGTGCCGACAGACTCAAACCGTAAAGCTGTTAACGAGAGAAAGCGCGATTTGCGGATGGCAGCCGATATTCGATTTGCCGGTGGCGTACTGGTAGAACCCCAAACAGGTGAGCCAGTGCTGTATACAGAGAACCTATTCCTTAAATTTGTCGATGAGGCCGATCCAGAAAATTGCCGTCAAGTGATTCAAGAAGCCGGACTGCAAATTAAAGAAGCACTGACTTACGCAACGAACGCTTACTTTGTGGCGGCTCCCGAAGGGACGGGACAACAAGTGTTTGAAATTGCTTTGCGTCTTCTAGAACGAGATGATGTTGAATATTGCCATCCAGAACTTGTCCGCCGCCGACAACCTAAAAGCATTTTTCCCCAACAGTGGCATTTGAAAACGACTGCCATCAATGGCGTGACGGTGAGTGCCAGTGCTAACGTCGAGGCCGCCCATCAAACCGCTCAAGGAGAAGGCATTACGATCGCCATTATTGACGATGGAGTGGATATTGACCATCCAGAACTTTTTGGCAGCGCAAAAATAGTGGCTCCTCGCGACGCAACCTATGGAACGAGTGACCCACGTCCCAAAGATCCCCATCCGCGACCGGAATACGCGGAAAATCATGGAACAGCCTGTGCAGGGGTTGCCTGTGCCGCCGGACAACAGGGAGCGTCTGGGGTAGCTCCCCAAGCCCGATTAATGCCTATTCGTTTGGCATCGGGATTGGGATCGATGGAAGAAGCAAACGCCTTTCGTTGGGCAGTCGATAACGGAGCCGATGTTATTTCCTGTAGTTGGGGGCCACAAGACGGACGTTGGTACGATCTGGCTGACCCCATACATAATCAGTTTTCGCCTCTGCCTGCCAGTACTAAGCTAGCCATTGACTACGCAACGACCAACGGACGCAAGGGAAAGGGCTGTATCGTCCTCTTTGCAGCAGGAAACGGCAATGAGAGCGTAGACAACGATGGCTACGCTAGTTACGAAAAAGTGATTGCAGTAGCCGCTTGTAACGATCGCAGCAAACGCAGTGTTTACAGTGATTTTGGTCGGGCGGTGTGGTGTGCCTTCCCTAGTAGCGATTTTGAACACGCGCCGTTCAACCATCCAGCACCGCTCACCTCTGGCATCTGGACAACCGACCGATTGAGCAACAAAGGCTACAATCCAGGGACGTTCCTAGAAGGAGACCCCCAAGGGCATTACACGAACTCTTTTGGCGGAACTTCTAGTGCTTGTCCTGGTGCGGCAGGCGTAGCTGCACTGATCTTGTCGGTCAATCCCGATTTACGCTCGCAGGAAGTCCGCGATATCTTGCGCCGTGCCTGCGAACGAATTGACCCCCAAGGCGGTCAGTATGATGAAAACGGACACAGTAAATTATACGGCTACGGTCGTTTAAACGCAGAACTGGCGGTCAAATTAGCCAAGCCACAGCCCGTTCAAAATCTCGTCATTCGTCGTAGCTTTAACCAACCACTCCCCGACCTGCAAACGATTGTCGTTGCCTTAGAAGTGGGCGAATCAACCCCCGTCACGGCTCTATCGGTTGCGATCGAGATCGAACATACTTATATTGGAGATTTGCTGGTGACGTTAATTCCCCCGCCAGAAATGGGTCAGGGCAATATTATCTTGCACAATCGCCTAGGAGGAGCGACTCGCAACCTCAAACGAACTTATACATCGGTTGACCGGCCAGCCTTGCTCAATTTTAAAGGGAAAAGTGTTAAGGGGACTTGGCAGCTAGAAGTTCGCGATAGTGCCTTCCGCGATGTTGGTGTCTTGGTGAGCTTTGGCTTGGAACTTGCCTTCGGTTGAGAAAGCTATCAGTCGTTAGCTATCAAATGATATCAATGAAAGTTTCTTGAATCAAAGATGACAGTATTTCTGACGGTTATTTCTAGCGTTCTGACATTTATTCTAGATCAATTAGCACTTAAACTACTCATTGATCCTGTCCACGAATTTAAAAAAACTGTTGCTGATATCGCCATTGCATTAATTGAATATGCAAATGTCTATGCGAACCCTGGAGTAGCGGATAGTGAAATAGAGATAAAGGTTTCAGAAGCATTGAGACACTTATCTTCGCGTCTCAATACACAAATTTACTTAATACCTTGTTACCCTTTTGTATCTAGAATATTTAGCCTTTAAGGTACAACGTTGACGAAACCAAACTGACGAAAATGATGATCAAAGGTGAATGCATTAGCCAAACTAAGTTTAGCCATTAAAACCCGACTGGTACAGTCTGTAAAACTCCAATCTTTATCCGAGAACTGCCGAAAAACCTGCCAAGTCTGCCGAATATCTTCTTCCGTCAAGAAATACAGATTTGTAAGCGTACCTGAAAAAAATGCCTCACCCAGATTGCTTGCTCTCAAAGCCTCACCACGACTTCTCAGGAGAGTTAAAGTTTCATCCACAACGTAATCGGTTGTTAGCAAAGGCTGAGTATTCTGAGCAACCCACGTAGAGGCAGTTTTGTGATCAGTATCTGAAGGAACAACGCTGGCAAACCAAGCACTGGTATCGACAAAAATCATGTTGCATTTGACGGAGGATAGAGAATTTTATCGTGATCTTGCCCAGAGAACTTATCACTATCCCCCTCTAATGGCAAAGCAGCGATCTTTGCTAAAATCTCGCTGGGGGTATGACTTTTAGAGACTTTGGTTGAGATAACGATGACTTGAACGTGAGTGCCTTCAGCCAATGGGATTGGCTGAGATAGCCTCAGCACCCCCTGCTCATAGATCGCTTCTGTCGTTATGGTCATATTTTTTTTCATGCCTCAATCTTAGCTTTTTGAGCATGGCAGACAACGTACTTTTTCCTCAGTTTACCAGACAGCCTTTCACGATTTGATGGGTACTGTTCATCAAAGCAGAAAATGGCTGTAAGAATGTCACGCTTGACAAGACAATGCAGTTGCATTACCTTTAAGATAGAGTTTAACCGATAGGTTTAGAGGTTGCTATGGCTGTAATACCAGCCCCATGCTCAGAATCTACTCTTACTGATCGCTATCAGACTACAGTCCCTGCTCCCATTCGCAAGGTACTTGGTTTGAATAAGCGTGATAAAATTTGCTATACTATCCAGCCTGATGGTCAAGTAATGATTTCTCGCGCTGACCAAACAGAGAGCGATCCTATACTTGGGCAGTTTCTGAATTTTCTGGCACAAGATATCGAAAAAAATCCTCAGCACTTACAAACAATTAGCTCTGATTTAGTAAGCCGTGTTCAGTCCTTAGTTGCTGACGTTGATCTTGATCTTGATGCATCACTCTCTGACGAGGATGAATAAGTTTGTCTGTCAATCAGCCCCTAGTGATTAATGGGTGGAACATATTTGCTCATTCTCTCTTTCTCAACCAGTTTGAAGAACTTTTGACGCAGGTTGAACATTTGCGTCAGAAGTATCCTAAAGACTACCAGAAAAAAAACGCGACAAAGCGTCTAGCTGCTATAGCAAAGCTAGCATTTGATGTTATACCTCAAGATCCAACCCGTAGTGATTATCGCCAAGGCACTACGCTGGGTGATGAGTACAAGCACTGGTTTAGAGCTAAATTCTTTCAGCAGTACCGACTGTTTTTTCGATATCATCAACAGAGCAAAATAATTGTTTTCGCCTGGGTTAACGATGAGAACTCTAAGCGAGCCTATGACAGTAACACAGACGCTTATCGAGTTTTTAAGAAAATGATTGAAAGTGGTCATCCTCCAGACAATTGGAATGACTTACTTAAAGAAGCAAAAAATGAAACTAATCGTTTAGAAAAAGCAGTCAAAGCAGAAATTTAACTGGATAGAAATCAAATAGTTACACATTTACTCAAAAAATCGGACGATCGCTTGATTAATTGTTGAATATCAATTTTGGCCAGGGTTACGGGAATGTTAGGAGAGAAAGCCTATTGAATAATGGCACCTCGCTCGCATCTTAAGCCCATACCACCATGACCCAAATTGTCTCCATCCACTCCTACCGAGGCGGAACCGGCAAATCCAACATAACAGCCAACTTAGCAACGACGATGGCACTGTTGGGCAAGCGCGTCGGTATTGTTGACACCGACATTCAATCGCCAGGGATTCATATTCTCTTTCGCCTCGACGAAACCAAAATTCACAAGACGCTCAACGATTATCTGTGGGACGCACAATGTCCGGCAGACCAAATCGCTTATGATGTCAGTTACGTTCTCAATGACCCTTCAGCCCAAGTCAAATCGTCTATTGGCAAGATCTACCTCGTTCCGTCGAGCATGAAAAGTGAAGACATTGCCACGATTCTCAGCGAAGGCTACGACGTAGAATTATTGCAAAAAGGATTTTATGAGGTCAGCGATTACTACAACCTAGACTACTTGTTTGTCGATACACATCCGGGATTAAACGAAGAAACTCTACTCTCAATTGGACTATCTAACACGTTAGTCATTCTCCTGCGTCCAGACCAACAGGATTATTTAGGAACGGCAGTGATTGTCGAAGTCGCCAGAGAATTAGAAGTGCCGCAAATGCTGCTAGTAGTTAATAAAGCACTGCCAGACTTTGATTTTGGCATCCTCAAAGACAAAGTTCACGAAACTTACCAACTGCCTGTCGCCGGAGTTTTACCGCTTTCAACAGAAATGCTACGCCTTGGCAGTCAAGGGCTGTTTTGCCTGCACCATCCAGAGCATCCTCTTACGCTGGAAATCCAGCATATTGTCTCGCATATCCTCAATTAACTTGAGTTGTCAACCGATTTTGGATTTACGATTTTGGATTCTGGATTTACCTACCGCGACTTGCAGCAACTTTCAGACGCTCAACGCCATTTGGTCAACTGGTTGAGACATCAAAAAGAGTGCAGCTTACTCGATATTGCCGTGCATCTGTGCCAAGACGAAGACACTGCCGCCAAGATGCTTTCTCCTCTAATTGAGCAAGGATTGATTCAAAAAACAGGGGAGGGAGATGAAGCCTCCTACAAAATCAAATATGCTGCAAAACGAGGAAAGCCGTTGTTCAAGCAATTTCTTCAGAAAAAAAATAAAAACTCTGGTAATTAAAAATGTTGGCGAAAATTTCTGAAAAATCCATGCACTTGATCCGGATGGCTCTTGCCTGCGGCTGGTTGCTATTAATTTTCTCTTTATTTTACGATCCTGTCTCTGCTTGGCTGACTGACCCCTATTCTACTTGGAGTCCCTTACACCTCAAAGCGTCTGTCTTCGAAGATCGTACCTGCATCCGCGTACAAGGCGTTTGTTTGGAGGAACGTGCCTATCCGCTCGGAAATTCCCTATTTTGGGGGTTGATTGTCCCCGGTGGCGTGTTCTTGCTTTTGGTTTTCGGCCATGAATTTTGGCGGCGGATTTGTCCGTTGAGCTTTTTCTCACAAATTCCCCGCGCCTTGGGGAAACAACGCCAGCGCAAGCGAACCGATCCACAAACAGGTCAAATACGCACTGAATTAGTCAAAATCGCCGCAAATTCTTGGCTGGGACGCAACTACGTTCAATTTCAATTTTTCTTACTTTACGTAGGAGTCTGCGCTCGAATCCTCTTTCTTGACTCAAATCGGCTGGCTTTAGGTTGCTTTTTAATATTTACAATTGGTTCTGCCATCTTAATCGGCTATCTCTATGCGGGGAAAACCTGGTGTCAGTATTTTTGTCCGATGTCTCCGGTTCAGGAATTTTATGGGGAACCCAGGGGATTACTCAATAGTATTGCCCATGAAGGCGAGCGAACGGCAATCACCCAATCCATGTGCCGCAGTGTCAACGCAGACGGTACCGAAGTCAGCGCTTGTGTCGCCTGTCACAGTCCTTGTATTGATATTGATGCTGAACGCACTTATTGGGAACGCCTCAAAAAGCCTGATTATAAGTTCCTCTATTACAGTTATGCGGGTTTAGTGGTCGGTTTTTTCCTCTATTATTATCTTTATTCGGGTAGTTGGGCTTATTTGTTGTCTGGGGCGTGGTCGCATCAGGAAAACCAACTCGAAACCCTATTTGACCCTGGCTTTTACTTATTTAATACGCCGATTCCGATTCCGAAACTGGTTGCCGTTCCCCTCACCATTGGCTTGTGCAGCGTCCTCAGTTACTTTCTCGGAATAAAGTTAGAAAAATTCTACAAAAGCTATCAATTAAAACGCTTGCCGACGCTGACTTCCCAACAGTTACAGCACCAAATTTTTACGCTCTGTACCTTTGGCATTTTTAATTTCTTTTTCCTGTTTGCCGGACGAGCCTACATTGCCAAATTACCCTTACTCTTGCAATATCTGTTTAATATTTTATTGGTGATCGTCAGCACCCTCTGGCTGTCCCGAACTTGGGGGCGGTCATCGGAGCGCTACAGCCGTGAAAGCCTTGCGGGCCGCCTGCGTCAGCAATTGACTAAACTGCAAGTCGATGTCTCTCGTTTTTTGGAGGGACGTTCCCTCGAATCCCTCAATGCTGATGAAGTGTACGTCTTAGCGAAGATTCTACCTGGTTTTACCGGGGACAAACGCTTGCAAGCGTATAAAGGCATTTTACGGGATTCTTTAGAAGAAGGTTATGTCAACTCGACTAGCAGCTTGGAAGTCTTACAACAGATGCGCCAAGAATTAGGCATCAGCGAACAAGAACACCTAAACATCGTAACGGAATTGGGCGTGGAAGACCCCGACCTACTCGACCCCAACCAACAGCGCACCCGCGAAAATCAACTACGCCTACAAAGTTTCCGGCAACGGATTCACGGTTTAGTGACCAGTAAGCGCAGGCGAGGGGCTAAAGGATTAGGACGAGAACTGCTTAAAGTAGTCAAAAAAGAGAAATCTATCGGGGAAGTGCTGCAAAAAGACGGTTCTACCCTGCGATCGCTCTCTCAAGAATACGGCTTGACTCTCGAAGAAGAAGCCCAAATTTTAGCCGGCTTAGACGAAAACGCACAACTACGGCGACGGGGGAATATTCTTCTGCACCAGCTTGAGGAATTGAAAGACAGGCATTGCACCCTTGCGGGCCAAAGCACCTCCCTCGCTCGTCCTCACCTCCTGGCTGGATTGCGCTTGCTACAAGGCACGCTGCAACAAAAACAACGCCTGATTGCCAAAGGAGTTTTAGAAATTCTCGAACAGTTAGAACCTGGAACGGAAACGACTCAACTGGCTTTGGCGTTAGCTTGTTTGAGCTATAGCGTTTTAAGCGAAGTGTTGACCAACGCTAAGCAAAATTGGCAGCAACGCCTCAACCCCCTGCTTTTATCTCGCATTGAGCAACAACTCACTCTAGGCGATTACTGTCCGACTGAGGTTCCCGAAGCTGTGATGGTGGGTTACTTAGAAGCATTTTTGGCAGAACCCGATTCGTTTACAAAAGCCGTCAGCCTCTACTTGCTGGCACACTGCGAGCGCGATCGCGCTCGTCAACAAGCTCGCCAACTGTTAGACTCTCATTTAATGCTCAATCCCCTCGTCAAAGAAACCGCCCAACAGATTTTACAACCCGCCGATGCTTCAACGATTAGTTCCCTCGAAAAATTGCTCTATTTATCGAGCGTTCGCCTGTTGGGAAGTTTGAGTACAACGAGCTTAATGGACTTAGCCTATCAAGCCTCTCTTAAACAGTACCCCAACTCCCAAACCATCCTAGAACAGGGTCAATTTTGCCAAGATTTACTGTTATTAATCAACGGCAAGGTCGAATATAAGCGCATCCGCGACGATGGCGGCATTGAAGTCGGTGAAATAACGGCGGTAGAGTTGTTAAACGATCTTGAAGTGTTAGCCAAAACGGAATCCTCTGCTACGTTGAGATCTGCCACTGCTCAAACTTGCCTGATTGTCATCGAAGGCTCCTTGTTTGATAATCTGCTGGCTCGTGATAAAGACTTTTCTCGTAAGGTCATCGAGCAAGAAAGCCGTCGCTTAAAGCAGTTAGTAGCCGGTAGTTAGGTAAAGAATTGCAATTCAACATCGATCATCAGGAAACCAATCTTCATCTAAGGCTTCATTTAAAGTCGCGATCGCAGAAGTCGGAAAGTTTGTGGCATCTAACCCAGTGGCATCAATGAGCATTTTTCGAGCATTATTATAAGATTTCTCGAAAATTTTCTCTAAATAGGATTTAAGACTAGGGCTATCTTCAAGCAGATTATTGATCTGAAGCCGAAAATTCCGAATTTCGACCTTCCATCCCCTTTGGTTGTATTCTCGCTCCAATTCCCAGTAGGATAATTTGAGGAGATGTTCAAACAGGCGAGTTAGCAAACTTTCTGCATCGCGCCGATCACTCCGCCCCATGCTTTCCAACTCCTCAATCAAGTTCTCTAAATCCAAAACCGAAAACTTCCCCTGTCTGAGTTGCTCTATAGTTGTCTCTAACCAGAGAGCATAATCTCGCTCGTACAGAGTTTGAGAGGTTGGATGTGTTTGTGTGGTCATACACTTGTTACACTCCCAGTAAAATAGAAAAATTGTTAAAACTCTATTTTTAAGTTTAGCAGAGAATTAACTAATGAAATGGACGAAAAAAGTAGTTTCTCCCTTTAAAAAAGCTATTTGGGGGATTTTTGCGCGATTGAAAATTGTCAGAAATTGCAACGAAAGTCGGAAAGTTCCTAGTAAAGCCTTGAGCCTCTATTTGACAACGGGTTTGAGCTTTAAAAAGCTCACTAAAAACCTTCGTTAGCCAACTTTAGCGTTAAAATATCTTTAGGCTTATTGACAATTAGCACCTCAACAGGAAGCTGTTCACCATTAGCAGAAATTAGTTCAATGTCAAAGAATAACTCTCCATTCTCACCAAACCTTCCCCCTATCATATTCTCCCACAGGTTCCCGTTTCATTTAAACGATAAATAGTTGATTGCGTAACTCCATCGGGATATTTTTGGCGTATTTTTTCAATGAGTCCTTCTAAGTTAGGATCGAGAAAATAATGCTCACTATCAGGATCGATAGCAATAAACCAATTGTAATGGTCTTCGATTAATTCGGGACGAAGCCTTTCAAAAATGGGACGACATCGTGCCGCAAATTCTTCTCTAGCTGCGCTGCGTTGGGCAATTTCTTCAGGTGAAAGGCTAGATTCTGAAACAATTCGTCTGGGGTGTTTTGGGGAAGTCTGGGATAGCTGAGTCATAGAAATATCAAAAATTTTAAGAGAAATCGACTTAATAATATGCTAATAATAACTTAGAAATATCGGATTTGAGATAGTGACAGCCGAAGCCGTTCGCTATGGGGATTTTAGCCAGCAAATTCTCGCTGTTAGACCCAATATTGTCCATTTCTCAGGGCATGGTACAGGAGAAGATGGGTTAGTCTTAGAAGATCAATCGGGAAAAGTTAAGCTGATCTCATCGCAAGCTGTAGCAGGATTATTCCAACTATTTGCCGATACAGTCGAGTGTGTGGTTCTCAACGCTTGTTACTTCCAAGTGCAGGCAGAGGCGATCGCACAGCACATCCCCTATGTAGTAGGTATGAGGCAGGCAATTGGCGACAGGGCGGCGATTGAGTTTGCGATCGCCTTTTACGATGCGATCGGTGCGGGGAGAGATTACGAATTTGCTTATAATTATGCTTGCAATAGGATTGTGCCTATTTTGAGTTAGAAGATCACCAAGAGGCATTAAATTATTATGACCAATCTTTAACCTTGTCTCGGAAAGTGGGCGATCGCTCATGGGAAGCTACTATCCTCAACCGTAGAGGTGATGTCAGTCTTACGAGTACTATTACCAATTCTTATCTCTCAGTCAAGAGGTAGGCGATCACAAAGTGGCAGCTACTACTCAGATAAATATCGATAATATAAAGTAAAGGTTTTAGACTAAATTTGTAGGTAGGGTTTCGTGACCTCGATCCAACTCAATCGCTCTCCAGTGTTGGGTTGAACGATAGTAAAATCCAATCTACCTAATACTGATCTAAACTAGGAATATAGATGTTGTACAGCTTATGACTCAAGTAATTCTCGATAATATTAATCCTTTGATTCTCGAAAAATTACAAATCCTTGCGACTCAAAATAATCTTAGTCTATCTGATGAGATTAAAGCAATTCTCGAACAGGTAACTGTCGCTGAAGTCTCAAAAAATCCTCTTACCACTAGACATTACCCCCTAAGAGGAAAACCCATTATCATTGCCAGTGATTTTGATGAACCGATGTCTGAACTTTGGGATGCTTGATTCAGAATGATTTTATTGGATACCCATGTGTGGCTTTGGTTACTTCATAATCCTATTACCCGACCGTTTTCATAAAGATCCCGCCGACAGAATTTTAGTGGCGATCGCGAGGCGTTATGATATTCCTATGGTGAGTTGTGATAGCAAGATTTTAAATTATCCTCATGTTAAAACGATTTGGTAATGGTATTGGGTTCTTGCAGGTAATTCTTGCTCGATTCGCTGCATCGCCTCCCACCGATAACGCGCCGGCGTAACTTTACGCAAAAAGGCCCTCAAGTTACAGAGTTCTCTTGTTACCCTAAGAGATAATCACCTTCCTTGCGAGAGAACGGTATCGATGGGCATTCAAGATAAATTTCAACCTCCTCGCCTCCCCCCCCTCGGCAATTTACTCCTGATCGCGGCTGGGGTATCTTTCCTGATCTACCTGTTTATTCCTCGTTCCTCAAAAGAAATTCCCCTGCAACCCTACAGCGAATTTCTTAAGCAAGTAGACCAAGGCGAAGTATATAGGGTGCAAATTGGCGATCGCCTGATCCGCTACAAACTCAAACCCACTTTACCCCTCAAAAGTGCTGAAGAACTGTTTCCGATTCCCGAAAATACTTTAGATGCTGCCAAAAACTCCCAAAATCCGTTTTATGGCTCTAAATCACCAGAAGTAGCCCCTAAGCAATCTTCCTCACCGCAACCAGAGGAAGAGATAGCGACCATTCCAGTCAACGATCCCAACTTGCCTCAACGCCTACAAGCCAAGGGAGTCATCTTTGAATCCGCACCACCCCCGAAAAATATTTGGCTCTGGACGGCGCTAAGCTGGACTGTGCCTTCCCTGATCGTGGTTCTAGCCTTGATTTTTATCTTGGATCGCAATGAAAACCGCCAATCACTCGCTTTTAGTAAGAGCAAGGCGAAAGTCTATGTCGAAGGAGAAGCCGCTAAAATTACCTTTGCCGACGTAGCAGGGGCTGAAGAAGCCAAGACAGAATTAGTAGAAATCGTCGAATTTCTCAAAAATCCCGAACGTTTTAGCAAAATTGGCGCAAAAATCCCTAAAGGCGTGTTGCTAGTAGGGCCGCCAGGAACGGGCAAAACCTTACTAGCGAAAGCAGTAGCGGGAGAAGCGGGGGTGACTTTTTTTAGTATGTCGGCTTCTGAGTTTGTGGAGTTGTTTGTCGGGACGGGTGCTGCTAGGGTGCGCGATTTGTTTGAACAAGCTAAGCGCGTCGCTCCCTGTATCATTTTTATTGACGAACTCGATGCCATTGGCAAATCCCGCAGCAGTGGCAACTTGACGAGTGGTAGCAACGACGAACGCGAGCAAACCCTCAATCAACTGCTTACCGAGATGGACGGCTTCAACGCTAGCGATTCAACGGTCATTGTTCTAGCCGCAACTAACCGCCCAGAAACCCTAGATTCTGCGCTATTGCGTCCCGGACGCTTTGATCGCCAAGTGTTAGTAGATCGTCCCGATCTCTCTGGTCGTTTAGCCATTCTCAACATTTATGCTAAGAAGATCCAGTTGGCTGAAAACATCGACCTCAAAGCGATCGCTACTCAAACCCCTGGTTTTGCGGGGGCCGATTTAGCCAATTTGGTCAATGAAGCGGCACTATTAGCGGCACGCAACCATCGGGAGACTGTTACGCAACAGGACTTTCAAGAAGCCATTGAGCGCGTTATAGCAGGACTGGAGAAAAAAAGCCGCGTCCTCAATGAGACTGAGAAAAAAGTGGTTGCCTACCATGAAGTCGGTCATGCTTTGGTCGGTGCTATCATGCCAGGTGGCGGAAAAGTGTCGAAAATTTCCATCATTCCCAGGGGACTTTCTGCCCTTGGTTATACGCTCAAAATTCCGACAGAAGACCGTTTTTTGATAAATGATACGGAATTTCGCCAACAAATCGCTATGTTACTCGGCGGACGCGCTGCCGAAGAAATTGTCTTTGGTAGTGTTACCAACGGCGCATCAGATGACTTGCAACGCGCCACTGAAATTGCCGAACGCATGGTCACTACTTACGGCATGAGTAAAACCCTCGGCCCTTTAGCTTATGAAAAACGCTCCTCAGCGAATTTTTTGGGCGATCGCAATGGCAATCTTCGCCGTTTGTTGAGTGAAGATACGACTAGAGCGATCGACGAGGAAGTCAAACAAATTGTCGAGACAGAACACCTACACGCCCTATCAATTCTCAATTTCAATCGGGAATTATTAGAAGAAATTGCCCAACAACTTTTAAAGACCGAAGTCATTGAAGGAGAAGAATTAGAAGTATTTCTTAATCGAGTCTTAATCGTTAATAGTTGATAGTAGTACGGGCATCTTGCCCGTTAAACGAAAAGCGATTACTGATAACTAATATAGTAATCCCGTAGCTGTCGCAGCACCGGGTGAGACACATTGAAAGTTATTTTTTCAGACAAACAATCAATGCGATGAAAAGGAATCATTTCAACGACACTATTGCTATAGGCAATTACTTCTAATGTTTTGATAAAATCTGCTGTCCATTCCCTTTCAAAAACTGGAATTTGTTGATAATTTAACCAATTCAACAGTTGTAAACGTCCAATTCCTGGCAAAATTCCGGCTTCGATGGGAGGTGTCCACCAACTTCCCTCTTTCCATCCCCACAAATTTCCTGTACTGGTTTCTAACCAATTTTGGTTAGTAGCAACTAAAATCGCTTCGGTTGCTCCTAATTTTTTCGCTTGTTGTAATGCCAGCCATGCGCCTAAATAATTACCCGTTTTATGAATAGCTAAACTGCGATGATAGAGCGAATTATTCGCCACCCATCCCCGCACCCCTTCTTGTTGGTTAAGGACTAAATCTTCAGGCAAAAAACGCCCTACAATCCATTCTCGACCATCGGACAATAAAGTAATTCTCAAAACAGGGTAATGTAAAAGTAAAATTTCTGCGCCTCGTCGTAATTTTTCCCAATTGGGTAATTGCCATTGCAATGCTTTTAAACTTTGGTACAAGCGATAACAATGAGATTCCCATTGCGTTAAGTCGTGTTCGAGCGATCGTTGATAGACGCGCAAAGTGGTAAAAATCGTCGCGCCGTAAATCAGTGCAGGATCTGTCAAATCAAGTTGAATCGTATCAGCTTCAATCAGGTTTCCATCATACCAATACATTTATTTTATTCTGTAAATCCTGTAAATATTGTTAATCCTAAAAATCCTGATCCTATTGCCTATTTTAACTAGAAGCACTCGTATAAAACCGCAAAGCAAATTGCCAGAAAAAATGAGAAATAATCAGCAATACCAAAGCTAAAAGACCTGCACTCAATAGCCAAGAAAACTGGCTTTTTCCTAATAGTGTTTCAGCCGGAACCGTTGTCAGAAAAGCAACAGGAACGACAAAGGTAAAAAAGATGCGATAGGAGGCAGGATAGGCAGCAATCGGATATCTTCCTGCTTCTAACAAACCTCGAAGAACTTCCGTTACATTATAGATTTTGACAAACCAAATGCTTGTCGCTCCCAACATAAACCACAAGCTGTATAAAATAATCATCCCAAAGAAAATAGCAAGGATACTCAGTAAAAAATTATCTAAGACTAAATGAAGACTGGTTCCCGCGTAAAACACAATAATGACCCCAAAGAGTAAATCGGGAATTCCCCAAGGTGAAATGATTCTAGCTGATAGCCAAAACTGACTGCTAATCGGCTTGAGTAAAACAAAATCTAACGTTCCCTGTTCAACTTGTTCGACAATTCGGTTTAAGTTGGGAACGAGAAAGGTGGTAGAAAATCCCTGCAACAGTGTGAAAATTCCTAACACGATTAGAGCTTCTTGCCAACTCCAACCTGCAAAAGTATAGCCCGTGCGGTAAAACAAAAACAAACTAAAAACACTGCCGACTAAATTCGCAAAGCTGGTAAAAGTGGCAATCAAAAAATTGAGGCGATATTCCAACTCCGCCTCGATCGATGTACTCCAAAACAATTGCAGAACTCGTAAATATCGATTCATTGTCATTACGCTCGTTTTATAGTGAAGCGTAAGTTTTTATTATCATCAAGAGTACGGGAGAGCCGTTCTACTATCTAGTCCTTAGAGCATCAGCTGTGACTCGATCTTCAATCACAGCACCATTACCAACTATAATCGGCGCACCCTCATCAGCCCGAATAGAAGTCCGCTGTCCAACGCTGCTATTACTGCCAAGTCGAACATCTCCCACAAGTCGAACAAACTCATCAAGCTGAATATTGTCTCCCAGGGTGGGGCTGACAGGATTGGGATTCCAACTTGTAGCGGGAGCCGGACTAGCTCCAGTTATCGCGTCAAACCCTTCAGATTCAAACAATTCAGCGTAATGTTCAGCAAACTCTTCGTTAACTTCTAAGACTTCATTTTGAAACTCAGCATTGTCTTCAGTTTTTAGCGGTAAAGCATCTGCTTCGGCTTGTGTAGTGATCACAGAGCCAATTGGGACAAGGCGGTCACGCTTAATTCGTACATTTTCTAAGCGAGCGCCGTGCAGAACAAATGCGCCATCTTCTAACACTACATTATTCAACTGGGCATGAAAGCCAACAAAGGTAAAATTGCCAATCTGTGAGTTTTTCACAATAGCCTGATGAGCAATGCTGTTGCGCTCTCCTGTACTGCTAGAAATCTTACCGCAGGGTGCAGCAGGAGCCGGAGAGTTGTGAAGTGCTAAAAATAGGATGTTGTCCTGTAAGTTGGTTTCGCTACCAATGCAAATCCGCGTCTCAGGGTCGGCTCTTATAACGGTATTACCAGCCACAAAAACCTTACGTCCTACTGACACATCCCCAAATAGCTCTACAAGGGGGCTGATGAAGCTCTCATTGACCTTAACTGGAATAGGTTGAAAAAGACTGAACAATTCAGACGAGTCGCTTGCGATCGCAACTGTGCCAATGAGAAGGCTGAGCACCAGCCCAAACCCTAGTGGCTTTCTTAATCCACGATGTATTGACAATAAAGGCATAGCAATCTTTACTTACGCTTTGATCTAAAAAATATTCTCTCATATCGATTAACCTATTTTGATGTTTTTTTTTGATAAACAACCTCTTACATAAAAACAACAGGCGTTAAGTTTTGCTAAATTCTCCCAAGCCGATCGCGGCTCATGCTAGGTTAGGATTAACGGCTAAGTTTGCAATGCCCCCTGAGCGTTTTTTGTCACGGATTTAAGGTTCAATCACGTCATCCTTTAACTTTTCCTAACCCTCCAAATCTAAAGTGATCGACTGTCTCCCATTAGGCGGAGGCAGGGAGTACCAATGCGCTTTTAAGAGGAAAATACCGATGACCTACGCCAATACCACTGCTCCTGGTCAGGCAAAACGCTATCTCGTTTTGTTGGACAAACATCGTATCGATGACGGACTACAAGCCATCCGCCAACGTGCTGACATCGAAGACGGCATGAGAGTTGCCAACACCGCTAACGTACCGGGAGGATTTTTAAATGACGAGCAATTCGGACAATCTGATATCGTCATCCTAGATCGTCTGGGAGTTGCCTTGCTCAACGAGCCTCTGACACCACCGCAAGAAGGTGCATTGATAGCCGCCGTTGAAGATACTCGCGTGCCGATTCTAGCAGTCGCCGAAGAAGAAACTTGGCACGCCATTGAAGATCCTACTAACCTTTCGCGGCAATATCTCGAAGGGTATCGCGATGGCGTTAACCAACTCATCGACAAACTCCTCCCCACGCAACAACAAACCGAAGCGACTGCCACCGCCGTCAATGAATCCGCCGATACTTGGGTATTGCAAATTACCAAGGTGACGCAATCGCCGCATAGCGGTAGCGGCATCCGCGTTGCCGTTCTCGATACGGGTTTGGACTTAAATCATCCCGATTTTATCGGTCGCAAGCTGGTCAGCAAATCTTTTATTATTGGTGTTGCCACTGCCCAAGATGGCAACGGCCATGGAACCCATTGTATCGGAACCGCCTGCGGGCCTCGCCGTCCAAGCATACTGCCGCGTTACGGGGTTGCCTACGAGTCAGAGATTTATGCGGGGAAAGTGCTAGGGGATGACGGTAGCGGTTCTTCTTTTAATATTGTCGATGGCATTAACTGGGCAATTACCAACAACTGCGCCGTAATTTCTCTGTCTTTAGGTAGTAGCGTCTCTCGCGGCGAACGCTACAGCAATTTTTACGAACAAGTCGGCGATCGCGCTTTAGATGAAGGTACGCTTATCGTAGCGGCGGCGGGCAATGAAAGTCAACGACCTCGCCTAATTGCCCCAGTAGGTGCGCCTGCTAATTGTCCTTCGTTTATGGCAGTTGCGGCAGTGGATGCTCGCCTGCAAATCGCTTGGTTCTCTTGTGGTGGCATTAACCCCAATGGCGGACAAGTCGATATTGCTGCTCCTGGTGTTAATATTTATTCGAGTTATCCGCTACCGACTCGTTACGAACGACTCAATGGGACGAGTATGGCAACGCCTCATGTCGCAGGGATTGCCGCCTTGTATGCCCAAGCAACCGGCAAACAGGGACGAGATCTGTGGAACTTGCTCACGCGCCATGCTCGCCGCCTTTCCTTGCCGAGTCGAGATGTGGGCATTGGATTGGTGCAAGCCCTCTCGCGCTAGTAAGATGGCTGTAGGTGGGCAATGCCCACCCTACTTTTAAGATAGATAAGGGAAGTCAACCGATGTCTAATCTCAAACGCTATTTAGTAATGGTAGACAGCGATCGCCGTGAGAATTTATCGGCAGTCGCACAACGACTACAAGCAGCAGGCTGTCAAATTGAACAAATGATGGATGGTTTGGGAATTATTGGGGTTTCTGTTGAAGATGATAAAATCAACGAACTCCAGCAAATTGAGGGTGTTAAAGAAATTACGTCAGGAGAAGATCGATTTTGGGCGATTTAACGATTAAACTTAAGCAAGTACAAAGTTAGACTAGAAAAGCTGCCCTTAAACTAACAACAAAGAGAGAAAAAATGGGCAGTCACTTAAAAGTTTTTGTGTATGGAACGCTAAAGCCAGGGGAATGTAACTACCCGCTTTATTGTGGTGGTAAAGTGAGAGAAAAAATTCGAGCCTTTACTTATGGCAATCTCTATTACCTTGGTTTGGGTTATCCCGCTATGACAGAAGGGAAGGCAAAAGTCGAGGGATACTTGCTTACCTTTGCCGATGAAAATGTTTTAGAACAACTCGATCGCTTAGAAGATTATCACCCACTGCGATCGCTTGACGAAAACGAGTACCTCCGACAGCGCATTCCCGTCTATACCATAGCAGGTGAAGGGTTAGGAGAAGCGTGGGGCTATCAGATGACGCTAGAAAATGTACACAAATATCACGGTAAATTGCTCCCGTCAGGTTGGTGGACAGGCAATAGGTAATTTAGCGGTGCAGTCCGGTCTTGGTGGTTTCCACGCCACTCCCCACAACGGGGGGAACCCCCGCAAGGGGGTGGCTCCCAAGGAGGAACTGCACCAAGAAGGTGCGCGACAGTTTACTAATTATCAATTTTTAAATTTATTTCCCGCTTGCTGAAAGGTAAATCCTGATTAATCGCTTCTATTTCTTCTTTTTCCATGCCATTAATTTCATCAATATAATGGTGTAAGATCTGACTCATTTTTGGATTGTAAAAACGATGCAAACTGTAGTTAGGAGTTGCTAAAAATCCACGCCGACGCTTGTGACTTCCCCCCGCACCCGGATCGAACATCGTAATTCCTTTTTCAATTGCCCATTCTATCGGTTTGTAATAACACGCTTCAAAATGCAGGCAATCGTACTCTTGCAAACTTCCCCAATAGCGCCCGTATAAATTTTCACCTTTGCGAACACAAAACGACATACCCACCGGATGTCTTGCGTCATTTGCTGTGTAAGCGGCGACTAAAACAACTCGATGGCGATAGCGAGGATAAAGTTGTTCAAAAAACTTACGAGTGAGGTATTTACTACCCCAATAAAACTTATCACAGGTACTGCTGTAAAAATGATAGATGAGTGGAAATAAAGCCTGGGGAATGTCTTCTCCCGTTAACATCTTCACTTGCAATCCTGCTTGAGTGACTGCCTTTCGTTCGCGCTTAATATTGCGTCGCTGATTGGCATTAAATAACCCTAAATAATCCTCAAAATGATTCAACCCCAGATTCGTCCAAATGTAACTGTGATGCAACCAACCCTTAAAACCAAAACGTTCTATTAGGGGTTGCCATTGGGGATCGACAAAGAGAAAATTGCACCCAGAAAGTTGATTGCGATCGCAGAAGCGATCAATCGCGGCTACCATCAAGGAAGTAATTTCTTCCTCATCTTCTTCAGGTGCTATTAAAAAACGATACCCCGTTGCTGGGGTAAAAGGCATCATTCCTAACAATTTAGGATAGTAGGGGAGGTTGAGGCGATAAGAAAGATCTGCCCACTGATGGTCAAAGACAAACTCGCCGTAGCTGTGTCCCTTAACATATAATGGTGCTGCCGCGATGAGTTGCCTATCTCGCCACACCGTCAAGTGACACGGTTGCCATCCGGTTTTTGCCGTCGCACTGCCAGAGGTTTCCAGATTATTCAACCATTCCCATTCTAAAAAAGGCGTTGCCAAAGGAGCAGCCAGTTCATCCCAAACCGATTGGGGAATCTCTGCCATGCGCTGTATCCAAGCAACGGAGATTTGGGGTTTAATGTGTTCTACCATGAAGTAATAGATGCAACTTCAGCGTATCCTAAAGCGTTTTCCCTAACTTGACAACAGTGCTTTAGTTTGAGATTGACCCATTTTTTGGAGTTGTTTAGCCATCTCTACATTGATTAAAGCAAAAATTGTCCAATGTCCAAGAACCACTAAAAAAGCTCCCGCCGCCGCGCCTATTGATAGAGGTAATTGACTGACGGCAAAAATAGGAACAAAGGTGAAAAACCAACCTATTGCGCCAGTGCTTGGACTCAGTCCTAGAATTCTCAAACTAATAAGCGGAAGAATCATTAAGATCGCTACTGCTAACGCAGCAATCACGGAGCGTTTTGGAGTTTTCAAAAGGAGCAATCTTTGCGCGATCGCCGCATAAATCAAGCTCATATTAACACTCAGCAGCAAACCACAAAAGATGTCTAACTGCTCCATTACATTTAGGGGCGACAGCACGAGCACAGGAATTGAATAGAGGAGAATAATGCCCAAGTTGAAAGCGATTGCAACTATAGCAAGACTTTTTTCTCCTAATATTAAATCCTTTAACAACGAACGGTGATTCTGTTGTGTTTGATGGCGATAGCGGGCCCAATCTTGTAAAATTTGACGGTGAGGACTCAAAATAGTCGTCAGCAAAAGGGCAAAGAAAACGAGAAAAACTTGAAAAATTTTCCAATTTTGTTTTAACTCATGGGTATCGGCAGATTGTAAAATAAATCCCACTGCAACAATTGCAAAACTGCCGGAGATCCAATAACTGGTTTGTTTGTTTAGTAATGTTGCGTTAGCGTTGCGAAAACGCCGTTTGAGTCCTTGTCCAATCCAATATGTCCATAGCCCATAATGAAGAATGATTAGTCCTATCCCCACCCAGGCAATTTTCCACAATGATTGTCCGTACCAAATTAAATCTTGCAAATGAGAATCCATCCGAAAATTGAGCTTCTCTAGCGGTAGAGAAGTGGCATGAACTAAATAGGAAAGAACGGTGCCAGGGTAGAACAGAATTACCCAATCAAAAGGGGTATGAGTAACTATTCTCTCACCCGTAATAGCAGTCATGACAAAGAAGAAAAACAGAACTGAACCACTGCCGAGAAAAGCTTGAAATCCTCCCAGTTTTGAGCTAATCAAGCCAAACAACAAAGCTAGACTGTAGAAAAAAGCTCCACTGGCAATCAAAACGCTATAAAATCCTAGAATTAAACCAAGCGGAATATAAGCATTCAATCCTGCTAGTAAATGCAACGGTAAAGCCAGCATTCCGACTAAATAAATCAAAATAGGAACGCCTAAAATTTTGCCCCAAAAGATATCTTTGGCAGATTGGGGACTGAGACGAATAAAGTTTAAAGTGCCTTTATTTTCTTCTTTGGAAAGATCGGCAATGAGTAAGTAAACGCCTGCCACTAAAAGAATGAAAATCCCTATTACACTTATGGCAAAAAATAAATCCAGCCACCACAGTTGCCAATTGAGTATCCACTGTCCGTGAAAGTCTTGCAAACAATAATCGTTAGGGATGTAATGGCCAGATTGTTGGTAGCCTTCCCAACCAGGAGGAGGACTTCCCAAACAGTAACGGTTAGAAAAGCCACGTAAGGGATCGTAATCCTCTTTTGAGGTGGGTAGGACACTTTCAAATGACAAAAATAGCAAAAGTTGTCCGATCACCGAAATCGCGACAGCAAGCCAAAGATTGCGCGGTTTTAGCCGTCCTTTAACTTCCCGAAATAACTGCGGATTCCAATCTCCCAACCTATCTATTAATCTCATCATCATCCCTAATTCTCCTGCTAAAAAATTAATAATTGTTTATTGATTATTGTTCATTGTTAAGACGCTTGCTTGTGACCCAATTTCAGAAAGATAGCTTCTAAATCTTCTTGGATACACTGAAACTCCGTAATCGGAATGCCCGCAGTAACTAGTGATCGCAACAGTTCAGACTGCTCTGTTAGCGATCCTGAGAATTCAACCCGAACTTGAGAGCGATCAGCGATAATTTCCCATACCTCAACTTGAGAATGATTCTTTAATTCTGTAATTAATGGGTCTAATTCGCCAAGGGTAGAAACCGCAATTTGTTGATGAGACAATCGTTGATAAAGTTCTCTCAAAGAGGTACTTTCCACCAAGCATCCCAATTCCATAATTCCCACTGAAGTACACAATAGGGCCAGATCGCTCAGGACGTGGGACGAAATTAAAATTGTCATCCCTGCTGCTTGTAAAACCTTGATAATCTCACGAAACTGCAATCTGGCAATGGGATCTAACCCAGAAACGGGTTCGTCGAGCAATAAAATGATCGGTTCGTGTAAAAGAGTACGAGCGAGACTCAAACGCTGTTTCATGCCCCGCGAAAGGGTGGTAATTTGACTGTGGCGCTTGCTGGTTAGTTGGACTAATTCGAGGACTTCTTGAATGCGACGGCGGCGGTGAGGAGATTTTAGAAAGTACAGACGTGCAAAGTAATCTAAATAGTCCCAAACGTTCAAATCTTCGTACACCGGAAAATCATCAGGAAGATAGCCCAAGCGTTGTTTGAGACGGCAATTACTGTCATCTGGCAACAAGCGATCGCCACACAGATAAATTTCGCCAGTGGTGGGTTCTTCAGCAGTCGCCAACATCCGAATAAGCGTGGTTTTTCCCGCGCCGTTGGGGCCGATTAGTCCGTAGACTTCACCCGTTTTGACCTGCAATTCGACGTGATTGACGGCAAGCTGTCGGTCGAATTGCTTGACCAGTCCGTAAGTAGCGATCGCCAGTTCTTCTACCATGAGCATCTGCTGCTAGAGGGTTGAGACTTGAATTGAAGACGGTTGCGATAGAGCTTATTAAAGCTAGCTTAGCCTTTTTGTTGGGAATTGTCAGGAGGGGGCGATAATTACTTCATCGGTATAATAATCCTAATAATGACTGATAGTGAAAAACGACGTTACAATCAGTGGAGAAACCGATGACCAGTAATCATCCGTTAAATTCTTAATTTCATACAATATCGAGAACGCTTTCGCCAACAGATTTTTCAACAGAAGGTCAATCTAAAGATTTTTTGAAAATCCCCGCCTGGGGCATTGAAAAAACAGACGCGATCGACGCAAAATAATAAGCAAGTTAGCTTTAATACATCATGTTAACACCCTATCTCGCCCTCCACATTCCCGACGGTTTTTTGAGTCCGCCAGTTATTTTGTTGACCTGGGTTGCGACAGGCGTGCTAATCGCGCTTTCCCTCAAGCGGGTTGAGGCGGATTATCAAGAACGAGCCATTCCCTTGATGGGAGTCTGTGCCGCCTTTATTTTTGCCGCGCAGATGATCAATTTTCCCATCCCTGGAGGAACATCAGGACATTTAGTGGGGGGAACCCTAGCAGGAGTGTTGTTGGGGCCGTGGGCTGGCAGTTTGGTGGTAGCAGTGGTGTTTATCGTCCAAGCTTTCTTATTTCAAGATGGCGGACTGACCGTATTGGGAGCCAATATTTTTAATATGGGCTTAATTGGAACTTTTGGCGGCTATTATCTCTATCGAGCTATTCGCTTAAGTTTCGGACGTGACGAGTGGCGGGGGATGCTGGTAGGAACGACAGTAACGGCCTGGTTAAGCGTTGTCGTCGCCGCCGTGATGACTGCGTTGGAACTGGCTTGGTCGGGAACGGTTCCCTTAACGATCGCGCTTACTGCGATGGTTTCCTGGCACTTGCTCATCGGCGTGGGAGAAGCTTTGATTACGCTAGTTGCCGTCAGTTCTGTTTGGCGATCGCGTCCCGATCTGTTTTACGATCCACCATATCGCTATCGGAGAGCTTTAACCGCAGATAAAGAAAATCTTTCGTAAAAATAACGCTGTTGCCTCGATAGTTAACTGATATGACAAATCCTTCTTTGCAGAAGCGCAATCGCTTTTTTATCCTCACTGGTTTGGGCATAGCCCTCATCGTGGCGGTGTTTCTCTCTCCGTTTGCCAGTTCTGACCCAGACGGCTTAGACCGAGTTGCTCAAGATTTACAATTTGAAGGCAAGACAGCCGAAGAAGCCCCAGCCCGCAAGCTACCTTTCTATAAGGTATTTGAAGAATATGCTCTCAGAGGTGTACCAGAAGGTATTGCTACGCCGATGGCAGGTTTAGTGGGAACCTTGACAACGTTTGGCCTGGCTTGGGGAATCGGAAAATTGCTCGTCCGTCATTCGGCGACCAATCGCAACCCCGATTCTGAGCGTTCGGACTAAAATATGCTCCTGCACGTTCATGCGTTTCGGACAGAACCTACCTCTCAACCCCGGACGTTCTGGCACGCACTGACTCCCCAAACTCGTCTAGCCTGTACGGTTATCTATGTCTTCGCTATTGTCTTAACCCCTAACGGACGCTGGGAAACGTGGGGCATTTACAGTCTGGGGATACTTGGGTTAATCGTACTGAGCAGGGTAGCGTTAAGACCCTTGCTGGCACGCTTGGCGGTCGAATTTGCTTTTGTGGGTGTGGTTTTGCTGGGAACTCTATGGCGGCGTGAAGGTGAAGTTGTCTGGTCTTGGGGAGTTTTACAGGTGACAGACATGGGATTGATGGTTCTAGGGAGTGTTACCATCAAGGTCATCTTATCCCTATCGTTGCTTAATCTCCTTATTTTGACGACTTCAATTCCTTCTCTGTTTCAAGCCTTGCAAGCCTTGCGAATGCCTCTATTGATGGTGGCAATTATGACCTCAATGTATCGCTATCTTCAGGTTTTAATTGATGAGTTTACCAGTATGCGTCGGGCAGCCTTGTCGCGGAATTTAATGCTTACCAATGCTGCCACACGTCGCGTCATTGGCAATATGATGGGGTCTTTGTTTATCCGCACTTACGAACGCGGGGAACGCATCTATCAGGCAATGTTAGCCAGAGGCTATCATGGATTGCCGCCGGTAGAAAAATTGCCTCCTTATCGAAAACGTGATTATCTCGCTTTTACTGTGACGGGATTGATCGTTGTTTTCGGACAAGCTATTTACTTTGTTCGTTAACTAAATTTATAGCAATTTTCACTTTTGTCGAACACGCAATGGGTAAGGGCGTGGCAATGCCATGCCCCTACTGTTTATACAACAATTAATTACCCGGATTTGATATTACTTTTGTCCGCGCCAAGCGGTGATAACAATGGCGATAGACTTTGCGATCGCATAGATGACGATAGTAATCGCAAGACTATGAGCAACAAGCAAGGCAGCCTCTGGTGATTTTACAATTTCTGGAAAAATTTGCCGCCCAGTGCCACTATCAACTGTAGCAACCAGTGTTATATTGCTCAAAGAATTGTTAGAATGTTGGTTAGGATTCATGATCGAACTAGCTCCAAATAAATAGGTTCGGCCAGACACAAGGTTTTTCCGGCTAGTCAGGCAGCGCAAATTGTCCTGTAGGCATCTCTACAGTGATAGGCGTAGCACCATCTAGCAGCGCGTTTTAGAAGTTTAACCCTATATGAGTTAGCCGACTTCAGTGATATGAAGTTGGCAACTTTCTCTAGTTCTAAAAACACATCCTTGTTGTTTTGCCTTGATATTAGCGAAGATGAACTTGCTTGCCAAGAAAATTCATGCTTGCTTTTTAATGTAAATTATAATTAAGTCATGGTGAGACGGAACCTGGCTTGCATAATTGCAATAAAATGTAATGATTGCCTCTCACAACGCGGGTAGGGAGTGAGAGCATTTTTCCGCTTGTCGAACTCACGTTCCGTTAGGGTAAGATACGCATAGTCATTCTGTTGTTCCTTGTATTATAGTTAAAGTCATGGATTATCAAGAAGCACTCAAAATTGTCGATGAAGCGATCGCAGCTAAAGCAGACAGGCGACTCAATAACGTGGAAATAGCCATATTTGAGGGATCTTGGCAGGGTTTAACCTACGATGCGATCGCAGCGAAGTATGGTTATGGGGTGAATTATCTCAAAGGAGATGCTGGATACAAGTTTTGGAAACTTCTAGGAGAGGCACTCGGCGATGATAGTATTACTAAAACCAATTTTAAAGCCGTATTAGAAAGCCATCAACCCGCTAGTACTTCTATTTCTGCTTTCTCTAGCGTCAATCTTTATATTGAACGTCCTCCGCTTGAATCAATTTGTGAGCAAGAAATTCTCAAACCTGGTGCGTTGTTAAGAATTAAAGGAAGTCCCAAGATGGGAAAAACCTTACTCCTATCCAGATTAATTAATTTTGCCTCATCTAAAAAAGATTATAACGCCGTTCATCTTCCTCTTAGATTTGCAGAAAAAGAAGACTATGAAACTTTAGATAGTTTTTTAAAATGGTTGTGTATTAGTATTTCTCAATTGCTATCATCAAAATATCCTGTTGATAAAGATGGGTGGGACAAGCAGCTAGGTAATAGTAAAATGAAAGCATTTAATTACATAGAAGAGTACTTCCTGCGGGGAGATAAACCATCATTAGTCTTAGGATTAGATGATCTAGATATAGTTTTTTCTTACAAAGAGATTTTAGATGATTTCCTAACCTGGCTACGTGCTTTACACGAAAAAGCAAACACTCGTGCTGTTTGGGAGAAATTTCGGCTGATTTTAACCTATCGGGAAGAATACACTCACCTTCCTATTCATTCTTCTCCCTTCAACGTTGGAAACCTGTTTATTTTAAAAGAGTTCAACGAAGATCAAGTACAAGAATTAGTTAATAAAAATGGACTTACAGGCAGATTGAGCCAACAGGACATTATAGATTTGATGGCAAGCGTTAGCGGACATCCCTTTTTAATACAACGCGCGTTAAACGAAATTCTAGCACAACAATCATCTCTCAAGGAAATCTTGGATAAAGCTCCCACTGAGTCAGGAATTTATAGACAAGAGTTACAAAAACAGTTATTTTATTTGCAGAGTAAGCCAAATTTGCAAGAAATTTTCAAAAAAATTATAAAAGCAGGTTCTCCTGTAGAAAATTTAGATTTAGCAGAAAAAAATCAGTTAGAGGGATTAGGACTAATCAAACCAGACAACAATGGTTTTGTGCCATTTTGTCAGTTATATCGTAACTATTTTATTGAGGTACTTTAGCTATGTATTATCAAGTTGGCGGCTGTTTGTCCTCTAATCATCATACCTATATTGAACGCGAAGCTGATAGGCAGCTTTACGAGTCTTTGCGTACTACAGAATATTGTTATGTTTTAAATTCCCGACAAATTGGTAAATCTAGTTTGAAAGTGCGAACAATGAAGCAACTGCAAGCAGAAGGATTTATCTGTGTTGATATCGATCTTTCAATTATGGGTGGTAAAGGAGTTACACCGGAAGAATGGTATGGTGGAGTTGTCGGAATGTTAAGCGGAGAATTACAGCCTTCAGTAAATATTAGAGATTGGTGGACAACTCATTCTCATATTGCACCTGTCACTCGATTCAATCAGTTTATTAATGAAATTTTAAAAATTCAAAAAGATCGAGATATTATAATTTTTTTTGATGAAATTGATGACGTTTTATGTTTAAATTTCAAAGATAGCTTTTTTGCTTTAATTCGCTCTTGTTACAATCAAAGAGCTACTAACCCTGACTATCAACATCTAACGTTTTGTTTATTAGGGGTTTCTACACCAGCAGAACTCATTCAAGATTATAGTAAAACACCTTTTAATATCGGTCAAGCTATTGAGTTAAAAGGATTTTCTTTAAACGATGATTTAACGCCTTTAGAAAAAGGCTTGAGCGATAAAACTGATGTTCCTCAAATAGTATTGAAAGAAATTTTATTTTGGACGAGAGGACAGCCTTTTCTTACTCAAAAAATCTGTAGATTGATTAAAAATTCGCCTGACGTTATCCCGCCAGGAAAAGAAGCTCAGATAGTCCGTAATTTAGTTCAGGAAAATCTCATTATTAACTGGCACTATCATGATGAACCGCAGCACTTCAGAACGATTGAAGCGCGGCTTTTTAGAAATGAAAAAGGAACTATCTGCTTACTAGAACTTTACAAACAAATTCTTAAAAGTGATACTCTATCAGCCGATAATAGTTACGAACAAGTTGAATTAAAACTTTCTCGATTGGTCATTCAAGATAAGGCTAATCTAAAGATTTTTAACCCTATTTATAGACAAATTTTTACACTTAAATGGGCAGAGCAAAAACTCGACGAT
The DNA here is from genome assembly GCA_041743025.1 of Microcystaceae cyanobacterium. Taxonomy (GTDB): domain Bacteria; phylum Cyanobacteriota; class Cyanobacteriia; order Cyanobacteriales; family Microcystaceae; genus JBGTNM01. The sequence goes on from JBGTNM010000046.1 coordinate 45,580, forward strand.
TTACGGCCCTATGCTAGACAATTAAAAGCTTGGGAGGAGTCCTTTCGTGAAGACGAATCTCAGTTATTAAAGGGACGAGAACTTGAAGACATTTTAAGTTGGAAAAAAGATAAAAGTTTAGGTCAGCTAGATCATAAATTCATCGCTGCAAGTCAAGAGTTAGAGAGAAAAAAAACTACTAAGAATTTAGATCAACAAACTAAGCGAGCTAACAAATGGAAGGTCAGAACAGCCGTAATTGCACTGGGATTTGTTGTATTAGGTTTAGCGAGTATTGGAGGAGGTTTATATTTTACAACAACTTTCTGCTCTTGGGGCAACCTAAGAATAGCAGATAAATGTATTCCTGTTAATGATTTAATAGGAACGAGCGGAGAAAAAAACTTATTTTCTAATGAAAGAAATTCCTTGCTTGACACTGGAATGGCGGCTTTTAAAAAAGGAGATTATAAAAATGCTGAATTGTGGTTTAAAAAAGCGAAGGATACTGCAAAAAATGATCCCATTCCGCGAATATATTTAAATAATACTATTGCTAGAGCAGAGGAAAATCCTTATAAAATTGCCGTTGTAGTCCCTATTAGATATCGTTCGGCAGTTGCTCAAGAAGTCCTCAGAGGCGTAGCTGATGCTCAAACTAAGTTTAACAATAATGAAAAACAAGATAACCGTTCATCTTTATTAGAAGTAGTTATTTATGATGATCAAAGTGAACCAGATATTGCTGGCGCAATTGCTGATAAAATTGCTCAGGATCAGAGCATTTCAGCAGTTGTTGGTCACATCGGTAGCGATCTTAGTGCAAAAGCTTTACCGAAATATGAAAAGGCTAAGATAGTTATGATATCTCCTACTAGCACTAGCCCACAGCTAAAAGGAGATTATTTCTATCGTCCGTTACCTTCTGACACTCAGAATGGAGAGAACTTAGCTAAGTATGTTAAGGAAAATCTGGCAGTTCCTCATGTTTTAATCTTTTATGACTCTAAAAGTATTTTTAGCAAGGGTTTAAAAGCTTCTTTTACCAGTTCTTTTGAACAGCAGGGAGGAAAAATCGTTGACGCTATTGATATGAATGCTGACGATTTCGATCCTGAAAATATATTTGATAAAGCTGATTTAAAAAAAGAAAAAATTCAAGCAGCTATTTTATTACCAGCGATTAACACCTTATCGTCAGCCATAGCAGTTGCTATAAAAAGCTCTAAATTACCAAAAGATCAAAGATTAAAGTTATTTGGCAATGATGTAATGTATAGTTCTGACTTACTATGTCAAGCTGGGCAAGCAGTTGAAGGTTTAGTTTTACCAATTCCTTGGCAGCTTAATAATAAAACTAAAGGTTATGGTAATGAGGATAAAGAGGATAAATGGCCAGGAAGTATAAATTGGCGGACTGCAATGGCTTATGATGCTACTACTGCGATTATTCACTCCCTCTCAGAAAAGGCAACTCGCCAATCTGTTTCTGAGAAACTTAAAGCTTTAAAATTAGAGGCTAACGAAACATCAGGAGATCCTTTATTCTTTAGAAAAAATGGAGATCCTGAGCGTGAAACTCGTTTCGTTCAAGTCACAAAAGATGCACCTAACCGTCCTACTTGTTCCCAGTTTGGCTTTAAATTGATTTCTGAATAAAAAGCAAATAAACGCCATGACACCCGAAGAACGTCTTAAGCAAACTGAAATTTTGTTAAAAACGGCTGCTAAATATATCAATCTGTTATCTCAAAGCGGTAACGGACAATCTAGAGATTAGCGATTCAACCCGAAGTATGAGAAACACTTCTGTTATCCTTTTAACAGGAGGTAAAACACCATGACACCCGAAGAACGCCTCAAACAAACCGAAATATTGTTAGAAACGGCTGCTAGATACATTAATCGGCACGAAGAACAACTGCTGAGAATCGATGAACAGTTCATCCAAACTAACTTACAAATGCGTCAATTAGCCGATTTGATTACTGAATTAGCCGCTATTTCTCGTCAACATCAAGCGCGAATTGAACAAAATGAAGAACGATCTCGCCAAAATCAAGCAGAAATACGTCGGATTTGGGAATACCTTTTATCTCAAAGCGGTAACGGACAAATAGACCTCTTGCAAAAGTTTTTTATGATATAATAAAAGATTTTTAAAAAATTGCTTTGAGCTAATTTAAGGCTCACCATAATTTTAAAATTTTCTGTCTTTCCTGAAATTTTAGGGTAAATAAAAAGATGAAAAAATAAT
>JBGTNM010000047.1:0-13314 GCA_041743025.1 Microcystaceae cyanobacterium
TTGACTCCACTATTAAGATACCCATAGTTGATCGCGCGACCCAAGGTATCCACAAACCGAATCATCTGATTCTGAGCGTTGTATTGTAGAGTAACAAAATTATCTTGGCGATCGCGGATTTCTACTAACTTACCTTGAGCATCAAATTTATGAGCGACACCATTGGGCAAACGCAAACTATAGCTGCCATCAACGTTTTTGGACAAAGTCGTAAATAGTTCAGCCGGAGAGGTATAGCTATCCTCTGTGTTATTAAGGAGATAGTGATCGTGCCGCTCTAACCCATCGTTATGAACAATACTGCCGTCGATTTGAAACTCAAGGCGCTGGAAGTATTCGTGCTGCCAATTGTAACCTAAAGGCCCTTCAGTGTTATTGAGTTGGGAACGATAATGGCGCGTAAAGGAATAGTGAAGCTGTGAAGCGGCTTCAGGTTTCCCAGGAAGATAAAAATCCATTTCTCGTTGGAAAAGCTCCCCTCGATCAGCATAAATATTGCCACTTTGGCCTCCTAAACCTCCTCCAAGGTGGTTTAGGGATTGCACCTCTGAGTTTGACCCATCAGAAGCAGCCCCTGATGACATACTAGCGGAGGAAGCCGTTTCATCCTTGTCACACAAAACACAGTCTCCCTTCGGCGGGTTTGTTCCTGGATCTAAAAGATAGCGAACGCGCTCACCTCCTCGAACCACATCAACCACTGCTCGATTGTAGGTTCCAAAGAGGACATTACCGTAAAATTCAGCCCCCCCACCAGTACCAGTAAAAACTAAACGAGGTGGTCGAGTATTGTCCCCATTAATGTAACTCTGCTCCATACCTGACGCATTCAGGGTATCAACGGTCGCTTGAATCCGACCGAGAATACTGTCGTTCGATTCCCAATAAAATTTGAAATCTTGTTGTCCAGCCTGTCCTACATTTTCAAATAGCTCCTTCTCAAAGATTAACTCTGCTCCTTGTTTTAGAACCAGTTCTCCATCAACCATTTCTTTCTCGAAGCCATTAGGATTAACTGGTGGGGAATACCCTTGGAAAATAGGAGGTATTTGTTCTTCAGATTCTGGGTCACTGGGATTGTCAGCCTGGTCGAGCTTTTCTTGTACAATTTCAGTGGGAAATGGAACATTAAGACTGGACAATTCTTGGTCAATTACTCCTGCCAACGGCGATCGCTGGTTATTAACCGACTCTAATCTATTGCTTAGCTGTGTAATTGTATCAACTGATAGATCTTCGTTAACACTAAAGATAAAATTCCCTTGTCTTAAACCAATCGGCGTAAAGTCATTACCATTTAATTCTCGCTGGGATGCTAAGTATTCTTGCTTCTGTTCCTCTTCTAACAATCTTAGGGACTCATCCCACGTCTGATCTAACGCCAATTCGGACTCAAACGCTTTTTTAGAAGTTCTTGGCAGAAGTTCACTAGCGAATAAATCTGGCAGTAGAGGATTAACGAGTTCTGGCACTAATCCGGCGAAAGGATTACCTGAGTTAGATGTATTAATATCCATTTTTCCCTCGATTGCTTGAAAAATTTAAATTGTTGACTAAGTTGATAAAACTGCGATCGCTTTGATAGTTATCTTTAATAAATACCGCAGTCCGTTCTTAAAGACTATGCAGAATTGTGACAAAGCATTTGCAGTTTTCAGCCAGGTAAATTACTTAAAACAGTTAATTATGACTACCTACTTACTTATTAAAAACCTGTCAAACCCTGTAGAGACGTTTCATGAAACGTCTCTACCTAAAACACCTAACACCGATTTTTCTATAAATTCTACTTAACTAAATTTGATTTAACTTTAGAAATACTTATAATTTGATGGGCTTTGAAAGAAGATCAATTAACCTGAAGGGGAATATTGAAGATAAAGTCTGCCATCATCTCCAAAAACTATGAATCTTAGACATTTCTCTCACAAGGTTTCATCTTCTCTCATTTTGGGGATACTTCTCGGTACTGCTGCCTCAGCCAATGCTGCGCCTCCCAGCTTTTCCCTCGATCCGGCTTCACCCTCCATTATTGGAAATATCACGCCTGACGATGTTCTCATGCCTGGGCCCGCCGTTTTTATTCCCGGAACCAATCTGGGATTGCAAGATGACTTTTTCAGTGGCATTTTTGACAATCTAGAGTCTCTTTCCTATGGGAAAGATCCGATTCAAAGACCGCTATTTTTCTCCGTTGATCGCGTGGCGGTTGGACTACCAGGAACGGCGGTGAATGCTCAAGCACAGCCGGGAACTGAAGATGCGGCAGGAGATGTTTTTACAACTTTGCCTCCTTTTGGTAGCAATCAACTGTTTGTTGATGAGGAAGAATGGGGATTACAGCCTGGTTTCTTGGGTGATGACCTAGATGGGTTAGAGTTAGATACTTTACCGAGTCCTTTTGTTTACTTTTCAATTGACTCGTTGTCAGCTACCAATGGATTGGGTGGACTGGCAGATGATATTTTGATTAGCTCTCGTAACGGTGTTTTTGGTACTTTTGCAGCAGGTAGTACCTTCGGCATAGACGATACAGATGACCTCGATGCTTTAGTGTTATGGGATAAAATTAATCCTGGCATTTTAGATCCTGGTATTGATATGGCACTCTTTTCTCTGAGTACCTTTTCAACCAGTACCTTTACTTTTAGTGGCACTTCCTACAATCCTGGGGTAAAAGGGTTTCTTTCGCCAGCAGACATTCTTTTCACGGATTTTACGGGGGATTTCTCGCTTTTTGCTTCTGCGCCTGGCATTGGTTTGCTACCCGACGATAATGTTGATGCCTTGGATACAATCATTGTTCCTGAACCCTCATCGGTTGCTGGTTTATTTCTAGTGCTAGGATTAGGAGTCTTGTCAAACAGGCAAAAAAGGCAAAAACCTAGAGAGTATTTATCAAGAAAATATTAACCTTATTGATGAATCCGAACAGAGCGATCGCACTTCGTTAACTAACCGATAAGCAATCGCTTTTAAAGTTAATTCTCACGCTTGCAACCATTTTTTATCTAATAATTGCTCTAACGTGTAAGGACATTTTTCAGGGAAATTTACAGAAAATCCTGTTTTTTCTTGAACATATTCTAAAGCATCTTGATAGATAATATTTAATTCATTGGCCAAATAGTTATGCAAATTAGCAGTCAAGTATTTTCTTAATTGAGTGCGAAAACCTTGAATTTCTGCTCGCCAATGATTCTGATTTCTTTCCTGTTCTATTGTCCAATATTGAAGTAATAATAAATGTCTGATAATTTGTTCTAAAAAACTGCTGACTCTGTTTTTATCCTTTTTTCTCAAGCTCTCTAATTCCTCAATTAAACTTTCTAAATCCAAGTCATCTAAGCGGTTTTCTTTGAGGATTTTTATCGTTTCCTCTAACCAAAGATGTTCATCAACTTCGTAGAGATTTTTTAAATTATTTTGTTTGAAGGCTTTCATCATTAAAATGTTCCATTTATTTTTACTGTTAATTGCTATCCAAGTATTAGGTCGCTAGCTGTAGCTGCTCAATAAATTCTTTGTAAAACTCCTCATGTGAACTCGAATAGTTCTCCATTGCTTCCTTTGTCAAGTATCCAGTCTTTCCCGTATGTGGATTTTTCACGTAGCTGAAGATGGACTTTGGATAAGTTCGATCTTCGTACCAGTTGATGTTGAATGCTGCCAACTTTGAATAAAACATCATCGCCGTATAGTCTGGAACTTGGTCATGTATCCACCATGCTAATGCTGTCCAATCATTGGTGCGTTCGTAATAAGGAACAAAGGACGTGACGACAATGCATGCTGTCGCACCCATGTAACCCGTTTTACTTCTAACATCCCAAATATGACTCGCATAGTTGGATTCATTGCTGGCACAATTGTACTGATTTTTATTTTCTGCACCCTTGGCATTTACAGCACAAGAACGGTAGGCAGAGCGAATGCTGATTCTACCTAATGCCTCCTGGATTGGCTCAAGCACCTTTTCACATAAATTCTTACCCGCAGCGATCGCCAAGTCTGGATCGTCAGGAATATTAGGGATACCCTCAATCTGGGAGATTTCCGAGTAAAGAAACTCACGCATAAAAAAACTTTTGGAGAGTTGAACGCGCCCTAATTTCTCTAAAGCATCGACAGTGTGCGGTTGTTTCATTCCATTACCTACTAATACCAATTCTCTAAATGTCTACTACACATCTGGGGGGAAGGGCGCACGCAATGCGCCCCTACGGGGTTCAATCTATCATAAAATTTTGAAGAATTGGTATAGCCATTTTCTGAAACGCTTACTATATATTAACTGTACTCAACAGTTCTGAGATTCACCCCAAAACCTTTGCTTCCAACACCACGCATGATCGCGCTTCCACTCGATAGGTTGCCCCTTTGACCAGCGAAGCAGCATCCAACTCACAAAAGGCATCTGGCAAGGCTAAGGCAGTATCAATAATACGAAACCAGCCTTCTACCGGACTGAGGACAGGTAATTCAAAGTCCAACGGTTCCCAATAAGCATTAAGCATGACGTGCAAATGTTCCTGAGCCGCCGGATGCGATAAGCTAAAAGCCAACGTGCGAGACTCATAAGACCAGTCGGGCTTGCCTAGTTTGACCCCGTGCCAACTAATGTGGGGATTGCGACTGGCATAGGTCACTTCTAAGCGACTTTCTTGATGGCAGAGTTCCAATCTTTGCGTAAAGTCAATCAACCGCCGGAAAAAACACCAGAGGTCGAATTGTTCGTCAACTGCCTTCCAGTCAAACCAACTCAGTTCGTTATCTTGGCAGTAAGCATTATTATTGCCTTTTTGGGTACGCCGTACCTCGTCTCCCATCAAGATCATCGGCGTTCCTTGCGATAAAAAGAGAATAGTCAAGAAATTTTTAATTTGTCGCAGACGCAAGGTTTCGCTCTCAGGATCATCGGTTGTTCCTTCGGCTCCGCAATTCCAGCTAGCATTATCATTAGTGCCATCTCGATTGTCTTCTAAATTAGCCTCGTTGTGCTTGTCGTTGTAGGACACTAAATCATTAAGGGTAAAGCCATCGTGACAAGTAATAAAATTAATACTGCGGTTAATATCGGTATCCACTCGATGGTAAATATCGGGACTCCCCAATAAACAGTTGGCCATGCGAGGAACCATACCAGCATCGCCTTTGATAAAGCGGCGCACGTTATCGCGATACGGCCCGTTCCACTCCGAAAACCAGTCTGCTAGTTCGACAAATTGCCCAACACTGTAGAGTCCTGCCGCGTCCCATGCTTCGGCAATTAATTTTGTTCCGGCTAAAATAGGCTCAGATTCCATTGTCCAGAGGATATTGGGGGTTGCTCTATCTTCTTGGCCAATTGGCTGGCCGATCGCATTTCTCGCCAAAACCGAAGCCAGATCGAAGCGAAAGCCATCAACGTGCATTTGGGACACCCAATAGTGCAAGCTATCGAGAATTAAGCGACCGGTAACAGGATGGTTGCCGCGAAAAGTGTTACCACAGCCGCTATAGTTGCTGTAGCTGGCTTTATCTTTATCTAAAATGTAATAGGTTCGATTATCTAGCCCGCGAAAGGAGAGAGTCGGCCCTTGTTCGTTCCCTTCGGCAGTATGGTTGAATACCACATCCAAAATGACTTCAATTCCCGCTTTGTGTAAAGCTTTGACCATATCTCGGAATTCATTGAGGGGACCCAGAGAGCCTTGATCGCTACTGTATTCCCTATGGGGGGAAAAAAAACCGATAGGACTGTATCCCCAATAATTGCACAACCCTGGTTGGGCATCTTCGGGGTCGTAAGATTGAATCGGCAGTAATTCAACCGTTGTGATGCCTAAATTCTTTAAATAAGGAATTTTTTCGATTAATCCGGCAAATGTTCCCCGTTTTTCGGGAGCGATTGCTGAGGAGGGATGGCGCGTAAAACCGCCAATGTGCAATTCGTAAATGATACTGCGAGAGTAAGGGATGCGTAACGGGCGATCGCCTTCCCAATCATAATTTTTCGTATCTACGACCACACCGCGCAAGGCTTGGGCGCAATTGTCCCCAGGTGCGATCGCGGCTTGCCGATTGTAGTTAGTGTAGCCGACAATGGCTTTAGCATAGGGGTCGAGCAGGACTTTCTCGCCGTCAAAGCGGTGTCCCTGTTCGGGGGCAAACGGGCCATAGACACGGTAGGCATAAACCTGTCCTGCTTTAATCTCTGGGATAAAAATATGCCAGTAATAATAAGTTTTATTGTATTGGGGATGCAAGAAAATCGTATCAGTCGGTTGGGGAGTGTTGGGTTCGTCAAAAAGCAGTAACTCGATGGCTTGGGCGTGTTTAGAAAACAGACAGAAGTTGACTCCATCAGGAGAGACTGTCGCCCCCAACGGATGGCTTTCACCGGGTAGGATTTTTAAATTCATATTTATCAGAAATTGGTAATCTTTGAGAAATACTTTTAAGCATAATTTTGCGATCGCTTATCATGAAGTATGCTAAAACAACTCAATTTTTCTAAAATGAGAGTATAGCTACAAAGAAGCAAATAGGCGAAGATACTCTTAAATACCAATAACGATTACCAGTATGACACAAGCTAACGAACCAAACGACTCCATTCGCGAAACTAACCGCCGCTTTCGAGACCTAAGTTGGAGAGTCGAGAGATTAGAAACTAGCCAAATGCCCTCTAGAAGTCTTAACGATGCCTTTGATCGCGTGTATGATGAGATCGACGCGCTAGACGAGAAGATAGATCGCCGCTTTAATGAACTAGATCAGAAGATGGAGCGACGCTTTAACGAACTAGATCAGAAGATGGAGCGACGCTTTGATGAGCTAGAGCGAAAGTTTAACATCATCATGCGCCACCTCACGGGGACTGATGAAACTTAGCACTTACCATCTAACGGTTTAATTCATTACGGAAAAGCTTGATGATTAACGATAGAATAACGCTCTGCTTCGAGATTCACTCGATTTATTAACTCAGGTTGATAATTTGAGCCTCGATTGTGGGTTAACTAGAGGTAAGGGAGCCTTTAGTTCTCCATCAACTTTATCCTGAGCGTCAAAAAATGAAAGATAAATTGAAGAGCCTGCTCGGAAAACCCAATGTTTGGTTGTATTTAGATAGCTGCGACACTTGGTTTAGGGAGGTCAGAATTCTAGAGGTGACAGAAAATTTAATTACCTTTAGGTTCTCTGCCCTTACGAATGACGTGTTAAGTGTCTGGGAAAGAACAACGAGAATTGAGAATGTAAGTGATATAGATATCGAAATCTCTAATGTTCCTCTAGGTGAGGATAATTTGCAGGAAATCAAACAGAAATTAAGTGAAATCGTCAACAGAAACGATAAATGCTCATCGGGAACCTCGCTCAAGTTAAGCTAATTTTGATGGGAGATAACCGAGGGTTGAGCGAACACGACCAACCTCGGCAGCGATTTTTCCCATTAAGAGCCATAATATTATCAATCAGGGGTTGACTGTCTGCCAAATTCTAGTAAGCTATCAGGATAATCTCGTTGCCGATAGTGGCTCGTTCGTTTGGAGTGAGGATGCAAAAATATCGTGTCGTCTAGTACCATTAGACACCCGTCTGGACAACCATCAGCCGCCAGCGATCGCGATTCCTTCAGTCGCGGTGTCCTCAAAATTGCTGCGGGAACGGTTTTGGGCATGACGCTGCTGGCCAGTTCAGCGATCGCAGGCGGACTAGTAGGACTGGCGATTAGTTTCCGTAACCTGCCAGACGTGCGGGTTCTAAGCAGTTACGTCCCCACCGAAACCAGCTACATTTACGATGTCAAAGGCAGGCTGCTTTCTCGACTGCACGGAGAAGCCAACCGTCAAGTTGCCAGCTTAGAACAAATTTCCCCTCAACTCAAACGCGCCGTTTTAGCTATTGAAGACAGTCACTTCTACCACCATCACGGCATCAACCCCACCAGTATCGGTCGCGCCTTATATGTTAACTGGAAAAGCCAAGGGGTAGCTGAAGGGGCATCTACCTTGACGATGCAACTGGTCAAAAATATTTTCCTCTCTCACGAACGCACCATCAGCCGCAAACTCGCCGAAGCCGTCTTAGCGATTCGCGTCGAACAAGTCTTTGATAAAGATGAAATTCTCGATATGTACCTCAATAATATCTATTGGGGTCACAACAATTACGGCATAGAAACTGCCGCCGAAAGCTATTTCAACAAAGAAGCCGCCAAGCTCAATTTAGCAGAATCAGCGATGTTGGCTGGCATCATTCAAGCCCCAGAAGAATACAGTCCCTTCATCAACTACAAAAAAGCCAAACAGCGACAGGCGATTGTCTTGACTCGGATGCAAGACTTGGGTTGGATTAGTGCTAAAGAAGCAGAAGTTGCCCGTCAAGCCCCCCTCAAAGTCGGCAAACCGACGGCTTGGCGTGGCAGCAAACTCCCCTACGTCACCGATACCGTCATGCAAGAACTCATCGAGCGCTTCGGACAGGAAACGGTCATTAAAGGCGGAATGCGAGTACAAACGACCGTCGATTACAACCTGCAAAAAACGGCAGAAGCGACCGTCAAAAGCGGCTATCAAATGCTGCGCGGCAGGGGACTCTATGCCAAAGACTTGCAAGTTGCCCTAGTTGCCGTCGATCCACGCACCCATTATATTAAAGCGATCGTCGGTGGGGTCGATTATGAAAAAAGCCAACTCAATCGCGCCCTCCAATCTCGCCGCCAACCTGGATCTGCCTTTAAACCCTTCGTTTACTACGCCGCCTTTGCCAGTGGTAAATATACTCCCTATTCCACAGTCAATGATTCTCCGGTTCGCTACCGCGATGGCAGTATTTACTACAGCCCCAGAAACTACGGTGGCGGCTATGCTGGCCCCATGTCGATTTATTCAGCTTTGACGCAATCGCGCAACGTGCCTGCTGTCGTCTTGGGCAGGCGAGTCGGCATCGATAAGGTGATTGAAGTCTGCCGCCGTTTGGGTTTTGAGAGTCCCCTACAAGCCGTCATTTCCCTACCTTTGGGGTCAGTAGACGTGACTCCCCTAGAAATGGCGGGAGGATATGCTACCTTTGCTAGTAATGGCTGGCACTCCGACCCTACCATTATTGTGCGCGTTACCGACAGTCGGGGCAATGTACTGCTCGATAATACCCCCAAACCCCAATTAGTCCTCGATCCTTGGGCGACTGCTTCTCTTACCAACGTCTTGCAAGGTGTGATAGCAGGCGGAACGGGTAAAGCGGCAGCGATTGGCCGTCCGGCGGCAGGCAAGACAGGAACCACCGACAACGAGCGTAACGTCTGGTTTGTCGGCTACGTCCCTCAATTGGCGGCGGCAGTCTGGGTAGGAGATGATGCCAACCGTCCCCTCGGCAGGGGCATTACGGGCGGTCATTATGCTGCCCCAATTTGGCGCAATTTTATGGTACAAGCCCTCAAAAACGAACCCGTACAGCAGTTTCCGGCAGCCTCTAAGTTCCCACGCCCGAAAGCAAAGTAATATCATAAATAAAAAGTAGATGGGTAAGGTGGGTATTGCCCACCCTACGGCTACGGCTCTTCTTTGTGCCTTTGTGGTTAATATAAAATTTATTACAACTTTTGAAAAGTGAGGAAATAAACTATGATAACTAATTTTAAAAACTGCTTATCCAAGCTTTATCAGGAAGATTTTGTACTTTGGATAGATGAAACAGTTAAACAGCTTCAAAAACACTTTACAATCATTTTCTTCAGAGAATTGATATTCTTTATCCCAAGGCAAGAAAAAGAGCGATAGAAAAGTCTGAATTGCCTGCAAATTTATTTCCTGAACAGTGTCCTTTTCTGGCTGAACGGGTTAATGATAATCAATTTGATAATTGAGCCATTAGTTAAACAGAATACCTTGTAAATCTAGGACAAAACCAGGCAGCACATTTTCAGCCGATAACTGAGTGGGATTTTGTAAAACTTCAGGAGACTGACCAATTCGATAAATTTCAACAACTTTTCTCATGGGATCGAGTAACCATGCTAACAGCACTCCGTTATCGATATACTCTTGCATCTTATCTCGCAAGTCTTTAAGATTATCGGATGGCGATCGCAGTTCGACGATAAAATCGGGGCATATTGGGGGAAAAGTTTTCTTTTGGTCATTGCTGAGTCTATTCCAACGGGCTAAACTTATCCAAGCGGCATCAGGAGAGCGGAAAGCCTTATTAGGGAGTTGGAACATCGTGGAAGAATCAAAAGCTACCCCTGTGCCATCTTTCTTCGCCCAAACCGTCAATTGCGCGGTGAGCCAACTATTTCTAATTCCGCTTTCTCCCCCTGTTGGTGACATGACAACCAAATCTCCCGTTGAGGTAAGTTCTAGCTTGGCATTAGGGTTGGCGTAGCACAGTTGGATAAACTGTTCGGCATTCAAATAAATGATCGGTTCTAGGTTTAGCGTAACCATTGCGATCGCTTTTGATGTTATTGACGAGTTAGGATTATTAATTTGAAGGGTAAGTAATATCATACAAGTGTATCCTAAAAGAGACTAATCGCGCTTGGCAAGATAAATTAGGGCGATTCCATGAAACATAAGTATTGAAGTGACGAAGCCGAGTATGAGCGAAATTGTAACAACATACATATTAGCTGGCTTGAAAACTACATTAACATTTAAAACTGTTGCCCAAAAACCTAATCCAGCATATAAGATGCCCCAGAAAGCATTTCCTTTCATAGTTTGCTCGCTCAGTTATTTTGTGTGATACAGCGATAGGGCGCAAGCATTGCGCTGCGCCCCTACGAAAATTCTCCTACATCGTAGCAGAGGAGTTACGTAGGATAGGCATCGCCCACCAATAGCTGCTGGTGTTGATTTTAGGTTAGGGTTTTGATGGGCAATGCCCATCCTACTGTCACAGGCGCTTAAGCCTGTGCTATTAAAGCGATAAATTAAAAATAACTCTTTAATATAATTGGCGGAAAAAACAATGGATAACGAAAAAGATTCATCCTTTTGGAAAAACAACGTGAAGAACATTCTGGATGTAATTTTGGGAAATCCTCGTCTAACACCGATCATTTTGTTGATTTTAGCGGTTGTTCCTCTGCTAATGTTAGCTTTGATTGTGTTATTAACCTTTTCCTCGCCAATAGTTCAATAGCGTTGTAGATAAGGTAGGGTGGGCATTGCCCACCCTACTTGCTTAATAAGCGTCTTGCATTTCGTAAAAATCTGGCGAGATATAATCTTTTCGTAATGGCCAGCCGACCCAATCTTCGGGCATGAGAATGCGTTTAAGATTGGGATGTCCTTCGTAAACGATGCCATACATATCGTAGCTTTCCCGTTCTTGCCAATCGGCTCCTTTCCAAATCCAGTAGACCGAAGGAACAGAGGGATTTGCTCGATCCAAAAATACCTCAAGGCGAACTTCTTCGGGTTGCTCGACGTTATCAGCAATTTTAATCAGATGATAGAAACTGACTAGTTCCTTGCCTGGGCCGAGGTCGTAAGCGCCCTGACACTGTATGTAATTGAACCCATAAGCATACAAAGCCGTCGCTACCGGAATGAGAAATTCTGCTTCGACTTTAATCAGTTCAACGCCTAAATGATCTTTAGCGAGCGCTTCGTGTTCAAAACCATTGTCTGCCAACCAGCCCGAAATTAGCCCCACTTCGACAATAGCAGAGGAGTCTGGGGCTTCAGCTTCTTCTATGGGACTTTCGGGCTTAGTGTCTTCTTCAGCCACGCTGGGTTTCCTCCATTTGTTTTTGAGTCGCTGCTAAAGAGGGAGGAACAGGCATTCCGATTGCTTCGGTCAATTCTTTCGGTGGGGTTTGGCGCGTTGCTGATGCCAGATATTTGCCTGTCAGAATGGGAGAAACTGCCTTCATGTTGTGAGTGGTACTGTAGTAGCGGTGGGTTTGCTGCATGACAAAAGCCCGTTCTTGAATGGATTCATTGGCGACTTTTTTCCGCAGTTTGATGATGGCATCGATAATTGCTTCTGGACGAGGAGGACAGCCAGGAATGTAGACATCGACGGGAATAAGCTTATCAACGCCTCTGACAGCAGTTGTGGAGTCACTACTGAACATTCCTCCTGTGATCGTACAGGCTCCCATCGCAATGACGTATTTGGGTTCTGGCATTTCTTCATACAGACGAACCAAAGCAGGAGCCATTTTCATCGTAACTGTGCCTGCGGTAATGATTAAGTCTGCTTGCCGAGGGCTAGAACGGGGAACCAGCCCAAAACGGTCAAAATCGAAACGCGAACCAATGAGGGCAGCAAATTCGATAAAACAGCAGGCTGTTCCATACAGGAGGGGCCACAAGCTCGACAGCCTTGCCCAGTTGTGGAGGTCGTCAACGGTAGTTAGAATGACGTTTTCGGACAGGTCTTGTGTCACTTGCGATCGCCCAATCGGATTGAGGATCTTTTCTGACTGCAACGTCTCAAAAACAGAAAGAGAATTTGGACTCATAATTCACCCAAAACAATCAATGTTAAACAAAAATCCAGACTGTTAACTGACTAAGACCATTCCAACGCGCCTTTGCGCCAAGCATAAGCGAGTGCGATAACTAGAATGGAAATAAAAATTAAAGCTTCGACAAATGCCAGCAGTCCTAAACGGTTAAAAGCGACTGCCCAAGGGTACAAAAAGACTGTTTCTACGTCAAAAATAACAAATACCAGCGCAAACATATAGTAGCGGATATTAAACTGAATCCAAGCCCCACCAATCGGTTCCATGCCAGATTCATAGGTGGTAAGTCGTTCAGGCCCGCCGCCACTCGGTCGCAAGAGTTTGGAAGCCGTCAGTGCGAGGATAGGAACGAGGCTGCAAGCTAGCATGAAACCGAGTAAATATTCGTAACCTTTCAGGACAAACACAGTTATCTATTGACTCCTCTCTATACTAAATCCAAGTAATTGTTGAAGTTAATTTACAATTATTTATTATAAGGGTTTTATCAGAAAAATGGGTCGAAAACCCCGTCATGGGAGCGTAGCGGAGGACGGCTTTACATTTAAATATTGCCGATTCGTTGGAGTCGGCAGTTGCCCAAGGGATGCAACCCATCTACGATCACGGTCAAACTGGATGCAAGTGGACGTTTCCATGTCTCAGTGCTGGTAGATACAACGATTGAACCATTGCCAAAAACCGATAAATCTATCGGTCTGGATGTGGGCATAACCAGCTTGATTGCTACTAGCAATGGGGATAAAATCACCAATCCGTCTCACTTCAATCGTTTGAGAACTAAGCTTAGACGAGTCCAAAAATCTTTGTCTCGTAAGCAAAAAGGGTCTAATAATCGACACAAG
>JBGTNM010000048.1:0-9529 GCA_041743025.1 Microcystaceae cyanobacterium
AATTTGTTTAAAAGCAGTAGCACTGTCAATTAACCAAATAATTTGATAATTAGCAGCCGTTAACAATTCACAGATTAAAGTCGCTATTTCTTCATCTTGCTCAACTAAAACAATACTTCGCTTTGGCTGATGAGATGTTTCTTCATTTTCCAAGTTAACTAAGGCAGATTTCACATGACGTTGAGACTGATTAGGAAGTCTAATCGTAAAAATTGACCCTTCACCTATACTAGAATCTACTTCAATCGTTCCGCCGTGTAATTCGACTAATTGTTGGGTTAAAGCTAGTCCTAAGCCGGTTCCTCCGTAAGTGCGCTGTCGGGAATGTTCTAATTGTTGAAACGACTCAAATAAGCGAGGAAGGTGTTCTGGAGAAATACCAATGCCGCTATCTTCAACTTGCAAAATTGCTTGATTTCCTTCCCGCCAGACTCTCAAAATGACAGTTCCTTGTGCAGGCGTAAATTTTAGAGCATTACTGAGTAGGTGATAAAGAATTTGTTGCAGCCTTTCGGGATCAGCTAAAAATTTTTCTTTAGTTTTATCAACCCGAAAGTCTAAAGCTAAATTGATGTCTCGCCGTTTGGCGATTTCTTTTAAAAGATCGATGACACTTTGACAAGTTTGCTTGAGAGACAACTCCTGGATCGCTAAAACAGATTTGCCAGCTTCAAGTTGAGAAAATTCCAAAATGTCATTAATCACTTCTAATAAATGTTTGCCACTTTCTTGAATAGTTTGTAGATATTGCCTTTGCTTTTCCTGGGGTAGAGATTGATTTTCATCTGACCAATGGAGAAGCGTTCCTGACAATCCAATAACACAAGTGAGAGGGGTACGCAATTCGTGACTCATATTGCTTAAAAATTCACTTTTAGATTGACTGGCAGATTGGGCAGCAAGTAAGGTGTCACGGAGTTCCTGAGTGCGTTCAATAACGCGCTGTTCAAAAGAGTTTTTTTGCTCTTGAACTTGGGTATATAACTGCGCTTGATAGATGGCGATCGCTAGATGTTCTCCAATTTGTCCTAATAAGTTTTTTTCATTTTCAAACCAGTGCCGTCGCTGAAAACATTGATGAGCAATTAATAATCCCCAAAGATTTCCTTTAACGACAATCGGAGCAATTAATTTAGCCCGTATCCAATATTGCTGCAAAAAGTCAACTAAGCAAAAAGAAGATGAATAAGCGGTTTCTACATCTTCAACTGCGATAATTAATCCTCTGCGGTATTTTTCTTGATAGTGAGGAATCTGAGTGAAACAATCATCTTCAGCCGTTAAATTAAGTAAGGAAGGAAGGTGAAGCGAAATTCTTGATTCGTAGGTAACTCGTCCTATACTTTTAGGAGATTTACGATGCTCATCAGCAAATTGATAAATAACCAAGCGATCAACTTGTAAAAAATTTCTAACTTCTCGCACGGCAGTTTCTAAAATAACTGAAACTTCTAAACTTTGACGAATTTGAGCAATAACTTGATTGAGAAGGCGTTCTTGGGCAATTTGGTGGCGCAGAGCATTTTCAACCGGTTGGCAGATTGCTAGCGATGTAAACGTTTCTCCTAAACTTTCTGAAGAAACAGGTGCTAAAATGTCGAGTAATCTAGCAATCAAAAATGTTGGTAAGTGAGTTTCAGCAGAAAATTGACACCCTAATAGAGACGTAAGATAATTGTCAATTTTAGACAGAGGAGGGAGTTTTTTTCTGAGTTGAACAATAAACTCTTGGATTGCCTGATTGTCCCAAGTAAGCGTGATTTGATAGCCTAAATTGGCATCTAGCAGTTCCCCCAACAGTAAAACCTTAAAGTCAGAAGTAAGCAAGAGATTGAACTGACCAATGTCTAAATTCGGATTGTTATTACTTATTTGTGTCAAAATAGTTTCATGAGTGATGAGATCTGCTTCCTCTCCCACCCTATTTGCCAACTGCTTCCACAAAGAACACAAATCTTCATAAGCTGTCGCAGAAACAGTTCGACGTAAGATAAAGGCTTGGGAAAGGTTCATAGTGTTCAACGACGGCTAAGAGAAGGCAGACACTATCACTTAATCTAGGATGGCTCTGATCGCTCACTATCCCCCAAAATCTAATTATTTTTAAAGATAAGGAGTCTCAATGCATCGAATCGCTGCTACCCCAGGAGGCTGGAATCCTGATGCGGAAGGCGTTATCTTAATTGAACAAAATCCTGCTAGTATTGTCGTTTTAACCGCCGCCGATACCGATATTCAAACATTGGCAGCTTCGGTTGCTCATTTACCTGCCGAATTTCCGACCATGCGAGCAGTCAATTTATTGCAATTACAGCAACAATTGAGTATCGATCAATATGCAGATACAATATTATCTCAAGCAAAAGTGATAATTTTGCGGTTGCTAGGAGGACGTTCCTATTGGTCTTATGGACTCGAAGTCATCAAAGATATAGCAATAGAAACAGGGGCAAGTTTATTTATTTTACCAGGGGATGATCGCCTTGATCCTGAACTAATGAGTCATTCAACCGTTGCTTTCAATGACAGTCATCAACTCTGGTGCTACCTTACGGAAGGAGGGGTTGAAAATTGGATAAATGCCTTGAAATTTATCAGCGATCTTTGTTTTAATTCTACCTTCGATCCACCTAAGCCAAAACCGATTCCAAATGTTGGATTGTATCCTTGCAAACCCTTGTTGAATCGCTCTAAGCTTAACCTTTACAAAGTAGGATTACTGTTTTATCGCTCTCATTACTTAGCAGGAAATTTGCAGCCAATCGACTCACTTTGCCAAGCATTAGAGCATCATCATTTAGAACCTATTCCTGTTTTTGTATCTTCTTTGCGTGAATCATCTATTCAAGAAGAACTCCTTAGTTTCTTGCAGCCTGCTCATGCTAAACCTGTAGAATTACTCTTAAATACTACTAGCTTTTCTTTAGCTAAATTAAATCTAGAATCTAACTCAGAAGACAATTTAGAATTGTGGAAAAAACTAGATATTCCTGTTTTACAAGTTATCTTAAGTGGCGGAAGTATTGAGGATTGGCGATCGCGCTTTCAAGGACTTATGCCGCGAGATGTGGCGATGAATGTTGCCTTGCCTGAAGTCGATGGTAGAATTATTACTCGTGCTGTTTCTTTTAAGTCGGTTAGTAACTGGAATCCTCAATTAGAAACCGATGTCGTCGTCTATCAAAGTGCCAGCGATCGCATTGCGTTTGTCACCGAACTCGCCGCTAACTGGATTCGTCTTAAGAATACTCCCATTCCCCAACGAAAAATCGCCCTTATTTTGGCTAATTATCCTCATCGAGACGGCAGAATTGCTAATGGCGTAGGACTTGATACACCTGCGAGTTGTGTTGCTATTCTTAATGCTTTGAAATCGGCAGGATATCAGATAGATAGCCTTCCTACAACGGGAGATGAATTAATTAACCGACTTACCGCAGGAGTCACGAATGATATAGAAGGGAATCACTTACGTTCTAGCGACCAAACGTTATCCACTCAAGACTATGATAAGTATTTTAAAACGTTACCTGAAGAAGTTCAATCTGCTATTGAGAAGCGTTGGGGAAATTTAGAAAACTCTACAAATTTTACGTTTTTTCCTATTCCTGGCATTCAACTGGGTAATGTTTTTGTTGGCATTCAACCTTCGCGAGGCTACGATCTCGATCCGAGTTTAAACTATCACGCTCCCGATTTAGAACCAACCCCTCAATATCTCGCTTATTATTATTGGCTAAAAGCTCAATTTAAAGCGTTAGCTATCGTTCATATTGGCAAACATGGAAACTTAGAATGGTTGCCTGGAAAAAGCCTCGCGCTGTCTGCGACTTGTTATCCCGAAATTGTGTTAGGAACGCTCCCTAATTTTTATCCCTTTATTGTCAACGATCCAGGGGAAGGATCGCAAGCAAAACGCCGCGCTCATGCCGTTATTTTAGATCATCTCACGCCTCCTCTTACTCGTGCCGAATTATATGGCGATCTAGAAAAACTCGAAACCCTTATTGATGAATATTACGAGGCACAAACCCTCGATCCTTCTCGCCTAAAAATTATTAGCGATCGCATTACCCAACTCGTTAGGCAAACCCAGCTTGATCGAGACTTAGGAATTAGCGCCATAGATGCTAACTCGCTGCCTGAGTTTCTCACTCGTGCTGATGGTTATTTATGTGAATTAAAAGAAGCTCAAATTCGAGATGGTTTACATATTTTTGGTCAGTGTCCTCAAGGAACTCAATTGCGCGATTTAATCCTGGCTATTGCGCGTTCTCCTAGCTTCAATCGCTTGGGTTTAACCACTGCGATCGCTCAAGATTTATCCCTCGATTTTAATCCTCTCACTGCCAACCTCGGTCAATCTTTTGAGTTACCTCAACTCCCTATTTTTATGCCTAAAACCCTCTGTGCGAGTCTCCAACGATCTCGTACTCTTGGCGATGCAGTAGAAGCGATTGAAACTTATGCTGCTCAGTGCATAGATACTCTTTTAACTCCCCTACCCCCCTTAAAAAGGGGGGATCAAGGGGGGATCAAAAGGGGGGAAGGGGGAGATCAAATGCCTGCTACTCAAAAACAACTTCTGTGGATACAAAGCGTTCTTCTCCCTCGCCTCCAACAAACGCCTCAAGAAATTGCTAATCTCCTCAAAGGATTAGACGGCAAATACGTTCCGAGTGGGGCAGCAGGCGCACCCACTAGAGGCCGTCCTGAAGTTTTACCCACCGGACGCAATTTTTATTCTGTCGATATCCGCGCTATACCGACTGAGACTGCCTGGGATGTCGGACGCAAAGCAGCCGAAGTTTTAATTGAACGATACACGCAAGAAAACGGTGAATATCCTAAAAATCTGGCAATCTCTATCTGGGGAACCTCAACGATGCGAACGGGAGGAGATGATATCGCCCAGGTGCTTGCTTTGTTGGGAGTTCGTCCCCTTTGGGATGGTTCGTCTCGCCGGGTAGTGGGGTATGAAATTCTTTCCCCATCGGTGTTAGAACGGCCTCGCGTGGATGTGACTGTGCGGATATCAGGCTTTTTTAGAGACAGCTTTCCTAATTTAATAAATCTATTGTACAATGCGATAAATGAAGTGTCAAGCCTCAACGAAGCCTCAGAAATAAATCCCTTAGCAGCGCAAGTTAGCTCTGAGCAAAGTTTCTGGCTCGAACAAGGATTAACAAAAGAACAAGCCAAGCAGAGATCTGGGTATCGAATTTTTGGTTCCAAACCCGGTGCTTACGGCGCAGGTTTACAGGGATTAATCGATGCTCAAAACTGGAAAGATGATGCCGATTTAGCCCAAGCTTACCTCAATTGGAGTAGCTATGCCTACGATAATCTAGCTCAAGGAATTGCCGTTCCCGAAGTCTTTAAAAAACGCCTGAGCGAGTTACAAATTGTCTTACACAATCAAGACAATCGCGAACACGATCTATTAGATTCTGACGATTATTATCAATTTCAAGGCGGATTGACAGTTGCAGTAAGAGCTTTAACCGGAAAAAATCCAACCGTCTATTTGGGTGATAATTCCGTCCCTGCCAACCCCAAAGTAAGGTTACTGACTGAAGAAATTGCACGAGTTTACCGTTCTCGCGTGGTCAATCCTAAATGGATTGCTGGCGTGATGCGACACGGCTATAAAGGTGCGTTTGAAATGGCAGCGACGGTCGATTATTTATTCGCTTATGATGCAACTGCCAACTGTGTTGAAGACTTTATGTATCAAGGTGTTGCAGAAGCTTATATTTTTGAGGAAAAAGTACAGCAATTTGTTGAGCAAAAAAATCCTTGGGCGTTGCGAGATATGGCAGAGCGATTATTAGAGGCTAATCAAAGAGGACTTTGGACACAAGTGGATGCAGAAACGATAGAAAAATTAAGAACGATCGTGCATCAAGCAGAAGGCGCGATCGAAGAACGGGGATAAATTAACCTAAGTTTGGGATAAGAAAAGGGGTTGTGTTGCAAAAAATTAGAGGTACACTAGATGTAGTAGAATTAAAATAGATAAACTCGTTATCTCCTTACTTAACCGCACCCAGAATTTAAAAGGAATAAGTGATGAAACTTAAAATATTATTAATGGAAAAGAGAGAAGAAATTCTTCAAATAGCGGCAAAACATGGGGCTTATAATGTACGAGTTTTTGGTTCAGTTGCCAGAGGAGAAGAAACTGAAGAAAGTGATATAGATTTGTTAATTGATTATGATTTAGAAAAAATAACGCCTTGGTTTCCCTCTAAATTAATACGAGATTTACAAACTCTTTTAGGTAAAAAAGTAGATATTGTCACAGAAAAAGGATTAAAAGAAAGAATTAGGGAAAGAGTCTTACAAGAAGCAGTAAAGTTATGAGAGAAGATGGAGAACGAGTCAAGGATATACAAGAAGCTATCATTAGAATAGAAAAATATTCTGTGAGGGGAAAAGGTATTTTTTTGCAAAATGAGTTAATTCAAACTTGGATTTTACATCATTTACAAATTATTGGAGAAGCATCAAGAGCAATGTCTGAGGGATTTGTCAATAGTCATCCTGAAATAGAGTGGTTAGATATAGCCGATTTTCGGAATATTCTCGTTCATGAGTATTTTCAGGTTGATTTAGAGATTGTTTGGTTCATTGTAGAGAGAGAGCTACCAGGTTTAAAAAGTAAAATTGAGAGTTTGATCAAAAAATAAAGATGGTATATCATTCAGATTCGATATTAGCCATCATTTCAAAATTATCTTTTTGCCGACTCTTCCTTAGTCTTTGAAGTGAGTGTTCTAGTGCCAATTCTGCAAAGGTGTTGAGGGAATATGACTCCTCAGAAATTTTCATTATTTCTAAGTAGGACTGTGTAGGCATTGCTAAACCTTTCCAGTAAAGTCCGTATCCGCCAGTCCATTTCTTAAATTTAGTAGGCTTAGAAAATATCCCATTCTGTAGCTCATCGTTTGTAACAACTGACCAACTTTTGCGACCATTCTCTATATAACCAATATATTTGACCATATCATCAACTAACCAAAGTCTCATCATGGCAGTTTTTTTGTAGTTATCTCCTCGTATTCCTCCCATATTACAACGCCCATTAATGGTTGTGAACGGAAGCCATAAGTAAATAGCAAGTGTATTTCGTTTATTGTCCCAACCCACTTCAGCAATAGGATATTGTTTAGTCCGTTCAAATCGAGTCCACTGACCATCCGGTTGTTCAGAAATTTTATAGTTAAAGTTTTGAGAAAATTGATAAATTTGATCACGGATTTGAATCACCCATTGCTTCTCAGACTCTGAGCATTTTCCTAAAAGATTAATAAATGATTTTGGTGGGTCAGGAAGATTAAATACAGGAGGAATTGCAGTAGCTAATGGAATCTCAATTTTGGCTACTTCTGTCTTGGTTAGCCACTGATATAGCGTAAAGATGAAGCCATCGTTATAGCTTTTAACTTTATAAGATAAGAGTGTAAAATCAAGCTTATGATACTTTAAATTGAGTTCAATGCGATCTCTATAGTTTGGGCAAACGGTATACAATTCAATCGGTTTACTGTAATCGACTTGTTCTGCAAAAGGCTGTTCCTGTTTAAGAGCATCAAAGTAAGCAGTAATTTGCTCAATCACATGAGAATCCTGAGTATTTTTTAACTCAATGATAACAAGTTGGTTCTCAGTTCCTCTAGCTAAGATGTCACAAATTCCCTCTCTACAACTATATTGGCTTTTTAAAGGATTCAGTCCAATTTCAGTAAGAACTTCTTGCCAGAAAAACCACTCTAAATGGCGTTCAGTCTCAAATTCTGCAACCTCTCCGTAAACTCGAAATCTGGGTAAAATTGTATTGCGCTCATTCGTCAGCATTAAGTTATCTAATCTCACGCTTAGTAAAAACTACAAATAAAATACGCCCATAGCGCGTACTTCCTTAATTATAGCCCATCGCTTTTCCTGACTAATACGACGGGGCGATACACCATAGCAAAAAATTTACGCTACGCTAGAAAAAGAAACGAAAAATGTCTGGGTTTTAAGCGAGTTAACCGTGTTGCCGAAAAAGATAATTCCTCTCAGTTTATTTCTGTGCCTGTTGACTTCCTTAACAGCTTGTAGCGGTTCGCCAGGACTGGCAGATAGGTTTGCAGCAAACCCAGCCTTAAAGCCAAATTCAGACCAAAATACGCCGACACAACCACCAGCCGTTTCTGGAAACCCTTCAGACGCCATTCCTATCCAAATTCCCCGCTATTCCAATGCTACCCTACTGCCCTCAGAACAGCAGATAACGCCAGAGCAAGGAACGACGCGCTGGACATCGCCTGATAATGTAAATGCGGTTGAAAGCTTTTATCAAGAACAATTTCAATCTAATGGCTGGCAAATTCTTCAACCTTTCACCCCTGGCGAGCCAGAAAATGCCATTATTGCCCGACAAGAAGGCTTGCAAGTGAGAGTCACACTGCTACCCTCTCCTTCTGCCACCGAATTTACCATCGACTACCAACAAGAAAGCGTTGCCGTCGAATCGCCAACAACAAACTCAACTTCCCCAACGCCTGTCGAATTTTCTGATAGCAATAGTATTGCCGAACCCCTGCGCCAACCTATCGCGGATCTCGCGTCTCTAGGTATTCTAACCCCCTCTCCTCCCGCTTCAGATCGATTCAATCCCAGTGCCACCCTTACCCGTCGAGAATACGCTAAATGGCTGGTGAGTGCCAACAACACACTCCATGAAAATGCATTAGGCAAGCAGATTCGCTTAGGAACGAAGGATGCGAAACCAGCTTTTCGTGATGTTCCTACCAATGATCCCGATTTTGCCGTCATTCAAGGATTGGCTGAAGCGGGTTTGATTCCCTCTGCGCTTACGGGTGATACCAGTGCTGCTCTATTTCGTCCCGACGCTCTCCTAACGAGAGAAGCCTTGATCGAGTGGAAAGTTCCCCTCGATACTCGTAAAGGGCTTCCAACGGCTACCCTGGACAGCATTAAAGAGACTTGGGGCTTTCAGGATAACGCTAAAATCGATCCGAAGTCCTTCCGCGCCCTTTATGCCGACTTCCAAAATGGCGACCAAGCCAACATCCGCCGAGTTTTTGGCTATACAACGCTTTTTCAACCGAAAAAGCCTGTAACCCGTGCAGAAGCAGCAACGGCTTTATGGTATTTTGGCTATCAGGGTGACGGAATTTCGGCTCATGACGTTCTGCAAGGACAAAATTCCCAGAATTTAAGCCAGAATTAGGACTATGATTTGACTGATTAAATGAGGACTATGATTTGGGGGAAAGCTGATAGCTTTAAATTGCTTATTCCTAGCGGGCAAGATGCCCGCACTACGCTCAAACAACCTGAGTTCGACGTAAGAAGATAAGGTGAAAATAAGTCTCCTCATAGAGTTACAGCTTTTTGTCAATCGCTAAATCATTATCAATAAACTTTGATAATTGAGAATCAGTGACGGTTTGAGTTGAGACACTGTAAATTTTTGTCAAATAAAATAAATTAATATTAATAATTTTAAAGTAAA
>JBGTNM010000049.1:0-6646 GCA_041743025.1 Microcystaceae cyanobacterium
CTCATGGGCAAGCTCCCGCCGATATTGACGTTAAAATCGCTATTTCTGTCTTAAATCAAACTAACGACCCTCAAAAAGCGATTCAGGTTCTCTCGGTGTCTGATACAGCACGAGACTGGAAACAATCTTTGCCTCCCCATCAGTATCAGCAACAGCTATCAGCCTATCTCAAACAGACTTTTCAAGCCGCTCAGCAGCTTGAACGCCAACAGCAGCAGCCATACGCTCAACACGCTCTCGACTTTACTCGCTAGAGAAACCAGGATATAACGACAACAATCCCCATCCTCTGCACTGAAGAGAGAACTTTAGCTGGCCACATCTTTGGGCAACTCAGCCAGGCTAGTCCCAAAAGAGCGATCGCATAAAAGATGGCTTCGGGGTCGCGACTTTGATGATAAATCTTGATGAGTAATCCGACTAAACTTAGCAGCAATGCGGTTATTACCCATTCCAAGACAGTCATAAATGAGAAAATTTTCTTCATCTTTTTGTTGACTGTTAGAACATATTTCGACTCCAAAATCCTAACAGAGATTAAAAACTTTATTGCCTTTGGCAAGACAGCACAGAGTATCTGCACAGATATTCTGTGCTTTTAAAAGTCTGACGACTTTTTGAAAGTGATTACTTCGTTGGCGGAAACCCGCTTATCAAAAACATAACAAGGGGATAAAAACGCATGATTTATCAAATTTTTGTCGAAAATGAATTAGTGGGAGCTTACCACGACGATGTTGTATCTGCATACAAGGTGGTTGAAGATCACTTAGAACAGAATTGTTCTGTTCTTGAGATACCCGAAATAGATGACATGATGTTTGGATTCCTTGAGCCAAAAGAATACTTTTTTACTCCAGAAGATTTGTAAGTATACAATAGCTCACTATAAAGTGAGCTATCTTTTTTTTATCTTCCCAGATTTAAGAAAGAGTTGACACGCCACCCAGGACGGGTCAATGATCGCACCCAACGCGATTTGCGCTGCCAGTGAGCCGATTGAAGATATTTCTGGTATTTTTGGGAGTGTCTGGGCATGAAGGCGTTATTGTTTCTCTATTTCCATTTCCACCGACGATTCCCCTTGAATTTGCCCGAATAGCTCAGTTTGTTGCTTTCTTTCCCAGGTCGCTTCACTATAGGTATGTTGTAGGTATTCGATCATTTGGGCATCACTGACTTGAGCGTTGTGCCTGTGCCACTGAACGTAGGGACTTTGAGCAATTAACATGATAGCTTTGTCAGGCGGGATGTCCTTTTCCATCGCTGTCAACAACACTTCTTTATCAAGCGCTTTTCCCGTGAACGAGTCTCCGTTGAGTTCGCGGTACAGCGTGTTCCAGTTGCAATCAGGATACTTTTCCCAACCGAGCGAGCTTTTGGCTACCGAATAATAAGCCTCTCGCAGTTTTAGATTCTCTGGTGCTGTCGTCGGGATGTCTGGTGGGGTTTGTGAGCGTCGTTCTTCTAAGTCGCTGCGTCCATCCCCATCACTGTCAACCGAGAGGGGTTCGCTATTAATTTGCCTTTCCTCTAAGTCGCCGAGTCCATCCCCATCTGTATCGTAGTCAGTCGGGTTGGTGCCGAGTTGTCTTTCTATGCTGTTGTTTAAGCCGTCTAGATCGAAATCTAGCGTATCTGCGTCGATTTGTGTCCAATTAGGAATTTGAGAGCCGTTTTTCATGATTTTTCCTTATTTTCTGAGTCGAAGTTGATAGCACCATTGATGTTGAGGCAGGCAGTCAATAGATTGGGGCAGGTTGATTCCCACTAAAAATCCCACTACTCCCATCCCACCCATCAGGAGAGCAATGATAAAGTAGAAGTTGAAAAAAATGGTGATGTTTTCTAGAAACTTTTTGCTTGATTCTTGACGTTTTTGCCGAATTTGCTGCTGAAGTTCGGCTTCGATCCGACGCTGACGTTCGACTTGGAGATATCCTAGTTCTTTTTGCAGCAAAATCCTCAGTTGGCTTCTGATTAGTTGTTGAGTAATCGGCGCTATAGCTAACAGTTGATTATCGCTGAGGGGTTGGGGTCTGAGTAACTGGTTGGTTGAGCGAGAGGAGTTTTTGACGACTCGCCCACCTGAGCGCTGCCAGGCACGAAATTCCCGCCACTGTCGCGGGAATTCCCGTACTGAAACCATTAAGTGTTGATAGTTTGGCCGCCGCTTCATTGGTTAGTTTACTATTTAGTTTCTTTTTCGCTTTCAGGGGCTAGGGCTTTTCGAGAAGTCGCTTCGATGGTTCGGAGCGGCCTGACTTCGACATCGAGCAACCGCTTTCGTTCTTGTTGTGCCATCTCCTCAAATTGGCCAGAGCTTACCATTTCCTGAAGATGCGCCATTGCCCTGAGTTCAATGGCTCTCGCCAAGTGCCTTTCGGTCTGAATAGTTTGCTTGACCATCGTTTGAGCCAAACTTTCGGCGGTGGGGATGGCTAGTGTTTCAACAATTTGTTCTTGCCTCACGTCTCCTTCATCTTCAACCCCATGAAACGCCCTGATTTCTTCAGGGGTTTGATTTTCGCTGAAATACATCAGGCAAGTTTGCTCCAATTTCTGGACTTCAGTAGGGGAATAGTTTTCTTGGTCTTCGAGTCCTGTCCATTCCAGGGCTAATCCAAAGAGTTTGAAACTAAAAGCCGTGCCGTAAGTTTTCTTAAGCTGGCTGTAGAGCGTCGTTCCTTTGGTTGGGCTTTTTTTTCCTTTGGTTTTCCCTTGAGCTTCCTCGTCCTTGGCGAGTTCTTGTTCAATTTGGCTCAATAACTCATCTATATTTCCCGCCTTTGCCCTTTCAGTAAACGTTTTTTGCAGGTCGGGATTGCCATTGACAATTAAGTTGTGATAGCGTTGTAAGCGATTAAATTCACTCTCGTTAAATTCGGCTTTTGTTCCCTCCAAGTAGCACTTAATAATGTAATTTTCTTGAAGGTTTTTTAGTTTTTCATCGCTGTTTCCTCCGGGAATGCCTAAATTTTTGACGATCTGTTCTCTGGAAAAATTCATAAATTACCTCACTTAATGAACGACTAAATCTTCTAAAAAATAAGGGGTTGTCGGAACTTCTAACTTGGGGGGTTGGAACGAGGGCTTTAGCTTAGAATGGGGCAAGGATTCAGAGATTAATAGTCCTTCTAAATAAAAAAGCTGCTTCTTCAGTTGCCAGAAGTTGTAGGCGGCGTGTTGGGAAAAAAGTGCGTTACTCGATAGCCCTAGTGCCTTAATCGCCCTAGCTTCCCAATAAGCTTGTAGGGGAATTAAGATTTTTGAAGATTTACTCAATCGATTATTGTTAAGAAATTTCAAAAGTTCATAATTTCTGCCAGACTGATAGCGATAGACAAATTCAATGATTTCGGGAAAGTCAATCGGGATTAAAGGCTGTTCAAATTGCTGGTAGTCTAGGGGGATTTTAAATTCGTTTTCTAGCTCAATGATTTGTGCAGTGAGCGAGGTGATACTGTCGAGAAGTGAATTAACCGCTAATGCCTCAGTCGAGGATTTTTGAGCGAGCGCTGACCAAAAGCCAGAAAGGGCGCGATTAATTTTTTCTGCTCTTTCTTGAACAGGCAACTGTAACAGCCATTTGAGAACGATGCCAGAGCGCTCGCCAGGATAGCTGGTATGCCGAAAGAGAAAATTGACTTTTTTCATGCTTTATACAGCCAAGACAGCTTGTCGAATTTGGTGATTCAAGTAGAACCAGAACCCGTAGAGGTCGGTTAGGCGGTAGTGATAAGCTTCTGCGGAAACCCGTTTCTGCAAGTCTCGTTCTAAATAGTCTGCCCAGTGGCTTGAGGTAAAATACTCTGACAATTCACTTCGGTAATAGTGAGCCGTTCCGCCACTCAAAACCATTTCATCCACCTGGGGCAGGCGGCGGCTTTCCCACCAGGTAATGAGGTTGTTGTAATGGGTCTTTTTGGCGGCTTTAACGGCAGCCACTAATTCATTAAGTTCGGATTTTTGGCTGAGGGGATGGCGGCTCCTGATTAGGGGCTTGAGGATTTTTCGCTCAACGGTTGTTCCGGCTTGGAATACGGGTTCAATCAGTTGTACGGGCGTATAGCCCGATGTCATCTGGCAGATCTTTTCTAAAAGTTGTAAAAATCCTAAATTCGCTGTCTGTCCTTCGACAATTTGTCCTCGTTCCTGCCGTAGGTAAGACACATTTCGATAGCCCACCATTAACACTAAGGCGTTGTATTTTTTAGGGTCTTTAGTCAATCCTCTGGCAATCAAACCGCCACCTTCTGGCAGACAAATAAAACGGTCTAACTCAATCCAGTGAGGCCTGCCTTTAAAGGAAAACTGCTTGAGCGCCTTCCTGAGCAATTTTTCAAAACGATGGCGGTCTTCGTACTCTCCATAAGGCAGTAGTAGCCCTAAGTCTAGGCTACATGGGTGTGTTAAATGGTATTGAGTCGCTATAGCTCCTACCATCGCCAATACTTTGTACACGGCTAGCTCGTATTTGAGTTCTCGATGCCTCTCCCATCCGTTGAATTGACTTCGCGCTAAATACCCGACAGCGTAATGCTGCTTCCCTAGCGACAACCACGCCTCGTTTTCGGGTTGGGTTTGTCCCATTTTCTGTTGTTCATAAGCTTCGATTTCGGTTTGAGTGACCTCAACGATTTCGGGTTCCATAACCATCCACTTAGGAAGCTGCTCGGTATTAAGGGCAGCCTCACTGATGGCATACATTCCTTTGCTCATTGAGGCACTTGGATCGAAGGCTAAAGCGATCCTGGCCATAATAGTTTTTTAAAAGTCTTGATGGTGAATTTCAACTCGACTGAGCGGTTGTCAGTTCGGCTGATCTTGAATTTGAGGAGGTGGGGTTGAAGAGATGCCATCATCTTAGACTCATGACGATTTTCTTGTCAAGGTCTTTTGTCGTATTTTTAACGATATTTTGACTACAAAATCCTATTTTTTGGCGGAATATTGTTTGTTTTAGTTTTTTAGTGCCTCAAATCGCTTTTAACTTTTTTAGGGTTTTTGAGGGGAAGTCGGAGAGAAGATTTTGGGAGTTTTTAGACGTTTTTTAGAAGTTTGTTCAAGCGAAGATTTTTAGAAAGAATTAATCTTTTTGGCAAAGGGAAGGGACTGAAGAGATTTAAAGTTTTCTTGAAGTCTTAGAGGAGCTTTTTGCAGTTTTTAGAAGTCCCATGAAGTTCGAGTTAGTTGGAAAATGACTTTGTTCTCCCTCGTTTTTCTCCCTATCTCCCATGGGCATTACGCAATTGTTATACTGACAATTGCCGATCGCATTAGCTAAAACGACTTTGACCAAAGATGTTTGTCAAGCGAAAATTTACGCGGGGCTTAGAAAGTTACGTCACTCAATTAATGAACCGTTTTTTTTGGAAGACTTGCTTTTATTGGGCGGCTCAATCTCCCCAAACTCTGGCGACTCGCGGAAGCCGACCTCTGAAACTTAGAGTGGCTTATCTCAAGGGATGGTACGCTTTTATGTTCAGTTATCAGCCATCAGTGAACGAACTTTTCCGTCAAGTGGACTTGAGCGATCGCTACTTTTTCTCGCGTCCGGTTAATGGTTACTGCCGTTTTGCTGGCTGGTTAATCAGGGAGTGTCAATTTAAGGCGCTTGAGAGGCAATTAGAAGAGATGCCAGAGGTGAAATTGGTCTATGTGGTCGAAGATGGGGGCGATTGCCCGAAGATTCCCTCAGTCTTTCAAGGAATGACCTTTAAACCTGTCTTTCCTCGACGTTAGGAGCCAATGATGTTAGTTTGCTGCAATCTTAAACTAGACAAAGCCCAAGAATACTACGTTCACAGCTACTCCCCTGACGGAAAATGGCACGGTCAAGGAGCCTCTGAGTTGGCTTTATCAGGGATTATTGCTTCCCCTCAACCCTATTTCAACTTGTTAGAAGGCTTTCATCCTAACGGACGAGATTACCTCACAGGCAAGCGGGTTTCTCCCCTTAAGCGCCGTGCTGCCAGCGATTTTGTCTTTTCGACTCCCAAAAGCGTCAGTTTACAAGCTCTCGTCTATGGCGATGAACAATTACGAGAGGCGCATCGGCAGGCGGTTAATAGCGCGATCGCTCTCCTCGAAACCTACAGTCAGAGCCGGATTTGCCAAAAGGGACGCTCTCAGGTGGTTGACACGGGAAACCTGATTGTGGCTTGCTTTGAACATATCGAGTCGCGGGGAGTGTTACTCAAAGACATCCCGTTGGAGAAGCAATATCTCTTTGCCGAAAATCCTCACCTGCACACTCATTGCGTCGTGATGAACCTGACCCAGTTAGCTGACGGACGCTGGCGCAGCCTGCACAATCAACAGATGTACGCCTACCAAAAGAAAGTCCGCGAACGCTACGAGCGTACCCTGGCTGAACGCGCCCAACAATTAGGCTATCAAATCCGCTATAAACAGGGCAGTGACTTTGATTTAGCCATGTATCCTCAAGCGGCGATTGAGGCTTTTTCCCAGCGCCGACGAGTCATTGACCGACTTGGGGCTAAAAGCGAGAGTTCTTCTTGGGAGGCTAAGTCGCAAATCTGGCTTAAAACTCGCTGCTGTAAGGAAAATAAGTCAGACTCGGAGTTAATGACTCAGTGGCAGCACAAACGGCAGGTAGTCAATTTAGATGGACTGTTAGCTC
>JBGTNM010000050.1:0-6503 GCA_041743025.1 Microcystaceae cyanobacterium
CTTAAAGTCGTAGCAAATAATGGGCTTGCCCTGGTCAATGGCGGAGTAGGCAATCGGCAAAAAGCCAGAGAAAGTCTTCCCACTCCCAGGCCCGCCCATGACTGCCACACCTCGTTGCAGGTCGGGCAGCGAGGTGGGAACTTGTTCGCCCTTGAAACCAGGGCGCTCTAAAACCACCCCCACCTCGTTGTGACGGCGGCGGGAAATTTGCTGGCTGGCTTTAACAAAGGCAGCCTTCTTCTCCCGTTGCCCCGCCCAGTGCCCTAATGCCAACTTGGGTTGCTGTCCGGTTCCCCAGTTGGGTAGGAACTGAATCAGTCCCAACAGCGCCACGGTGCCAACCAGACCTAAAGCTTCAGGAGAAGCGAGGATTTCACCGATGGGATAATCAAGTTGCTCCAACGAGGAGGGCTGAGCGGTTTGTGCTTGTGGTTCTGGCATTTAATCTCGCTCCGGTTGGGAGGTTTTCGCTCTCGAAGTTTCGGGCTGAGTTTCCTTTTCCTTCAACTCCTTTAAAGTTTGAAAAGTCTGAGAAAAATGAGGAGAATGAACTTTAGTTCGCTGGTTTTTTTCATTATGATAAAGAAGCTGCTTATTATCTTTGTTATAAAGAGCTAGACTTTGCTCAGGATGATAAACTAATCGAATTCCTGATGCCTCGCAAACTAAGCCTCCTCCTTTTTCAGTGACTCCCTTGTTGATGGCAAACTGTTTCATTTCTTGAACTTGGGCCATTTGATGAAGATCGCTTCTGCGCTCTTGTTGCTGCTGAAAAGCGACCAGCGAGGGCTTTTGAGTAACTGGGTCGCCACTCGTTCGGGTTGATTGAGCCTCGTTCCCCACCTCAAGAGAAATTCCCATCAACTGCTGTTTGACTTGGGGAGAGAGCGTATTGGTGACGACTTTGCCATCTCGAACGGCCAATAGTTCCTTGCCGTTAACTTTAATCGAGACATTTGGCCCTGCCACTGCCTCACCTTCCGCTTTATCTAGCAGAGGAATGACTGCTTGCAGCTTCTTAAGCTGTTCGGGGTCAACAAACGTCTGTTTGACCTGCCCTCGCTCGTACTGTCCTTCCCAAGCCAGTTGAGAATTCACTTTGAGTTTAAGGTTCAACAGGCGAGACGGATCGACCCCTAGCTGTTGGCTGAGTTGGCGATCGCTCTCGATGGATTTAATGACTTGAGAAAAAAGTGCAGCAGGCAGTTCGGCTGGAGGGCGAGAGGAGGTCGCCTCGCCTTGAGAGGGAACGGAAGTGGCAGGCGGTGAGGCTGGAGCCGTTTGAGCGCTCCGGGGGGGGAGAGTCGTCTCTGGAAGTGGCAGACTTGGGGGGCACTAAGGGAGTTTCAGCACTCTGAGCAGCGTGTTCGGAATGAGCGCGTTGATTGAGTTGATTTTGGGGGGGAGTGGGTAACGGCGCTTGGGCGTTCACGTCAGCGCGTTCGGAGCGAGCGCTCTGTGACAACTCGACGACTATTTCAAGGCTCTCAGTCGGTTGGGAAAGTACCTGACTGGGCGGGGTAAGCAACCCTACGCTCCTCTACAGAAATTGGCTTTGGTTCTTGAACGGAAGAAGGGGAAATCTCGCTCGGCACAGAAGGCGGCTCAAGAGCAGATAAGCTCTCACTCTTTGATGGAGAAGCCATCGCTGGCGCAGAGGTCGCGGCACGGACTTGAGATTCTTGCACCGTTACCAGCAGAGGCTCACCTGGCTCAAGATTAGCACCGCGAGCTTGAGCGGCAATTTGAGACAACAGAGAAGCCGTAGAAGGATCGTAGTCAAAATGATGTTGGAAAGAAGCTACCTGTTCTGTCTCTTGAATCAAACCTTTTTGCTCTACAGTCCAATTAAGGTCATTTCCACCACCACGCTGCTCCATTTGCGGGGGAGACGTAAGATGCCAAAGTTGATGATAATCGAAAGCCTCTTGGTTTTCAAAAATAAGCTGAGGAATCTTCGCATTGTGTTCATTAAGATGAAGACTCGGATTGGGGAGTAACTGAGCCGAACGTCTGTCATCTATGACCCAATAAGAAGATGAAGATAACGAATCAGCAGGAACAAATTTAAGAGGCACATCGTATCCTGCCCGAAGAAGTCCTATTGTTTCGGAATCGAATTGGACAGGAAAGACACGAACGTTCTGCTGTTCTTGAACTGGGTTGCCATTGAGAGTCGGCTCTGAAGTGGCAGTGAAAGATTCTGAATTGGGCATAGGATTTAACTCGCAAAGAGTGATTTTTTTGGGGGCAGTAATTGAGAGCGTTTGATGTATTTGAGATTCATTGAGGCACTGTTCTCATCAGGACAACTGATCAGGGAAAAAACATCCGGTTGGTCAAGGACTGAAACATTCCAGGCCCACGTCACGGGGATACCGTACTGCTCTTTCAATCCGACTTCGGGGGATAGTTGTCGTTAATCCGCAACAAATGATTAGAAACGGCTTCTCGAATGACTGAGGGGACAGCTTGGCTCTCCCAACCAATTTCCTTCTCAAAGCCTTGGGAAACCCATCGCTCATGGCGAGAGGAGTAGATGGGAGTCTGGAGCTTCCGGGAAAATTCGCCGATTTGTTGAGTTTCTAGAGTTTTAAGGACATTCATGGTTATCGTTCTAGGTCAGAAGTTTTGGCACTCGAAGTTTCTTTCGGACTCTCACGCTCTGGCTCGCGTCCAAGACGGGTTTGTCTGTCGGCTAGAGCTTTTAGGTCTTTTTGGCGGTGAACAGAATTTCTAAAGTGGTTCAGCGAAGGCTTTGGCTCAGAACTGCTGAGATTAATGGAAATACTGTCACTTCCGGCTATTGATGGCTCTGCTTGGCCCTTGAGTGCTGCCTCATCCGGTCGGGCGGTTTCTGGCTTCTGTCCTGGCGGTGGCGGTTCGGTCACATGAGCGTCAATCCCAATTTCCACCGTCTCTTTCGTCTCTTTGCCCTTCTTCACTTCAGTTTTGAGGGAATTTTGCGGCTCTCGCTGCTTGAGAAGCTTGAAAAGCTTGAGCAAAAGTGCGGCTACCAGTTCGACTTGAGCCAACTGGGTATCTTGAACGTGTTCGCCACTTTGTTGAATTTGGTGCTGGTTTTGCTTGAATTCACTCATTTTTAAGGTCGGTTAAAACGGGTTGAAGCGATCGCCCTTTTCCCAGGGCTAGTTGAGCAACCGCTTCGGTCATTGATAAGGTCAGGCAATTAGGGCAGCTACAACCCCGATGAGAGGGTAAAACTGGCTGAGCGAGAAGGGAAGATAAAGGTGCTGGGAAAGCGCGAGCGCGTTAGCAAAGATGGCACTAGCCGCTACCAGTAAACTGCTAGAAACGAGCAGAATCAACAATTTAAGGTTCATCTCAACCCAAGTGCAATCAAGGACAAACGGGAGAAACCTTCTCTCAAAGAGAGAGGGAAGGCAAAAAACAGCCTAAAAAACTTAATATCCGGCGAAATGAAGAGAGAAATCGCCGTTACGTTGTGGGGGGAACGAAGGGTTGTTGTGGTGGGGAAATTATGATTATCTTACCATCGTTAACCCCAATATAGTCAAATAGGCTCTTAAGAATCATGGCAAGTTTTCTAAGTCATTTAAGTCTTTAAAACGTCCACTGGCTTGTTTATTTAATTTAAGATGATGTAAACTAATTAAGTTAACTTCAACCTCATCTATTTTAGTGATGACTCGTTCCTGATAACAATCCGTAAAATCTACCCCTGAGATACTGGTTAAGATTTCCAAGCGCAGGGGAGGTACGCCCATCCGAATGACCTTATTTTCTTGCAAAAATAGGTCAACTTGTAGAGTCGGAACGCCAAACCCAAACTCTTGTAAAACTTCAACAATTTTAGTCGCATTGTCAGGATTAATCGCTATCCAAATATCCATGTCACCTGTCGCTCTCGGATAACCATAGTAACTGACGGCATAACCCCCAATTAAGAGATAATCAACTTTTTTGGAGTTGAGCAATCTCAAAAACTCTTTGAAGTCGGGTGGTAGTTGGATCGTAGCCATAATTAATTTGTCTCATCATTTCTAAAGCTTCTAAACGCTTATTCGGTGTGACAGATAACCAGTAATCTTTTTCATCCGATGGACTGTTTAAATCGGTGACGACGACCGTTGAGCGCTCTAATCTCAAGGGTTCTGAAGAAAAGGTAGGTAACATAATTTATGATTGATTGGTTTTTTCAATCCTGAACCGTCTGATAGTTATCAAAAACATATTCTCTACCGTTATAGCAATACTGGGAAACAATTACGCCATTAATCTTTTTGATGGACTCTCTGCGATCGCCATCAAACCCACCTAGCTTAAAACAACTCGGCAAACCTTGAAAGGGAATGGTAGAAACTTGGACAAATTTGCCCTCATCAACTTGCTTCCAAACAACTTCGTGGAAAACTTGACGGTATTTGCCGTTTTCCTCGGCATAAACAAAATAGCCACACCCTCCACTCGCGTTACAAAGGGGCTGATATAGCTGACGCAACTGGAGAGTAACACAGCCATTTTCGGGGCAATCAATGAACGGATAAACGAAATACAGCGTTTTCTGACCCAAAGCTTGAATTTTGAGGACGCGAAACCGTTTGGGATCTCCTATCCATTCTTGATCAATATTTTCTTGCCTAAATTGGTCGAGTAAAGCTTGAGGAGCGACATTTGCACCGTAATCCCAGTTAGGTTTGGCTTGAAAAGCCGATTCTTCTCCTTGAACCATCTGACAAGATGGGAGGAAAAAACTGAGGATAAATAATAATAAAAGCCGATTAAAATTCATTTCTTATCTCTCTTCTGAAGGATAAAGTGCATCCCAAGTATCAACAACAATATAAGGTTCAGGCAATTTTATGTTTAACTGTCGGTAAGCCCAAATATCTTCTGGAAAAAAGACCCAAGGGCCGTCAGCTTCGTCGCTCATATCCAATTTTCCAGAAATTTGTTCATATTTTTCTTTCCCCCCGGCGAGTGCTATTCTCCGTTTAGTGAAATCTAAAGCTAATTGATTAGCAAGGACTTCAGGCAAAAACTTTCTCTTGGAAAAATTAAGGGAATCCCAACCATGAGGAATTCTAATTAAGCATCCCAGGCGATCAAGCTGAATGACGGTATTAGAGTCCAAATGTTCAATTTCATCTTTAAATATTCCATCAATTTCTTCTTTAATAGCAAATTGATAGTAACTGGCTCCAGAATGTTCGATTTGAGCCTCCAGAGAGATGGATTTGATGGTTTTTCCTTTAGGTAAACAAGGAAGGAGTTCCTTCGGGAAATCAGAATTTGATGCGGCTACTGGAATGATATTAGAAATCCCAATTAAGCCGAGGCCAATTAAAAAAACCTTAAAAAGGTTGAACATCATTCACTTCCTCAGATATTTTTGCGGATCGACAGCAGTTGTCCCGTTATTAACGCGCACCTCAAAATGCAAGTGAGGGCCGGTCGAAGATCCTGTCGAGCCGACAGCCCCAAGCACTACACCTTCTTGAACAATTTGATTTCTTTTAACGTTAATTCTACTTAAATGAGCGTACCGAGTAATCCAACCGTTGCAATGTTTGATATCAACCCTCTTGCCATACCCTCCTTTATCACTGACATGAAAGACTTGACCTGTTGCGGCGACCCAGACAGGAGTTCCGAGCGGCGCACCATAATCTTGTCCTTCATGGAGCTTCCTTTTCCCTGTTATAGGATGAATACGCCAACCAAACGGGGAGGTTTTTATTCCCCGAACAGGAACTTTCAAACTCAAAACCCCCGAAGAAGGACACTTGCCGATCGCTGCTCCTCCCCCCGTTTGGACTTGAGCATAATCAGGAGACTGAGCGCAAGCGATCGCCGCTTGGGGCTGCTCCTGCTTGTAGTAACTGACCACATCATTCGCGTACTCACTGTTAATACTACCTTGAAAATTTTTGCCGATATAATGCCAAGTCGCTACCTGAGCAATAATGTCATCTCCCCTACGTCCCCGTCGGATAGCCGCATTAACCAAATTGCGAAAATCTGAGGAGCGAACTCGCTCTTGAGTGGCAGGGGGAAAATATTTTCTAATCGCCGCCTTAAGTCGAGGATCCTGGTGGCGATAGTAACCATTCTCAGCATTGTTCAAGATCTGCCGGCCTTCAGCATCCACCCGGAAGTGGGGAACAACGTCTTCACGATAAGTCATGTACTGATATTTGCCGAGAGCGTGTCCTCGTTCTCGGCCACCCAGATCGACGTAGCTTCCCACCGCATAGTAATCCCCACCACCATTGGACTGACCGCCGCTTTCCTTGCGAGCGATCGCCCTCTGTAATGCCGTCATATTCACCCCTCCCACGCTCGTACAATCGGAAACATCCCCACTCTGACTGGGAGAACCATAATCCTGCTCCTGCTGAAGCGCCCCCGCAATACGAGGATCATTGAGCAATTCAGGCGGAATGCCAGGATTTTGCGGCACATCGGGCAACCCACTCGGAATCGCCGAAGTCACGCCATCGAGTCCGACAAAAATATTA
>JBGTNM010000051.1:0-11713 GCA_041743025.1 Microcystaceae cyanobacterium
AAGTAATGGAGATTTGGGAACGGTATGCCGCTCACAAGCTGCCCGGTCTAAAACCCAAAACCCATGAAAAATATTACAACCTCACCCGGCTGTATCGAAAGCTGGGTAATTTGACTATCGAAGAGCCGCTGATAGTCAAACAAAAGCTGGAGCAGGTCACCACCATCTACCGCACCAAAGATGGGCTGATGTACTTAGCAGCAGCCTGTCGTTGGGGCAAAAAGCACAAGCTGGTTGCTGCCAACCTATTTGAGGGAATGGCCCAAGAGCTACCCCAGTATCGCTACCAGGTGGATCCTAAGCCTAAGGCTTTATGGAAGAAGAACGAGACCAGGTGATTGCCGCATTTCAGAACGACAATCGCAAAGGCATGAACTACCGTCTCTACGCCCCCTTTATCGAGTTCATATTCTGTGTTGGCTGTAGACCCAGTTAGGCGATCAGGTTGCAGTGGCAACATATTTCGGAGGACTTCGGCACCATCAACTTTGAGGGGTCGTTAGTACAGATCGGCAATCGGCGTGTCCGCAGCAAAGGGAGCAACAATAATAAAACGCGAATAAAACGCGGCGCATTGCTGTTTCCCCGCGCGCACAGACCTCGCTGGAGTCCGTAGCGCCTGAGGATCCAAACCCTACACAGCTCTTTTTTCCGTCGCGAGATGGTGACTCGATCAGCTACCGGAATTTTCCCGGAGAGGCTGGACAAAGATCACAACACCCATAAAGCCGGATACAACCCCTAACTCCTGTAGGGATACCTTCATCACGACTCAGTTAATCGAAGGGGTGCCGAGTGCGGTGATCGCCAAGTGGTGCGATACCTCCACTCAAATGATCGATAAGAACTATGCGGATAAGTTGAAGCTCTCTCAGCTTCGACCGAAAGACTAGGAAGGCGTTTGAGAAGTTGACTGGGCCGTAAAAAAGCTCACACGGTCTAGGCTGAGATTACTAAAGCTACAGCCCCGTGAGAGCGATGAGTAAAGCCTACACCAGCAATTTGACCCGTGACCCGTTTGAGTTGATTGAGCCCTTACTGCCAAAAGCAAAGGCGGGAGGGCGAACCCGAACGGTTTGCCTGTGGGCGGTGCTCAACGCGACTTTCTATCGGGTCGCTCAAGGGTGTAGTTGGCGGGACTTGCCAGGCGACTTTCCGGCTTGGCAAACGGTGTACATCCACTACCGCAACTGGGTCAAAGACGGTACCTGGGACGTGCTCCATATCCGTTTGCGAGGATGGACACGCGTGGCGGCTGACCGACCCGACAGTCCATCAGAAGTGCTCCTAGATAGTCAAAACATCCCTACCGCACCGATGGTGCATCGCTCAGTCGGCTATGACGTAGCCAAAGCCACCAAAGGGCGAAAGCGGCATTTAGTGATCGACACCCTGGGCTTGATGATGGCGGTTGTGGTCACCGCAGCCCGTGTCCCCGAACGGACTGGCGGTCAACAGGCGCTGCAAAAGCTCCATCAGCTGGGTGAACGGGCAGCGCGGGTCTACCTAG
Organism: Microcystaceae cyanobacterium; assembly: GCA_041743025.1. Taxonomy (GTDB): domain Bacteria; phylum Cyanobacteriota; class Cyanobacteriia; order Cyanobacteriales; family Microcystaceae; genus JBGTNM01. Next base: position 1,511 of record JBGTNM010000051.1, read on the forward strand.
TCTGGGCCGACGGCGGCTACAGCGGTCCAAACTTTCTCCACTGGGTCATGGATACCTTAGGTTGGATAGCCCAGGTCGTCTTACGACCTCAGGAATCGAAGGGCTTCGTCTTGCTCAAAAAACGCTGGGTGGTCGAGCGCACCTTTGGCTGGTGGCGCTGGTCGCGGCGCTTGGTTCAAGATTATGAGCAGCTGCCTGAAAATGTCGAAGCCGTGCTTCAAATTGCCATGATTCGGATCATGCTTAAGCGCTTGGCCTAATTTGCTACCTCCTCACCTCTTCACAAACGCCCTCTCAGTATTTTGAATATGTGGATCTTCACGGAGGTGATCGGTACGATCAGTATTGAAGGTCGAGGTGCGACGAATAATCCCGTGAACTTCGTATCCTTTCTCGAGAAGAAATTCACTCAAGTAGGAACCGCCTTGTCCCGTGATTCCAGTCATCGATGCTTTTTTTAATCATTATTGATCCTTGAATTTTTTACTATTTAAAATCGAAGAATCTACCTATAAACCGTTGGCTCGACAGTCAGGCCTGCTTAAGTAAGAACATTGCCTTGAAGCTGCGAGTCAAAATATTTAAACCAAGATGTCATTACAATCTAGCGAAAGCACATAACGGTGAAAATAAAAAATTAAAGAAGAAAGTTCTATGGAAGTTGTCGTTGCTCACTCTTAGCATTGAGCTGTTTAAATGCTAGACAGGCGAAAGGAGGAATAGTTCTGAGGTATCTAATAAACAATCGTTTAGGCTCTTGGAGTAAACGATATAGCCATTCCAGTCCGCTCTCACGAACCCATTTGGGAGCATGCTTTTTATCCCCTGCATATACTGGAAATGCTCCTCCCAAGCCAACCATAACCGCTTTGATTTTGTCAAGGTGATTGGCCATCCACATCTCCTGCTTTGGGCATCCTAAGGAGACAAACAATAGTCCTGCACCGCTATTATTAATACGTTCAATAACTGCTAAATCTTCCGCTTCGGTAAGGGGACGAAAAGGAGGCGACTCCAACCCTGCTAACTTAAGATCGGGGAAATCATTCTCAAGATTTCTTTCCATTCGGTTGAGTACATCTTGGGTCGAACCAAAAAGATAGACAGGAATTCCACATTTACTGGCCTGCTGGCAGGAGGCCAAAAAGATATCCATCCCAGCAACACGCTCTTGGGCTCTAATCCCCAAAATGCGCATCATCCAAACTAAAGGCATGCCATCAGGAGTGACTAAGTTTGCCTGTTGTAAAACTCTTCGTAGGCGATTATCCCAGTGAGACTCCACTAGCATATGAACATTGGCGACACATACGATTCGGCTTGATCGCTGCTTAGCCCAAATGATCATCAGGTCAATCTGCTCTTTCAAGGATAGTGCAGTAATGGGAGAACCAATCACTTCGACTGTAGGCAATTGCATGAGCATGCTCCGTAGACTGTCAGAAACTATTAAGGCTATCCGTTCATAATGGCAAACACTTATAAGAATCAAAAGCAAATCAAACCAAACAAAATCTTGGTAAAAGGTTTGCTGAAATTAATCTCACATAGATACTAAGAGCTTCTACTATCTCAGGAGGACGCACCATAGAGGTTTTAAGATTGATCGAAGACATCTTTACTTTGAAGATCTTAAAATTAGCAGATCTGAGTATACCAGATGCCATTTACCCGAAAAGAAGCACTATGAAATCGACTTGTGCTCTGAAGACACTATTTTGGACACCAATCCTTGAGTTGCAGGGCAATTAGACGCCGAAAATTAATAATTGTACTGAGATCCGCCAGAAGTGATTCTTTCGGCGAACTCCTCAAATTCAAGGCCAATGGAGAAACCAATTCAGCCTGCTGTCACCCAACAACAGTGCACGTAATTTCTGAGGCAAACGCTTGAACTGTAGATTTTTCGCTGGCCAGACCTCCTTCAAAGGGGGCTAGAGTCCGCATTTTACCGTTGCCTGCCAAAAATTGTTTGGAGTGTTGACCTAAGCAGTAGTAATTCCAGGACTCAATCTAATCCTCTGGGTATTCATCTAAAATATCAACCCTGGGATAGATGCTTCATCAAAACCTCATACTTGTCGGGGGTTTTTGTTTGCTTAAGTGTTGTGATCGCTGCTTGCCAGAAAGAATTGTATTTTTTAATACGCATCTAGCAGCACTGAGTCAATTGGGTACTGGACTTGCCAAGTACCCTTAAGCCCATCAAAGTGGCAATTCTTATCGCTCAAGTCGATTAAACCAGAAGTTTTCCACAGCCTTAGTTAGGATTGCGGTCATATCCCTTCCTCCCAAGTGTGCTTATCTGCTAAGAGTTGACAGAAAGCCTAATCCTCAGGCCTCTCTTGGTCTTAGGGCGATCACCTTCCCCCCTCGCCAACCGTAAGCTTTACCCAAGGTCTAAGAATAACTTATAAGATTTCAGTCTTAAGGGGGATGCGACTATCAGCTTTTGTGTAGATTTACTGAGCGAATATTGAGGATTGATAAACTTTCAACCAAGTTTGCCTCTAGCCGGGAACTGGCTGCCTTGACTGTGCATAAAATTGTCTTGGAGGTCCAGAGAAAGTTATTGCTCGGCTCATCCCAAAACTCCATCTACCAATGCCAGGGGCCATAGCCTACTGAGAAAATTCTCGGTCTAAACTTGAGTGCTCTTGGTTTGTGGAAGTTTGGAGAGATCGCGAGATAGCACCTGTGTTCTCCAGTTCGTTGCGAAGTAGAGATTTAGGACTGATAAGAAATTTTATTGCTCTTTTCAGGCATAAAATACTGACTAGTTCTGCAGCTAGCTTTGACTGAAAACTCAACTAGTTTCTTGCTTATCCAATGACGAATGACGCCGAAAATATTCATATTGTTTCCAATAGTTTTCGGGTAGTATCTAATTGAGGTCGATCCTTTTATCCACAGAGACTTGGGACGTTTATAGGGCCGCTGTTCAGGGATGGCCTCTATTCCTAATCGGGACGCTCAAATATTGCTTTATGGATGCCAAGTCCAGCAGGAGAGGTAGGCGCGGGGTTTCTTGACTGCTTACACATTTTAAATGGGGTTGCGATTACTGCTTCAACCACCTGACTAGTAACCTTAGCCATGGAGTAAATTAGGAACTAGAAGCAATAACTAGGTATATAAAAGGTTCTTTACCATTTACTCCCGCGTTTCTACAAATATTTTCTGGAATCATAGATATGGTTAACGCGCTTGCAGGCATTCAGCCAATTAATCTAGTTTTTGATGGCCAAGCGAGATGTTTCAAAATCAGCATCACTTATGATACTGACATACGAGTTTCAAGTTGTAGCACAAATTTTCCCACTATTGAAAGTAGAAGTAATAAGAGGACAGCGGCTATCTGTTCTGATGTGGCCGATGCTCTTTTCTTGGACTCAGTTGTTGATCCGATTGGCTTAGCGGGTGACACTGTTGTATGAGGGCTTACATTTAGTATGGGGCTTCTAGGTTCTGAAAAACGAAATCGAATAGCAGTCATGGATGTCATATCAAAGTGGTTGCAGGCTTAATCGAAAGTTATTATTAACAATTACTGAGAAAGCTAATGATTCCATTTAACAGACGCAAAAAAAGCTCAACAAAATATCATTTAAATCTTCCTCATGATTCAGTCTCTTCGAGTAAAACTGAGACAAAAATATCAGCATGCCTGCGCGCCTTACGACCTAAGCAATGGAGCAAAAATTTAATTGTTTTCGCTGCTCCCCTGTTTGCATTTGAATTTTCGGCTTCTTCTCTATTAGGAAGTTTACTTGCGTTTATCCTCTTTTGCTTTGCATCTAGCAGCTTCTATTTAATCAACGACATTCTTGATGTAGAGTCAGATCGAAGGCACCCAGTAAAGTGCAAACGGCCGATCGCATCTGGATTAGTTAGCATTCCCACTGCTATGACAATGGCTGCTATTTTACTTGGAGCAGCCTTACTAATCGGGTGGTGGTATACACCAGGCTTAGGAGCAGCTATCTTAGGCTATGCCATTCTTCAAGTGGGCTATAACCTTCAACTGAAGCATAAAGTGATTGTGGATGTAATCGCGATCGCCGCAGGATTTATCCTCCGAGCAGCGGGAGGTGCAGCCGCTGCGAACATCGTTTTATCCCACTGGTTTCTTCTATGTACAGCCATGTTGGCGCTTTTCCTAGGTATTGAAAAACGCAAAGCAGAATTGCGACTTTCAGAAATCAACGGAACCACAACACGCGAAGTACTCCACCGATATTCCCTTCCCCTGCTAAGCCGAATGGAGAGTGTTGTTACTAACGGCACCATTATTACCTACGCCCTTTGGAGCTCAGGTCCTGTAGTAAATGGAGCGTCTACTTCGTGGATGATGTTAACGCTACCATTCGTTCTGTATGGCATTTTCCGTTACCAGCTATTGAGTGATCCTGAAGAAATAGTCCGTAGAACCTCTGGATTAGAATCGGGAGGCAAAACTGAGCGGCCCGAAGAGATTCTATTAGGAGATAAGCCCCTACTATTAACAGTTCTGGGTTGGGTAGGTGTTTCCCTGGGTGTGCTTCTACTTAACAGTCGGGGCATTATCTAAACAGAATACTAAGACTACTGTTGGTATCGTCGATAAAATTCTAAGGAAAATGCCTAAATTCTTCTTGGTGCCTAAACTTCTCAGGAAAAGTATGAAACATCAGAAAAATTACTGTTTCCCTAAACAGTCTTCTACTCTTGCCTCAATCAGTCTTAACAGCTTATTAGAATCACAAATATATGGTGCCATTCTTGATTTAGACAATACAATTGTCTCTGAAGATGATCAGTACTTATCTCCTGGAGCAGAAGACTGGATTAAAGAAGCTAAACGTGTCGGCTTACAGTGTTACATTCTCTCCAACGGTAAGCGTAAATATCGAGTAAAATATTGGTCTAGCTATTTAGAAATTCCTGCTCTAAGCCCTGCTAAAAAGCCTCTCACAAAGTCTTTTCATAGGGCTATAGGGTACATGAATCTTACCGCAGCTCAAGTTGTAGTAATTGGCGACAGTCGTCATACCGATATCCTTGGAGCCCACTTAAGTGGTTGTCCTAGTATACAGGTAGCATCCTTGCCTCACCCTCCTCGGTGGTGGGAGAAACTGTTAGGCAGATATATTCAAACACCATATCCCAAAGGTCTTGACCTCTCGAAATTCCAACCATCAATTCACTACAAGCAACTATAGGTTCTCTATGCAAAGTGTACTAATTTTAGTCACTGTTGGTCTTAACACACTAGCTCAAGCTTTTCTAAAACTTGGTTCAGGCCAAAGTCTGATTAATATCTATTTAGTTGGGGGAATTTTATTATATGGGCTAAGCACAATTTTTTATGTTTTGGTTTTGGGTAAGCTGAATTTATCAGTCGCTTATCCGGTCGTGATTGGCTTAACAGTTATATCGACAACTATAGTAGGTGGATATTTTCTGGGAGAGAAAATATCCACTATCCAGTGGGTAGGAATTGGCTTGATTTTAAGCGGCGTATCAGCTATTTGCTCTGGGTTACAATTTTGAACCAGCCTCATTCAATTTCACAAATAGATGTTCTATTTTTAAGGCTGGAATCGAAAATTTTGGTGGCTGTAAGTTTAATTTGGTGAAAGCCTCTATTTTTATTTCTAAAGATGAGTTATCTAGAAAAGATCAATTTTAAACTTTATAGCTCTGAATCTTCAAGATGGATCTATAAAAATCGAGTAGATATATTTTTGGTGTTGGGATTGGCAATAGCAATTGCTATCTCAACTTATTCTAGTACCTATCAGATTCCTGATCCAGTTTTTACTGACTTCTATGCACAAGATGTCTGGTTTGGCAGCGATATTCCAACAGTATTTGGCAACATTACAAGCATCAACAGTGATTTTGGACGTAATAACAAGCATCCTCTTTTCCCCTTAATTGTCTTCCCCTTAGTCTTTGCTATTATTAACCTTCTGCAACTTGATTCTCTTGCTGCAGTGAGGCTTCTAGTTACATTAGTTGCCGCTTTCTGGATTGGATCAATTTATATTTTGCTTAGGACAGTGGGCTGCTATCGATTAGACGCAGTGATAATTAGCCTACTTGGCATGGTTAGCGCTGCATCAGTTTTTTGGCTCGCAATCCCTGAGACGTTCTCTTTCGGTTCGATAACGATTCTACTAGGGTTAATATTTGCCGCGATAGCGCAATATCGTCCCTTTTCATCTATCTGGTATGTGGCACTCAATGTTATTACGGTCAGTATCACTATCACTAATGCGATGGTTGGAATCTTTACCACGGTTGTTAATCACCGATGGAAAAAGATAATTCTGATCGGCAATACGGCTCTCTTGCTTTCAACAGGGCTATGGATTTTGCAGAGAATTGTCTTTACCAATTCCGGATTTCCTTTTCAGCTTGGAACTTTTATTGGCGAAAAGAAATTTGTCTCTACCCCAGGGAGCCATGACTTTTTAGCCTTTCTCAGTGCTTTCTTTTATCAAACGATGGTAATGCCTACCATTCAGTTGCAGGAGTACGTTGGTCGTCCTGATTGGGTCCAGCCCTATGTCAGCACATTATCACCTGCATCTGGATTGTTGAGTACAATCGCAATTATCTCTTGGAGTGGATTGTTACTTTTTGGAGTGTTTGGCTTCTTCGTTACTAAGAAGCATGCCAAACTCCGTATCGTTCTGGGACTGACTCTGACAGCACAACTGGTTATGCACAGCATTTATGGAGTTGGAGAAACTTTCATTTACTCGCTGCACTTTATCCCACTTTTATTACTCCTAGTAGCTTTTAGCTTATTTACCCGCCTACGTTTGGTCAGCTTAGTTTTAGCTGTAGTTCTATTAATCAGTGCTGGTATTAACAATCGAGCTCAATTTAGTTATGTATCAACTGCCCTGTGGAATTATGGGACGCCTCAACAAAAGGTCGAAGCCCAAATGAGACGCCGTCCAAATGATCCATGGCTACGGAGTTCTGGTCATGTGATTCTATCAAAGCCAGGCAGTTCGCTAGAGCATAAAGCATTTTATGAACCAGGTGGCAGCTTTAGCCCTACCCCAGGCAGTTTTGGAGCTGCTGTATGGGTAGTTGATCAACAAGGAAATGTGAAAGCGACCAGTGATACTCTTCCTTTGAGTGAGATTCAGCAGGCATTGATTGAGAGATCGCCTCGAGAGGCTCCTGGTATTTCGACAAAAACTCCGTACTATGAGGCCGATTGGATTCCTATCGAAGATGGCAGTTGGCAGCTAGATCTAAAGCAAATTGCTAATGCCGATTCTAGGCTCTTGCTTGTTATCCGGAGTGTGGGACCAGCAGGGGGCGCGATACATTCTCTTAATTGGAATGGCAATAGCCTCCTAATCAATCAGCGCTGGATCGTAAGCAGTATTTCAGGAGTGCCTGAGGTTTATTTAGGTAGTGAAAACGAAACTAATTGGGTAAGTCAAAAACAGGATCTCTCTCAATGGGAAGATGACTATGGTTGGGGATATGCTCGGATTGAGCTAAATCAAGGGGAATCTTTGAACCTTGTTTTAGAGGACTCTCAGCACGAACCAGATGGTAGTTCAGCTATGCTAGAGCGCTCATCCAACTTGTTACTCAATTTGCCTAGTCCATTCTTTGTCCAAAGCTTAAATGCCCAGGTAGAACACCTACTCATGGGAGTGGTAGGGACGCGTACACATCCTACTGATCCGATTAGCTACCCTTTTCCTCGATTTCGAGATGGCGCTTACCAGATGGTTGCTCTAGCTCGGGCAGGTCATCTAAATATGGCACAGCAATTGGCACCTTACTTTGCCGAGACTGATTTCTTGAACTCTATAGTTCCCGAAGCCGATATTCCGGCCCTAGGCATTTGGGCATTGGAAGAAGTTGCCGCTCTCCTTGACCAGCCCGACTACGACAAATGGCTTTGGCCCCATGTGCGGCGTAAAGCAGAGCTAATAATGACTATGGCATCGAGCCATCGGCCCGGCTATCCCGTTTTAGAGGGTGCAGAATTTCCATTTTCTGAACACCCCGACTTCATTCAAATTGATGTGCTAGCAGGCAGAATGGATAATCATCCGAATGCTTTCGGTCTCAACACTGCGGCTAATGCAATCAGCTACCGTGCGCTGATGGATGCAGCAAGTTTGGCGGATCGCGTCAATCAGTCTAAAGATGCAGCCCGATGGCGATCCCAGGCTTCTCAAATAAAATCTGTTTGGCAAGAATCTAATGAAGTAGGCTTTTCAGCTGTTGCCAACACTCTTTGGCCCAGTAGAATTGCTGCTGACGACCAAGCGGCTTTAACTAAAGCTCTTGAGCAACGGTGGGATGCTTCTCGTAATGTGAAAGGAGAGTTTAACCAGAGTCCCGATGTTCTTCAGGAAGCAGTTGCAGAAGCTCACCAATGGTTACTGTTGAATCAGCCTAATCGGGTATGGCCAACGCTGCAATGGTTTTGGGATAATCAGGCCTCTCCGGGCTTATACACTTGGTGGGGAAATGATGCCGCAGTAAAAGAAATGCCTATGCCTCAAAGTTTTTCTCAGTGGCATCGCTTTCGCGGTTGGATCAATCCTTCCCAGACGACTCCCCACTACTGGACATCAGCAGAGATGCTGCTGCTGCAGCTAGACATGCTAGCCTATATCGATCAGACTGTCAGCACCCCGACTTTAGTTATAGGCGCAGGAATTCCCCAAGAATGGATCAATCAACCCATGAGTGTTCAGGGTTTATTAGTGGGGCACAACGTGATCAACTGGGAGTGGAACGGTAGTCAGATGAAAGTACAAATCCAGGGCGAGAAAATGGATGTTCACATGGGGGCATCATTCCCTAGTGGTACTCCACTTGAGATATCCATGCTACAGAAATCAGGGTAACACTCCAAATCTTCAAAGTATTAATCCTACTTCAGTGTAATTCTGGAGCCAGCGCATTACAACGGTTTCTGACCTGATACAATGCAATAAAATTCTTGCTCATAAGCATCAAAAAATCTAAACATACTTTGCATTTTAATAGTGCAAAGAAATCCTAAATCCATATAAACAAAGAACTTTTACCGAAATATCAGATCTGGAATTTCTCAATGGATTGAACAAAGACAGTAGGTTCCAGGCGCTATTTTGACTAATTGAATAGTCCATCATGAGACTCAAGAAGATTTTCTGAGTTACCTAGATTTTGCACAAGCGAGAACTCCTATATCGAGCTTTATCGATCTTCATTAAAAGCTTTAAAGCAATACTCATAAAGAGTAGATAAAGTTACCGGGACTTGCCTTATTTGCTAGTAAGTATCAACATAAGTAGACTTCATTTATGACCATAACAGGCATAAAGAGTAGTGGTAACAATGTAGTGGTTACTATACGGATAAAGTGCAACAGAAACTTTAACTAGCAAAGATTTCTAGGTTCAATATATCTCACACTAAACATAGCAAGTTACATTTGGGTAAATTGCATCACTCTGTACCCCCTGTCTCCTTTGTCAAGAGGTGTACAGAGTGAAATATAGATAGCTAGTAGATAGCTAGAAATTGAGGGGGATCTAGAACTGAGCCAGTGCGTACTCTACCGCATCGGAAACTGCTCTAGAGAACCGCTACAGTTATAACCAAAGGTTAAAAAATGATTGAAGAGATTACACCGTCTAACCGCATCGGAATCGTAGCCGCCAACCATACAGGCTATGTAGAAGCGATGTTTCAGTGTATAGAGGCAGGTAACATTGCTGTGCCTCTAAGGTCAACTGACGACTTTTATCGAATCAAAGCTGCCAATGTAGACAAGGTGGTAGTACCTGCTCCATTTGAAGATTGGTTTAAGAGACAATTCAATCCCTCAAAAGCGGACGCAGTAGCACTTATTACCTTTACTTCTGGAACAGAAGGATCCCCAAAAGGCGTTATTCTTACCCATAACAATTTAAGCGAGGTAGTTATCCGTCTCAATTCGCTAATGCAGTTGGATGACAGTATTAATGAATATATTGGCGTCCCGGTTTACCATTCATTTGGGTTTGGCCGCTGCCGAGCCGTTGCTACTGCAGGTGGGCGCTTTTTTATTCCAAGCAATGGCTTTAATCCATCTGAGATTGGAACCATGCTTAAAAATAGAGAAATTAATGCTATCTCAGCCGTTCCTAGCCTCTGGCGAGTTTTACTAGCTAACAGTGATCTAATTGGCTCCTATGGAAA
>JBGTNM010000052.1:0-32525 GCA_041743025.1 Microcystaceae cyanobacterium
TAAAATTGATTAAACACTCTATTTGTTTTTCTCTTTCATTTTGATTAGCCTTCATTTGCTCTTTTTCTTTTATTTATTGACAAGACTTTTCTATTTTACCATATCAATTCATATTTACATCTCAAATGGAATTGCTATATATAAGATAGAACACTAATAACATTGTTACAAACCATAATGTTTTTGGTGCTGGCGGTGCAAACATTGAAATTAGAAACAAAGCTTTTAGGAAATGCTTCAGTGTAATTAAATAAATGCCAAAAACCCACTATATACAAAATACAAATTGCCCTAATAAAATCAATTGCCATATTTCTTTGCGGTTTAATTTCTGTTTGCATTTTTTTTATTTTTTTATCTGCTTTTTTTAAGGTTTATTCGAATTTAATATATAAGATATTGACTGAAAAGTCAATCAAATACAGCTATCCCGTATTTAATGTTTTTCCCCACTTGTGCGAAAAAGCCTTTTTTAACAGTCTCTTAACACTAGCAGCATCTCCGTCAATTCCTGAATATGATAAAAGACAAGCTGTCAAACATTTAGTCTCTATTCATTGTTCAACTTGTCTTCCTCTCTCCACGTCAGCCCTAACCAGTAACCTAGATGTTTGGCTAACTGTTAACTGCTAACTGTCAAAGGAGACTCTATTATGACTTTTACCAGACGAGAAGCCCTAAAATGGGGGTTGGTTGGTGGTGGAACTTTACTACTGCCTTGGGGAGTTGCTGAACCTGCTTCTGCTCAATTTAGTCCCCAAATTCCGCGCTTTGAACTGCCTTTGCGCGTTCCACCCACGTTGCAACCCGTTCGCAGTGATAAAGATACCGATTACTACGAAATTATCGCCCAAAAAGCACCTGTCGAAATCCTGCCAGGACTCACCACCGAGATTTGGAGCTACAATGGCATTACACCCGGCCCGACTATTCGGCAACAGGGAGGCAAACGCAGTCAAGGCGGCAAAGAATCGATAGTGCGCTTCATCAACAAGCTAGACAAAGATGCACAAGGTAATGACATCGATTTGTCTACCCACTTGCACGGAATGGCTTCCTTCCCTCATTATGACGGTTATGCCGAGGATTTGATTCCACCAGGATATTTTAAAGATTACGTCTATCCTAACGATCGCGCCTCTACCCTTTGGTATCACGACCACAGCATTGATACAACCTCTCGCAATGTGTATATGGGACTGGCAGGAATGTACATTGTCGAGGATGAATTTGACCGGAATTTACGCTTACCCCAAGGTGAGTACGATATTCCCCTGATTTTGCAGGATAAACGCTTCGGTGCTGATGGAAAGCTCATTTTTGACGATGGGGACGGTCGCAGCGTCTACGGCGATATTATATTGGTTAATGGCGTTCCTTGGCCGCGCTTAGAAGTCGCCAATCGGAAGTATCGCTTCCGCTTGCTCAATGCTTCTGCTTCTCGCCATTTTAACTTGGTTTTGAGCCGTTTCCCAGAAGGGCAAACATCGGGAGATAAAATCATTCTCATTGGGTCTGATGGGGGGTTACTCAGTTCTCCTGTTGCCTTTAAAGCACCTTATCAAACCTTACCGATTGTCATCGCCGAACGCTACGATATCATTATTGATTTTTCTGAGTATCCCATCGGTTCTCAAGTTTATTTAAGAAATGTGGGATTTACGGGAACGATTGATACCAGTACGCGATCGCATACATTAATGCGCTTTGATGTGGTGCGCCAGGAAAGGGACGATAGCGAACTTCCTGCTACCTTACGTGAGGTCAGACCTATCACCATTCCTGCTAACGTTACCCGTCGTACTTTCCGTTTTGAACGCAGTAACGGACAATGGAAGATCAATAATAAAACCTGGAATAAAAACCGAGTTGATGCCAACCCTAACCCTGGCGATGTGGAAATTTGGGAGTTAGTCAACCCCGGAAGCGGTTGGGTACATCCCGTTCACATTCACATGATCGACCTGCAAGTGCTTTCGCGCAACGGTAGGCCGCCTCGTCCCTACGAACGGGGTTGGAAAGATGTCTTCCATGTGGGGGAATTTGAGACAGTGCGCGTGGTGGGACAGTTCGGACGACGGGATGAAGAAGGGTTTGGCGAGTACCTCACTGGTAAGTATATGATACACTGCCACAATTTGGTACACGAAGACCACGCTATGATGACTCAGTTTGAGGTCGGTCAAGGCGGCCCAGACCCGATTACCACCGATCCGTCCCGTCCTATTTCTCAAATGTTACCGCTTTAGAGATGAGATGTTCATGTCTGCCTTGTCCATATTAACGCAAGTTGTTAGGGGTAAGGTGGGACGGGGCTTTTGAACTGCGGAGGAAACCTCCGCAGACAGCCCCTCCATTGCCCACCCTACCAATAATTTGACTAATTTATTCCCCATACAATTCTTCATCGAATTTTTCAATCGCTTTCATGTTGTAGCGATGGGGAGGTTTAGGATAGGTCGTTTGGCCGCGGGGGGTGGGTACTCGCGGACTTTCGGTTCGATTTTGCGGTATTTGGGGTGATCGCGGCGTTTCTTTAGGTTCAATTTGTGTTGGTGGTGTTTCTAGTGATGGGGTTGCTGATGTTGGTTCTGAAGGCATTTCTTGTGCCATGACAGTTGCCATGCCAAAGGTTAATTGAACGACAAACAACGTTAAAACGGCTAGACGGCAAATCAACCATACTAATGAGGTAAACATTGTTTTTATCCTATATTATTTTATTATTTCAATACTAGCTTAACTTTCTTAAAATGAGTATTACAATAAATATACTGATAACTAATAACTGATAACTGATATGACAACTTCAATCGATGCTAGCAGTTTATCTTTGGGAGAAGTTGAGAGCTTATTTGGCTTTCAACAGCAGTTAAATGATTCTATTAATACTTTATTAAATTTAGAACCTCTAACAGAATTTGAAGAACAAGAATTAAATAAAATTCGTTCTGTTTTTGCTAGTTACTATCGAAGTGAAAACATAACAGAAGGACAAGTTAAATTATTGTTTATGGCTCCTTTATTATGGCTTTCTGGGTTTTATGATCCTAATATCAACGCTAACGACTCGCAACCACCCCATCCAATCTTTGAGTTCGGATTTGATTTCTTTTACGTCATCGCCTAACTTGTTGATGTCAGTACCTAACTGATTAATGCCGCCAGCAAGTGCTAACAAAGCATCTTTTAATTCTCGCTCATTTAATGGTCTGTCTTCTGGTATTGAAAGCGAGACTAGTGGCTTTTGTGGGTTATCTGCTGTGGTTGTCATCAGTTAGTCTCCTACGTTATCACTATAGAATCCTTCTTCCTGTAAAAAAGCAGTAAATTCACCGAGTCCACGATGACGTTGAGCATTTCTCTTTTCTTTGTACTCCATTACATCCCGTGCGCGAACACGTCGATGCCGTCCTACTATTGTAAAAGCAATTTCGCCCTGTTCCAACAGCTTTATTCAATAAATTGTCTCCTCAACCCTTGGTTCACAAACGTTTCAGCTTCACGCGAGTTGTTCATGGGGGAAACCCCCAAGACCACACTCGCTCACGAAGTTAGAGGAAGCCCCGCCTTTTAAAGCCAGGGTCTCTCTGACTGCCTCTACAATGAAAATGAACTAATGTCTAGCTGATCGCTCTATGGTGCAACTGTCCCCGAAAACTGAGGAAACCTCATCAGAACTTGTACTGGCAACCGCTACTCTCGACGTGCAAGGAATGAAATGTGCTGGTTGTGTCAAAGCGGTGGAAAGGCAACTGGAACAGCACTCAGGCGTAGTCTCTGCCAGTGTTAACCTGATTACCGAAGTCGCGGTCGTTAAGTACGTCCCTGAGAAAGTGCAACCGAAAATCTTAGCAGAGAGACTGACGGCAGTTGGCTTCCCTTGTGATCTAAGAACTTCAACAGCGATCCCTTCGGGGACGGCTTCGCAGCACGCCTTGTCTACTACCCTCAACGCTGCCGAACGAAAGCAACAGCAGATGCGGCGGTACCGATGGGGATTAGTAACAGCCGCTATTTTACTCATCTTCTCCAGCTTAGGACACCTCAACCACATTGGTGGCCCCTCCATTGCGCTTGTGAGCAATATGGGGTTTCATTGGGGACTGGCGACGTTAGCCCTTTTGATTCCCGGACGCGGCATTCTGATCGATGGTTGGCGGGGATTGCGACACGGAATGCCCAACATGAATACCTTGGTGGGGTTGGGGACGCTCAGCGCCTATCTCGCCAGTTGTGTCGCTTTGTTGTTTCCTCAGTTGGGATGGGAGTGCTTTTTTGAGGAACCCGTGATGCTGTTAGGGTTTATTTTCTTGGGGCGTACTTTGGAGACAAGAGCTAGAAACCGCGCTTCGGCTGCCTTAGAAGCCTTAGTTGCCCTCCAACCCCCGGTTGCCCGTCTCATTGGCGCTCCTAATGCCTCAGAGATGGCGGGAATTGAAATTCCGGTCGAACAGGTGCGCGTGGGGGAGTGGCTGCGGGTGCTGCCTGGGGAAAAAATTCCCGTCGATGGCGAAATTGTAGATGGCGAAACCTCAATCGATGAATCTTTAGTGACGGGAGAATCTTTGCCCATTGTCAAACGCTCTGGCGATGAAGTGATTACAGGAACCCTCAACCAAACAGGCGCGATCGCTCTCCAAGCTACCCACATCGGCAAAGACACCACCTTAGCCAAAATTATCGCTTCCGTCGAAGATGCTCAAACTCGTAAAGCCCCGATTCAACAACTTGCTGATACCATTGCGGGTTACTTCGCCTATGGAGTCATGGCAGTCGCTTCCCTTACCTTCCTGTTTTGGGATTTGCTGGGAACGAAGCTTTTTCCGCAAGTATTGCCAAGTACAACGCACGAGATGGGGGGAATGTCTCCTTCGCCGTTGCTGTTGAGTTTGAAGCTAGCGATCGCGGTTTTAGTGGTCGCTTGTCCTTGCGCCCTCGGCTTAGCCACGCCGACAGCAATTCTGGTAGGGACGGGTATTGGAGCCGAACGAGGCTTGTTGATTAAAGGCGGAGATGTCTTAGAAAAAGTCCACCAACTCGATGTCATTGCCTTCGACAAGACGGGAACCCTCACTGTCGGACATCCGAGCGTGACTGATTGTATTCCTCTAAAAGAAATCGAGTCAAACCGCCTGCTACAACTGGCTGCAACGGTTGAAAACGGAACCAACCATCCGCTTGCCCTGGCGATTCTGGAAGCCTGCAAAGGGCGCGAATTACCCTTATTAAGAGCCGAAGCTTATTACACCGAGGCAGGATTGGGTGTTTGTGCTTTAGTAGAAGGTCAGACCGTTCTCATTGGTAATGAAGATTGGCTCGGCGATCGCGGCGTTGTTCTACCTGCTTCTACCGTTGATCGAGCGCAATCGCTCTCCCAGTCGGGAAAAACCGTCGTCTATGTGGCAGTAGAAGGACAAGTCCAAGGCATCATTGCCCTACAAGATACGTTGCGCCCCGATGCCCAAGAGACTGTCAATCGCTTGCAAAGCTTGGGGATGGCGGTCATTTTAATCACCGGCGATCGCCCGCAAGTGGCTGACGCGATCGCCCAACAACTCGGCATTAAGCAAGTGTTTGCCCAAGTTCGCCCCAATCACAAGGCAGAGATTATCAAAATGCTTCAGGCAGGACAAGGAGAGAAAACGATTGACTTCAATCCAAAATCTAAAATCGTCGCGATGGTGGGAGATGGGATTAATGACGCGCCAGCGTTGGCTCAGTCCGATATTGGGATATCTTTACAAGGAGCAACAGGGGTTGCTTTAGAGACAGCAGATATTGTTTTAGTCCGCGCTCGCCTGTCAGATGTCGTGGCGGCACTTGATTTGAGTTTGGCAACGTTTCATAAAATTCGTCAAAATCTCTTTTGGGCATTAGGCTATAATACTGTAGCGATTCCCATAGCCGCAGGACTGCTGTTACCGTCTTGCAATATCGTCTTGAGTCCAGCCTTAGCCGGCGCACTCATGGCATTTAGTTCTGTGACAGTCGTCACTAACTCCCTTCTGCTACGCCGTCAATTCCCTAACCCTCACTAAACGTTAATCAGTCG
Organism: Microcystaceae cyanobacterium; assembly: GCA_041743025.1. Lineage (GTDB taxonomy): Bacteria > Cyanobacteriota > Cyanobacteriia > Cyanobacteriales > Microcystaceae > JBGTNM01. Next base: position 6,056 of record JBGTNM010000052.1, read on the forward strand.
GGGTGCAAGCCTCAACAGCAATTGCCCCTACACCCCACACCCTTCTTTTTGACACTGATACCCTAATGGCTGCAAAACCCGTACTCCCTCAACAAGACCATTTTTTGATTATTGAGGACGACAAAGGCAGACAAGAAGTTCTCCTGCAAGAGCCGACTTATAGCATTGGGCGATCGCCAGAGTGCGACATCCGTTTGCGCTCTCAATTTGTCTCGCGCCATCATGCCATGCTCTACCGAAAAGTGCGGGAAGATGGCTCTAACTACTATCGGATTGTCGATGGCGACGCAGAGAGTAAACCCAGTGTCAACGGACTGCTGATTAACGGACGCAAAGACGCTAGCTGCGATCTCAAACACGGCGATGAAGTGGTTTTTGGCCCGCAGGTTTTTGCCATTTACCAGTACCGCCAACGCGATAAATTCCCGACGATGCCAACGAACGATCCCTTTGATATCACCCTCATCGATCCGGCGATGATGGAAGGCGACGGAGACACCCTAGAGTATGAGTAACGTGCGTTCGCTACTAAGAGTTCAAGAAGTCTGACTCAATGGGAAAAGGCTAATGATGACATTCCCTTACCCTTTAACCTTTCCTCTTTTCCCGTTCTTTACAATAAGAGATGAGGTTTAACTATCCTGAGCGTTATGCTACTCAACTATAACCCCCATCAGTGCCTACCTTCGGCTGAGGATTTACCCGACTCTGACGATACCCCTGTGGATAATCAATTACAAGTTTTAATTCCCCAAATCCTTCAAGTGATTCTGGCTATACTTTGGTCAGAGAGAAGGGATTGGTACTTTGGGATTAATATGGGAATTTATTATCATCCTGATGAACCTGCTATCGTCCCTGATGGCTTTTTAAGTGTGGGGGTTCCTCGGATTACCCGTGAGAATTTACGCTTATCTTATGTCTTATGGGAAGAAAAAAAAGTGCCGATTATGGTCTTAGAAGTCGTATCCCAAACTAGACGCAAAGAATATACCCAAAAGAAGGAAGATTATGCTCAGATGGGGGTTGTGTATTATGTGATTTATAATCCCCTCCGCAAACGCAAACCGCGATTAGAAGTGTATCAGTTAGAAAAGGGAGACTATCAGTTACTCGAAGGGGAACCCGTTTGGTTATCAGAAATTGGACTAGGAATCGGTAGAGAAACAGGAATATATCAAGGGATTGAGCGAGAATGGTTGTATTGGTATGATGAGCAAGGACAACGCTATTTAACCCCCGAAGAACAAATTCAATCAGCACAGCAAAAAGCTAAACGACTCGAAGAACGTTTGCGAAGTTTGGGAATTGATCCCGATGAATAATGAGGTTCAACGATTCTAATTGTGATGCTACTCAACTACAACCCCAGACAGTGTTTACCCTCTGCCGAAGACTTACCCGACTCTGACGATACCCCTGTGGATAATGAACTACAAGACTTGATTCCTACTCTACTAAAAGCCATGCTTGCGCTTATCTGGTCAGAAAAGATGGATTGGTTCTTTGGGGTGGATATGGGAATCTATTATCATCCTGATGAACCTGCGATTGTGCCGGATGGCTTCTTAAGTGTCGGGGTTCCCCGTATTATCGATTCAGACTTGCGCCTATCTTATGTGTTGTGGGAAGAACAAAAAGTGCCGATTTTGGTCTTAGAAATTGTTTCCCAGAAGAGGCGCAAAGAATATACCCAAAAGAAAGAAGATTATGCTCAGATGGGAGTTTTGTATTATGTGATTTATAATCCCCTACGCAAACGCAAACCGCGATTAGAAGTGTATCAGCTAGAAAAGGGAGACTATCAATTACTCGAAGGGGAACCCGTCTGGTTATCAGAAATTGGCTTAGGAATCGGCAAAGAAACGGGAATATATCAAGGGATTGAGCGAGAATGGTTGTATTGGTATGATGAACAGGAAAACCGCTATTTAACCCCCGAAGAAAGGGTACAAGAAGCGCAACAGCAGGCATTAGCAGCGCGAAGACAAGCTCAAGAAGCACAACAACGAGCGCAGCAGTTAGAAGAAAGGCTGAGAAGTTTGGGAATTGACCCAAATGAATGATAAATTAGTGTCCTTGCTCGATGAGCATCATTAATCGGCAACCGAAGCAACTAACTGCCACTGGGGGTTATTGCCAATCGCTGCCTGAATTTTCCCGAATAGCTGCCGACAGTGGTTGTCAAGGTGTAGGGGGAGTTCGTCGTTTTTGACCACCCAAGTCACGGGAATTTCCTGATTTTTTGCTCTGGTTCCGTCAATCAGAATTTCAACTGTCACTAATTTGGCAAAAGCCACTTTACCGGGGATCTCTCGCGCCATCATGTAATCGGCAATCTGGTAAGTTACTTCAAACTCACAAGCTTGTAAAATGTCACTCAAGACGATGGGAAGTCTATCGGGTGCGATATTGACGAGATAGGAACAAGTATAGCGAGCCATGAACTTTCAATTCCCCATTCAACCCTACTCAACTGCTGCCATCTTAATAAAATGAATGGATTTCGACAACTAGTCGGACAGCAATACGCGATCGCACTGCTACAACAGGCGATTGAGCGATCGCGCCTTGCTCCTGCTTATCTATTTGCTGGTCCTTCCGGCATTGGACGAAGTTTGGCGGCGAAATGTTTCACAAACGCTTTGCTGTCGCAGCACCTGGGTCCCGAAAAACAAGTCCTGCTTACCCAGCGTATTGCCGATGGCAACCACCCCGATTTATTGTGGGTACAGCCAACTTACCAGCATCAAGGACAACTCCTCAGTGCCGAAGAAGCGCAAAAACTCGGCATCAAACGCAAAACCCTGCCGCAAATTCGCATCGAACAGGTGCGCGAAATAAGTCAGTTTCTCAGCCGTCCGCCACTAGAAGCCTCTCGCTGTATTGTAACAGTCTCAGAAGCGCAAAGCATGACAGAGGCGGCTGCTAATGCCCTGCTGAAAACCCTGGAAGAACCCGGACGCGCTACGCTGATTTTAATCGCTCCCAGTCCCGACGCGCTTCTACCCACTTTAGTTTCTCGCTGTCAAACAATTCCTTTTTATCGCTTATCTGATGAAAATTTAAGAACGATTTTAATCGCTCAGGGACATGAAGTTATTTTACAACATTCTGAAGTTTTAGCGATCGCACAAGGCAGTCCTGGCGAAGCGATCGCCGCATACGAACAGCTACAAATCATTCCCACAAGCTTGCGCGAACAATTACAAAAAGTACCCTCAACTGCCTTAGAAGCCTTGGAATTAGCTAAGATAGTCGCACAGGAATTAGATACTCAAGCACAGTTATGGCTATTAAGCTATTTACAGTATTTCTATTGGCAAAAGCTTCGTAACAAAAAGTTATTAGAAAAGCTAGAAAAAGCACGACAATATCTGACCCAATTTGTACAACCGCGCCTAGTTTGGGAATGTTTATTGTTAGAAATGAGTCAAATAAGCCTTATCTCGTCAATTAGATGAGGAGTCGTTGGATGTATCGATTGTACGATTACTTATCGTCTGGCAATGGTTACAAAGTGAGATTATTGCTCACCCAGTTAGACATTCCTTTTGCCTGGGTTGAACTTGACATTCTCCAAGGAGAAACGAGAACACCCGAATTTCTTGCTAAAAATCCCAACGGTCGCATTCCAGTGCTAGAAATTGAACCCAATCAGTTTTTGGCTGAATCTAACGCCATTTTATTTTATTTGGCTACGGGAACCGAATACTGGTCGGGCGATCGCCTGCAACAAGCACAAGTCATGCAGTGGCTTTTTTTTGAGCAATACAGTCACGAACCGAATATTGCCACCGTTCGCTTTTGGCTGTCTCATCTTCGGCAATTGGATGACTGGCAAAAAGCGTCCCTGCCCAAAAAACAGGAACTTGGTTATGCGGCTTTGCGAGTCATGGAGCAGCATTTAGCGCATCATCTTTTTTTTGTCGGCGATCGCTATAGTATTGCTGATATTGCCTTATTTGCTTACACGCACGTTGCCGAGGAGGGAAACTTCGATCTAAATGGGTTCCCGTCAATTCGACGTTGGATTGAGCGCGTTCAATCACAACCCCGCCACATTCCCATCACGCAATCTCAGTTTGACGAAGTCAGAGGAAGCTTCGCTACGTCCCCTGAAATTGGGCGAGACGCTCGCCCAATCGGGGACTCCTTTGCAAGGCGGAGTCTCTCTGACCTATGATATTTTGGGCTATCTCTGGGGAAACCTAAAAATAGAAAGTTATCACTCTGATTTCCCCAGTTACAGCAACCAACTGCTAGATATCCTCAAAACTGAACCCCCAGCGTTAATTCTGCTGAGTCCTTCACAGCAATCCGATCGCTATCAATTCTGCCAAGCGTTAAGATCGGCTGATGCCATTCGTCTAATACCTGTCCTGTTCGTCTGTGGCACTCAAGATGATGCCTTCAATCTAACGAAGTCAGAGGAAGCCTCGGCTTTAAAAGCCGAGGTCTCTCTGACCAAAGCATTCTATGTCGGTGGAACAGATTATTTAAGCTACCCTCTGCGTCGTGAAGAGAGGAATATCTAGAACAGCAGTGGCGGCGCAGCGCCCGCGATCGCCTCGCCTGGGGTGAGGAAATCAGCTTATCTGTCATTTTGTGCGCTTTGGTGGGGGCAAAACCCCTAAGCTTGCAGCAAGTCGCCCATGCGATCAAACAAATTGTCAAACGCCCTGCCGATTTAATCGCTCGCTACGGTGAGTCCGAATTAGCCATTTTGCTGCCCAATACTTCTGAGGAAGGGGCTTTACACGTCGCTAACACTATTCAGGCTCAAATTCAAACCCTGCCTTTAGCTACGCCTATCACCCTACGATTGGGAATTGCCACCGAGGTTCCGACTCAAGCGCTTGCCGCGAGTACGCTGCTCGATATTGCCCAGAGCGAACTATCAAGCTAAATCTTAGCGTGTCCGTTTCACCCCGACTTGTTGGCACATAGACTGTAGCGGACAAATCGAACACTGAGGTAAGGTTCTGGTACAGATGTTTTTACCAAAAGGAACTAATAACTGATTAATTTCTACCCAATATTGCGCCGGCAGCTTAATTTCTAGAGCAGTTGTTGTCTTTTCGGGCGTTTTGGTGTGAACGTAGCCCCAGCGATTGGTAACCCGATGGACGTGGGTATCGACGCTAATATAAGCCTGTCCACAGGCAATACCGAGAGCAAGATGAGCGCATTTTAGCCCTACGCCTTTAAAAGAAAGCATGATTTGCTCGTCACAAGGTAATTCACCTCGGTAGTCGTTGACAATTTGGCAGGCGATCGCTTGAATTTGTTCGGCTTTGCGCTCGGCATAGGTACTTTCGCTAATCAGTGCTGTCAGGCGATCAAGGGGGAGACGGCTAACAGCAAGCGGTGTAGGGGCTTGCAATAAGAGGCGGCGGGATACAGGCAGGCTGACTTCATCGAAAGTGCGGATGGAGATGATGCAAGCGATAAGCTGTTGAAAAGGGGTATTAAAGCCTTCGTCAGCCAAGGCAAACATAGCTGCTTTCGGCAAAGGTCGCACGACTTCCCGCAGGTTTTGCATGGCTGCATCGATGTCAAAAGGTAATTTAACTATCAATTATCAACTCTCGACTATTCACTAGTGGCATGACACGTCTAAAACGGTGCGTTAAATTAATATAGATACCCTCTACAGCTTAACTGCTATGATTATCCTTTCTGGCTATCAGGTTCTGTCAAAAATTCATGAAAGTCATCATTCTCTAGTCTATCGAGGATTTCGAGAAGAAAAGAGCGAACCTGTCATTTTCAAGGTTCTTAAAGAAAGCTATCCAACCCCCTCTGACTTAGCAAAATATCAACAAGAATATCAAATTCTTAAAAATCTCAACCTCGACTATGTTATTAAAGCTTATAGCATTGAAAAATATCAGAATACTTTAGTCATTATTTTGGAGGATTTTGGCGGAGAATCTTTAAAAAGATTTTATCAGAGTCAGCCCCTCAAACTCAAGGAATTTTTAAAAATTGGACTGAAAATTGCGGAAGGACTGGCCAATATTCATGGTGCGAGAATCATTCACAAAGTTATCAATCCGACGAATCTCGTCTACAATCCCAAAACTGAGCAGTTAAAAATCATTGACTTTGGCATTTCTACCATTTTGCCGAGAGAACATCCTACGCTGCAAAGTCCTCAAGGACTAGAAGGAACTCTTGCCTATATTTCTCCTGAACAGACCGGAAGAATGAACCGTTTATTAGATTATAGAACAGACTTTTATTCACTGGGAGCGACCTTTTATGAACTGCTGACGAGACAGCCTCCTTTTGTGGCAGAGGATGCGATGGAATTAGTTCACTGTCACCTTGCCAGACAGCCAGAATTACCGCAAACAATCAATCCCAAAATTCCGCCAGCCGTTGCCAAGATTATCCTTAAATTGCTCTCAAAAAAAGCAGAAGATCGCTATCAAAGTGCTTGGGGACTTCAGCGAGATTTAGAAAACTGTTTAAATCAGTTATCAACTCGCGAAGAAATTGTGGAATTTCCTTTAGGCGATCGCGATATTTCTGATCGCTTTCAAATTCCGCAAAAACTCTATGGGAGAGAAGCCGAAATAGAAACGCTTCTCACTGTTTTTCAACGCTTTAGAAGTCAATGTTTGGCAGAAATAAGCTGTCATTCCTCGCCGATTGAAGTTGTCTTGGTATCAGGTTATGCAGGGATTGGTAAAACAGCTTTAGTTAGAGAAATTTGTCCATCCATCACAGAAGCGAGGGGCTATTTTATTGCAGGAAAATTTGATCAGTATCAGCGAGATGTTCCCTACTCTGCTATTATCCATGCTTGTCAAGAATTAATTGGACAATTGCTCACCGAAAGTGAAATTCAACTCCAACAATGGCGAGAAAAACTAGCAGTTGCTTTAGGGGAAAACGGACAAGTCATTATTGATTTAATTCCAGAAATTGAATTAATCATCGGTCAACAACCTCCCCTTCCTTTCCTGCCGCCAGCAGAAGCACAAAATCGCTTGAATTTTGTTTTTCAAAGTTTCATTCAAGTTTTTACGCGATGCGAACATCCTCTCGTTTTATTTCTTGATGATTTACAGTGGGCTGATGCAGCTTCTTTACAATTATTACAGCGATTAATTGAAGAATCTGACTGTCAGTATTTATTTTTCATTGGAGCGTATCGGGAGAATGAAGTACCAGATTCTCATCCGTTAATCTTTACATTAAATTCAATCGCTAAATTGGGCATTTCTGTGACTAATATTTGCCTGAAACCTTTGCAAATATCCGACATCAATCAACTCATCTGCGAAACACTAGCTTGCTCTCCATTCCAAGCATCTTCTTTAACAGAATATATTTTTACAAAAACCCAAGCTAATCCCTTTTTTGTCAATGAATGTTTGCAGTCTCTCTATACGGAGAAATTATTGTTATTTAATTTTTCAAGCGGTAAATGGCAGTGGGATCTAGCGGATATCCAAGCTAATGACATGACTGATAACATTGTTGAATTGATGGCATTGAAAGTACAAAAATTAGCGGCTCAATCTCAACAAATTTTAAAACTAGCTGCTTGCATTGGCAACCGATTTGATTTGCACAAACTTGCTCTAATCTGCGCTCTATCTCCTCAAGAAACAGCAAATTTTCTTCAGGAAGCAGTGGCAGAAGGCATGATTTTACCCTTAGCCGATTCTTATCTGTCAGTTGAATTCGTTAAGCTTAATGAGCTAAGAATTACTCACTATAAATTTTTACATGATCGCATCCGGCAAGCGGCTTACTCCCTCATCCCCGAAAGCCAAAAACCCATTCTCCACCGTCAAATCGGGCAATTGCTCCTTGAGAGCATTCCCCATGAGCAACAGCAACAGAAAATTTTTGATATTGTCAATCACCTCAATCTTGGCATCGAACTTCTTGAAAGCCAAGCACAACACGATGAACTCGCTCAATTGAATTTAGTGGCTGGCAAAAGAGCTAAATCTTCAGCCGCTCATGCTTCAGCGTATAAGTATTTGTTTTTGGGAAGACAACTGTTAGGAAATAGTGGCTGGGAAAGACAGTACGAACTCATGCTAGAATTATCAGTGGAAGCCTCTGAAGCAGCGTACTTACAGGCAAATTTTGAGGAGATGGAACGTCTTGTTCAAGAGGTACTCCAACAGGCTAAAACGCTATTAGATAAAGTCAAAGTTTACGAAATCAAAATTCAAGCTCTGCAAGCACAAAACCAACCACAAGCTGCCATTAAAACAGCACTGCCTATTTTAAAACAGTTGGGTGTTAATCTTCCCGAAAACCCTCCTCGTTTTCAGATTGGACTGGCACTATTCAAAACTCGCTTGACACTGCTGAACAAGCGCATTGAAGCTATTGCCTGTCTGCCATTGATGACTAACCCGTACAAGCTGGCAGCGATGAAAATTTTAGCCAGTATTATTTCCGCCGCCTATCGGGGAGTTCCTAACCTCATGCCCCTGATTGTTTTTGAGCAAGTTAAGCTTTCACTTAAATATGGGAATGCCCCACTTTCAGCTTTTAGTTATGCCGTTTATGGAGTTATTCTTTGCGGGTTGGTAGACGATCTAGAAGGGGGCTATCGATTTGGTAAAGTTGCTCTGCGTTTGATGTCTTCTTTTAACGCTAAAGAAATTAAAGCCAAAATTCTTTACACGACTAATAGTCTAATTTTACCACATCAAGAACCTTTGAAAAATACATTACCTGCTCTTCTTAATGCTTACCAAATCGGACTAGAAACAGGTGATTTTGAGTTTGCTTGCAATCCGTTAACCTGTCGAGGAAGAACGCTCTACTTTATGGGAGAAGAACTCACCTCTCTCGCCCAGCAATTACAAGATTACAGCAAAGCGATGGCTCAAATGAAACAGGGAGCGTTTCTTCATTTAAATCAACTTTATGAACAAGTCGTCTTAAATTTAATTGGGCAAGCGGAAGATCCTTGTCGATTAATGGGACAAGCTTATAACGAAGAAACGATGCTTTCTCTTCATCTCAAGTTAAATTTTAGAGCAGCGATTTTTATGCTACATCTAGAAAAGCTCGTCCTCTGCTATTTATTTGATCACCCTCAACAAGCATTAGAAAATACTAAATTTTTAGATAATTATTTAGATGGCGTGATTGCTTCCCAAACAGTTATTCGCTATCGTTTTTATGATTCTTTAGCGAGATTAGCGATTATTAACCAAGTACCAGCCTTTCAACGAAAAGAGCATTTAAAAAAAGTTAAATTTAATCAAGTAAAACTAAAGAAATGGTCGCGTTATGCTCCCTTCAATCATTTACATCAATTTTATCTAGTTGAAGCAGAAATTAGGCGAATTCAAGGTCATAAATCGCAAGCGATGGATTATTACAATCGAGCGATAGAAATGGCTCGACAATATGAATATCTCAATGAAGAAGCACTCGCTTACGAACTGGCGGCTAAATTTTATCTTGCCAATCATCAAACAAAACTGGCTCAACTTTATATGATCGAATCGCGCTATGCTTATTTACGGTGGGGAGCCACAGCAAAAGTTCAACACTTAGATGAAGAATACCCTCAACTACTCTCAACAGTGGCTGACGATCCCAGAAAAAACCACCTGCAAACGACCTCAACTTCTTCACGAACTACTAGTCGAACTGGTTCAGAAAGTTTAGATTTAGAAAGTGTCATCAAAGCTTCTCAAACCCTCTCTAGTGAAATCGCTCTCAACAAATTGTTAGAAAAATTGATGAAAATTTTACTAGAAAATGCCGGTGCAGAAAAAGGATTTTTGATTCTGAATCAAGCAGATAACTGGGCAATTGAAGCTGAGAGTTCAATCGATCCCGATTGTGTTAAAATCATGCGATCACTTCCTATTGATTTCCTCGATCCTGATACTAATATTCCCCTCCTAGCAGTTGCTATTGTTAACTATGTAACCCGTACTCAGAAAGATATTGTTTTAAACAATGCTGCTCAAGAAAGTTTGTTTGCTAATGATGCCTATATTGTTGCTCATAAGCCTAAATCTATTCTTTGTACGCCTTTACTCTATCAAGGAAAATTAAGTGGGATTTTGTATTTAGAAAATAATCAAACAACAGAAGCTTTTACCCCAGATCGCATTGACATTTTACGAATATTGTTCGTACAAGCGGCAATTTCTATTGAGAATTCGCGCCTCTATTCCCAGCTTGAAAGCTATAGCCGCAACCTCGAAATCAATGTAGAAGAAAGAACCCAAGAAATTCAGAAAAAAAATGAAATATTAGATCTCGCCTTAAAAAAGTTAAAAGCCACTCAAGAACAAATTATCGCACAAGAAAAACTTGCATCTTTAGGAACTTTGACGGCTGGCATTGCTCACGAAATCAAAAATCCACTCAATTTTGTCAATAACTTTGCTGAGCTTTCTGTTGACTTAACTAAGGAATTGATGGAAGAAATAGCATCTCAAAATGATAAACTAGAGCCAGAAACTTTAGCTTATATAGATGAAATTTTGCAAGATTTAAAGCAAAATGCTCAAAAAATTCACGAACACGGTACAAGAGCCGATAACATTGTTAAAGGAATGCTCATGCACTCACGTCAAGGAGGCGCGTCTTACCAAATGACCGATATTAATATTCTGCTTGCCGAGGCGACTAATCTGGCTTATCATGGAATTCGCGCTCAAGATTCTACCTGTCAAATTATCTTTCAAACTGACTATGATCGCACAATAAAACCAATATGGGTAATCCCTCAAGACATCAATCGTGTCCTGCTCAATATGATTAATAATGCCTGTTATACCGCTAACGAGAAAAAACGAAGTATAAAGAAAGATGAGCTAGATAAGACAACCTTCATTCCAACAGTTTCTATTAGCACTAAAAATTTAGAAAAGGCAGTTGAAATTCGCATTCGCGATAACGGCAAAGGAATCCCATCTGAGATTAAAGACCAAATTTTCACCCCCTTTTTTACAACAAAGCCTCCCGGCAGGGGAACGGGTTTAGGCTTATCGATTAGTTATGATATTATTGCTAAAGAGCATCAAGGACAAATTCGCATAGAAACTGAAGAAGGTAACTATACAGAATTTATAATTATCCTTCCTATCATTCGTGGAAAAGAAAATAAAGAATTATGAATCAAGATTTATTTGCCATTGAAGCGATCGCGCAAATTCCCAAACTCTTAACCCTCTTAGATCGCAATCATCACAGTCCCACTTATGGCTGCTTTGACCGCAACTTTTGGCAGTACAAAATTATTGACTTTCCCAGTGGAATGTCTCAGGAATTTGTCTACCCACTTGCGCTTGTTTATCATACTAACATTGCCAACAATCCCTATTACCAACAATTAGTGATTCGAGATTGGGTAGAAGCCGGAATTTTGTATGCCGCCAGTAGCGCACACGCTGATGGTTCTTGCGACGATTATTTTCCGTTTGAAAGAGCAGCAGGTGCGGCAGCTTTTTCACTACTTGCTTGTGTAGAAAGCTATCAGTTATTAAATTTAAGTAATTCAGCAGCAATTAATTTTTTTATTAAGCGAGCCGATTGGCTAGCACATCATCAAGAAAGCGGCAGACTGACGAACCATCAAGCTTTAATTGTTCTCTGTTTAGAATTGCTGTCTAAACTGTTAAAAACTGAACGCTGGAATGCTGCAAAAGAAGCTCGTTTAGAACAAGTTTTATCCTGGCAAAATCCTGAAGGTTGGTTTCAGGAATATGAAGGGTGCGATCCAGGCTATCATACATTGACAATTGCTTGTCTAGCACGAATCTACGAATTTAATTCGTCTAATACTCGGCTCAAAGATGCCATTGCCAAAGCCGTTATTTTAGCTGCACAATTTGTTCATCCTGACGGCTCTTATGGCGGTGAATACACCAGTCGTAATACCTACAATTTTTTCCCGCATGGTTTTGAATTAGTGGGAAAATGGTTGCCAGAAGCGTTAACAATTAATGATCGATTTCTAGTCGGTTTAGCGAATGGTTTGGGTTCCTGTTATGCTGATGATCATATTATCGGACATCACACCTGGAATTATTTATTAGCATGGCGAGATTTTGTGACTGAAAGATCTTCTTTGAAATATGCTAAAACAGGTCGTTTTTGGTTAAAAGAAGGAGGAATTATCATTGATCGTCGCGAAGAAACAGAATTATTTTTAGCTTTAAATAAAGGAGGTGTCTTTAAACTCTTTCGAGATGGTAAACTAATCGCCTCAGATACCCAATTTTCTCTATTGGTACGAGAAGGGAAAAAGCTCAAAAATGCAGTGGTACACTTAGTCAGCCAGCGTTATAAAATTCAAGTTGAAGATAATAAAATTAGCATTCAAGGAACACTCGGCTGGGCAAAACAGAAGCAAATGACAACGCTCAATCTCGTTATATTACGAGCAGTGATGTTGACAGTTGGTCGCTTTTTTCCTAATTTAATTCGCAAAACCTTACAGAAAATTCTGATTACGGGAAAACAAGATGCTCCCTTTCGTTTTTCGCGTCAATTGTGCTGGGAAAACGGACAGTGGCACGTTATTGATGAATTATTTTGCGATTTGGAATCTTGGGAAAGTGTGGTATCTGTTGAAATAGGCTGCGATCAAACTTCTATATATGTAGTGATGAGTCGAACCTTTCAACGCGGACAACTGCAACCTTGGTTGAATTTAACCGAAGAACTCAAATTATTAAAACCTAGTCAAGCTTTGAGAATCGAGCGATATTTTTAAGAATCTCACTATTCTACAGCTTATGGAATCTATTGTTGTCACCGCCGAACAAATGCGGAAAATTGAAGGACGAATGTTTGAGGCAGGAATGCCAGTAGCCGCTTTAATGGAAAAAGCAGCCATTCTCAGCGCAAAACGCCTTCAAGAACTTTATCCTTTAAATAATATCTCCAAAGTCGGTATTTTAGTCGGGCCGGGGCATAATGGAGGAGATGCGTTAGTCGTAGCTCGTGAGTTATATTTGCAGGGGTATCAAGTTTCTATTTACCGTCCCCTAACTCAGCTTAAAGATTTAACCCAACAACACGCCAACTACGCCGAGCGCTTGGGAATAGCCTTTGATGACGATATTCAAGCCTTAACACCGTGCGATTTAATCATTGATGGGTTGTTTGGATTTGGTTTGACGCGATCGCTCTGTGGTAAAATTGCTGAGGCAGTCAACTACCTTAATCAGGCAAACAAACCCACCGTCAGCATCGACATCCCATCAGGACTGCATACCGATACAGGAGAAGTGTTGGGAACCGCTATCAAAGCAACCTACAGCTTATGTCTGGGACTGTGGAAGCCAGCTTTTTTTCAAGATGCAGCCCTAGCCTATATTGGTCAAGCAGAGCTAATTGACGTTGGCATCCCACCGATGGCAGTTCAATCTATTGTACCGCCTCCTGCACCCGTTCAACTCCTCACCCCAAGTCTAGCCAAGCAATTTTTACCTCTGCCGCGTCCTCCCGTTACCCACAAGTACCAGCAAGGACATTTATTGCTGATTTGCGGTTCTTATCGCTATGCAGGCGGGGCGATTTTAACCGGATTGGGTGCTAGAGCAAGCGGCGTAGGGATGCTCTCTATCGCCGTTCCTGAGTCCCTTAAACCGCTACTAGTTCCCCACTTAAGCGATGCTTTAATTATCGGCTGTCCCGAAACCGAAACCGGCGCGATCGCTCATTTACCTGCTCTTGCCGCCGATTTTAGCCACTATGATATCATTGCTTGCGGCCCAGGGCTGACCGCAGACGCAACCCCGATTGTTGAATCGGTTTTAACGGCTAATTGTCCCTTAATTTTAGATGCTGATGGCTTGAATAGTTTAGCTCAATTAGGCACAATTGCCTCTTTAGCTTCCCGCAAATGTCCGACGATTTTAACGCCTCATTTAGGAGAATTTAAACGATTGTTCCCCGATCTCGCCAATTCAAATAGCGATCGCCTGGAATGGGTTAAGGTAGCGGCTAGACAAAGTGGTGCCATTATTTTACTCAAAGGAGCCAGAACCGCGATCGCTAATCCTCAAGGAACGGTTTGGTTAATTGCTGAGAGTACCCCTGCTTTAGCTAGGGGAGGCAGTGGAGATGTTCTGACGGGATTAATGGGGGGATTATTGGCACAAAATATAGCTATTGGGAAGCCGATAGAAGCCCTCGTTGCCACAGCCGCTTGGTGGCACGCTCAGGCAGGAGTTTTAGCGGCAAAAGAGCGCACAGAATTAGGGGTTGATGCGGTCACTTTATCGCAATATTTAAGCCAGGTTTGGCAAAGTTTCCCTAATATTGATTAAAATCTAACAACCTTTACCGATGGAACAACTCTCAATGGCTCTCTGAGGTGCTTGAGGTAAAATGTTCGTGGTGTTACAAATTTTTGAAAGATGGGTTACGACGGATTGATAATTTCTGGTTAAGGCGGTGCAATCTTAGAAATTGAGATCAAATACGATCAATACTCTCTCACTCGCCCGAACCTGCCAGTTAACTCGTTGATCGCTCATTTCCCGGACGGTGGTTGTTTTGATAGCGAATTCTCGCCCCTGCCCACTGTAACTTTTCGCGGAGGGTTTGGTAAAAAGAGTGATTTTCGCGTAGGATAATAAACTGAGCCTCCGTTTTTGCCATGCGTACCGACACCCACTGGCCCGGCCAGATAGAACTGGCGAGAGACCCATCTGCCCACAGTTTAGTATTCAATTCATAATCCCCTAACGGCCAGATATCGACCACCGAACCCGGCGGAATAACGATTGGGCGACTCGATAGGCTGAGGGGACAGATGGGGGTGACAGCGATCGCTGCCATGCCAGGATGGACAATCGGCCCGTTAGCTGAAGCTGTGTAACAAGTCGATCCGGTGGGAGTAGCGACGAGTAAACCGTCTCCTTGGTATTGATCGACAACTTCGCCATCGACTTCGATTTCGAGGATAGAGGTGGGCATCCGGTCAATACTGGCGGGTTTGACGCACATTTCGTTGAGGCTGTAGAAGATCTCGCTAGCGGGTTGTGGATCGTGGCGATCGCCCTCAAACAGGCGTGCTTCCAGCATCATGCGTTGCAAGACGGCATAGCGATCGCCCTCTAAACGCTGCCAAACTTGTTCGCTGTCTTGAAATAACTCAAACGGTTCGGTTAAAAAACCTAAATGTCCCCCCACGTTAACAGCGAGTAAGGGGATGCCTTCTGGGGCTAAGTGACGTGCTGCGGCTAATACAGTTCCATCGCCGCCCAAAATCACCGCTAAATCGATTTTTCCACTAGAAGATGCTAAAAATACGGGATAGGGATTGTCTTTAAATCCACTCGGCCCCATCAAAACGTGACAGCGACGCGCTTCTAACTGTCGGGCGCACGTTTCTGCCCAAGCTTTACTTTGGGGATCTCCAGCTTTATGAGCGATAATGACTTGTTTGAGTTGCACGAGTGGCTACTGTTTCACTATCCACTATTCTATAACGTTAGCCCGTCGGCGACGTTTTAACCCCAATGCGCCACCCGCAACCAACACGCCTAATATCGTGGTGGGTTCAGGAACAGCCTGCACGTTATCTTGCACGAGTTCAACTCGAATGCGAGCGATTTGATAACCATTGGCTTTGAAATCCGCACCAGCGAATTGCGGAGCGTCCAAGATACCACCACTGCCTACCGGATTAAAACCAGGGTGAGTCGTGACAACACCGTTCTCGTCAACGCTAGTATTAGGGGCAGCTTGTCCAAAGAAAGCTGTGGTAACGGGGGATTCATCATTCACTTCAGTCCCGCCGTCTAAAACGTCAGCACCCAACTCGATAAAGTCAGCACCGATGAAGTTGCCTGCCGCATCAAAGATAGGATGGGCCAGGGGATTACCATTAGCAATAAAAGCGTCGTTACTGGGGATGACCATTGATGCGTAGCTGAAAAAACGGCTACTGGGTAGGGTAGGGTCAACCTCAAATAAGAAGGTTGCAATTTCACCCACATCAATCGGGTCGACATTTGCACCTCCTAGTCCCAAAATAGTTCCTTGGACTTGACCTGCGCCAACGGCAGTGAAGCGGTCAGAGATTTGCTGAGTTGCACCATCCTCTATCAGACTTTCAGTGCCTGGAAATAAATTCAACGAGGCATTGCGATCGTAGATATCGAAACCACCGTCATGAAAGCCAACCCAAAGAGGAGTCAACAGAGTTCCATTTTGAGGGGCAAGGTTTTCGATAGAAACCCTCAGCGTGAGCGCCGATGCAGCCGATGCTACAGTCAATAAAGAACCTGCGGTCAGCAGGGTGATGATGGTACGGGTCTTGAAAGCGATCGCTTGAATCTTCATGGAGGCTCCTATCGGTCAGTCTAAGAGATGATACCCGTATTAATCCCCAATACTCTGAATATCGCCTGAAGATCTGCTGAGAACGGACTGAAAAGAGCGTGATGATTGCGTAAAGCTTAATGATTTAGGTATCTATTTCGACGTTAGCATCCAAAAATGCTTCTAAATCCCTAAAATTAATGGCGTGAGTGATAGTAGGGTCTTCATAGCCTTTTAGAATAACGCTATCTTGCTGAAACAGAGCTTCAGCTTGTTCCATCCCTGCCAAATACTGATAAGTTTGCGCTCCCACAGCGACATCTAACTTCAACTCTTTAGTCGCCGACTCCAAGCGAAAGGCGGCATTAACCGTGTCTCCAATCGCCGTATAATCGGGGTGTTCGCCACTGCCAGTATTGCCGACCATCGCATAACCCGTATTGATTCCCGCCCCGATTCTCAATTCAAAAGGTAAGGGATACTGATCGTTGAGGTCTTCTGTCATTTGGTTGAGGTCACTGACTGCCTGAAAAATATCAACGACATCCGCTTTGGTCACTTCTTTTTCGCCGTGAAACCAAATAGCCATAATAGCATCGCCGATGTATTTATCGACCCAACTCCCCGATTGGCGGATGATATCTCCTGCTTGGCGAAACCAATTGCCAATGAGTGACGAAAGCACTTTTTCGTCGAGTTGTCGGCTTAATTTGGTAAAGTTTCGGATATCAACCACCATCACTGACATCAGGCGGCGCTCGTGCAAAACAAAAGTATCTCGTTCGATGATGTTTCGAGCAGCATCCGTTTGGCGGTCAGGGGAAGGAGAGTAAAACTCGACATCTGTCTTGCCAAAGGTGATGAGGTCGCTATTGTGTAGAGTAACCGGAATGCTGACGCGGCGGCCATTGACAAATGTTCCGTTACGACTGCCTAAATCGATTAAAAAAAACTCGCCTGCTTCTGTCGATTGTAAAATGGCGTGATTGCGCGAGATACATTGATCGCGAATGACGAGATCGCTATTTTGGCCGCGCCCAATTGTCCAATAACTCCTCCCCGCCAAAGGTAAGTAACGTTTACCGTTGAGGGTATGTAGAAGTAAATGAGGGGTTTGTTCGAGATTCTCCACCGAAACCACAGCCATGACAACAGGACGACGAGTAAGATGTGGATGTAGCTATTTTCTCTCAGGCGAGAGAGGCAGCTAGCCAAAAAAGACCATCCACTAAGATTGTACTCAATAGTGCCCCAGCAAATGCCCACCAATGACACTGCCGTTTTTGCAATGCAAACCAACTCACTGCCAAGAGGCTATTGACGCATACTACCGCCCAACTCAAGCCCCAAGCCGTCTGCACCTGGGCGATCGCGCCTTGAAAAATGGGCGTTGCTAAATCTGGCTCGACCGCCATCAGTTGCCGCCAATAAGGAATTAACCCACTTAAATAAAAATATAGATCAGTAATGGCCGTTCCCAACAACGAACCGAGATAAAATAAGTTACCGACTTTGGCCCAGCCTCGCCACAGTCCCCACACAGCAAAGGGAACGCCAATAGCTTCAACCGGCAAGTGAATTAACGGTTCCCATCTAAACCAGCCCCAATAAATTGAGCCTGCCAGCCAACTCCAACTGAAACCGACGAGCAAATCTCCCCACAATTGCGTGTTAGTGCGTTGCAACAACCGCCAGGCAAGTCCTGCCCAGACTAGGGTTAGTAATAAGCTCACAGCAGGCAACCAACGGACTAAAGGGGCTTCAAAGAAAACGGGAACGGAGACTAAAAAACCCGATGCGAATAGCATTAGCCAAGCTTGACGGACTGGAGAGTGCCAACTGACAGGCCAAGGAAGCGTTTCGCTCGACTGAGCCATTAAATTGGCAGCCATTGAAGAAGGAGGTGAGATCAAGAGAGTTTTTACCTTACGTTTTGTAAATGTTCTTTACTTATCGTTACTTATCGTTACTTATTGTAATCTTTCTTGGCCAAGTATATCCCCCCCTAGGGGATATTGACAAGCATAGCGTACTTGTCATACCAGAGAACGGCTTTATTTTTACCAACTACCCTACACTCAATAAAGCTTGTTCAACATCATCTGTACGAATACAAATGACAAATCGAGGGTGTTTGCTTTGAGAACTTTCCATGTTCATGCAGTCAACAAACGAGAGACAATATCCATTCAAGTTCCTGTACACCACTTTTCTAGCGGCGAGACTCTTTCTGAACCTTCCTTACGAGGAGCAAGAGAAAAAATGTCAGCACGATCAGCAACAACAGCCATACATTTTTGCAAGTCTTTGATTTCTAAGATCTCTGCGATCTTTAACAATCTTGGAGCAAGATATGAAAGAAAGTTACTGTCAGAACCATAATTACCACGTTCAGCAGCCTTATCAAGCCAAACTGCCATCTTTTTGAGACGGTCTGAGGTTAATGGGTGTGTGAGTTGTTTTAATTCCTCATTACTAAGTTGTCCCTGATTTGGCATAAAGTAAACTTGCGCCTGAAAGTAAAGTATTGCTCCCATTGGGATAACTGCCGTTGTAACCCCTTCTTCTGTTGGGACACTCATAGGGCGTTCCATCAAGTCCAAGGCAAATTGGTCTGCGCTTTCTTCGTTCATTCGGGCTTCAGATCTTGAAACCTCACTATAGCTAGGATGATTAAAAAGGACATGCCCGAGTTCGTGGGAAAGGATGAACATGTAAGCTTCATTTCGCAACCTGAGCGATAAGGCATCAACTTTCTTATCTGATAGAGCATTTTCAGGGATCTGTAATGCTTCCAAAGGATTGAGGTACCTCCTCTCAGGAAACTTAGACGGATGCTTATACTTCAGCATTGTAACGTATTCATCAATTGTTTCTAAACTGTATTGGTTAAGATAGAGCCAGGCGTAAGCAGTACAAAGATCTTCAAGAAACAATAATGATAGAACAGGTAGTCTGACAACATTTTCTCCATCGGTTGCAAAATAGAATGGAGTATTTTCGACCACCTCCGATGGAACACTAAGTACAATATTGTTAAGAACACGCCTTTCACTGGACATTAGCTTTGGACGGATCAACTTAGTATATAATTCATTTATTTTCTTGGAAAAACGCAATTTCTCCTTGATAAGTTTAGCTTCGCCATACATAGCTGCGTAAGAATTATACTCAGATCTAATTATAGGATTGGACATATTACAACTAGTTAATATTAATATACTTATCATGAAGCAGCACGATAATAGCGAAAGATGTCTGCCAATATACCTACTCATTTAGATCTACTCTTTAAAACCAGTTCTGTAGTAACTTGCAGGAATTTTATTTATATTTTTAGGTATTGGCTCTCTTGCTCCACTTTCAGCCCAAATTGTGAATTCATCAAAATCCCCCCAATCTTCTCTCCAAACACTCCTAAGTAAAGATAACTTAGTACTGGTAATTCCGTTTTTTTGCTCACTAGTTAATTGAACTTGAGGATTAGATAATATTTGATTTAGGTTCTCAATTTCTGATCTAATCCTGAGCCTTTCTTGCTCTAGCTTTTCAGAACTAAAATTTTTGAAACTCGTTTCTGAGGGTGTATCACTTGGGGTAAATCCTCGAAATACAATTTTTTTATCATTAAAAATCTCGGTGTACTCAGGAGCCTTAAGTAATGAATAGCCTAATACAGCTGTTCCGAATAAAGCGAAAAAAGTTCCTGGTGCAGCATTCTTTAATGCAACTAGAAGATTTTTCTCTACTTCTAGCTTGCCTTCCATATTGCTCGGGCTTGGCGCATCAAGAAATAACCTATATCCATAATGTATTGAAAGTCCACCTAGTAAAATGATGACAAACCGCTCTAGTCCTCTTAATATAATTGCTGTAATTATTGGTTCCATAAATTTATACTGAGTAAAAACTTACAGTGAATGCGTTACTCATCTTTAACAAAAGATAAGCGTTTTATACCTGATTATACCAAAGTTTTCCAGATATTATTACAATTCTTTATTTATAACCAGTTTCTAAGTTAGCGATCGCTCTTAAATCTCTTGATCCTCACAAGAGACGGTCTGCCGATTGCGATACAATTGGATATTGGCGTTGAAGCAAAGGCCCTTCTGGGGTGCTAATTAGGTAGATTCTGTGGATTTAACTCAAATTTTCAACACAGCCAATCCTATTATCGGTGTCGTGCATCTGTTGCCCTTACCCACTTCAGCCCGTTGGGGGGGGAGTTTAACCGCCGTTCTTGAACGAGCAGAACAAGAAGCCACTGCTTTAGCTGCCGGTGGCGTAGATGGGATGATTCTGGAAAACTTTTTTGACGCGCCCTTTACCAAAGAACGAGTCGATCCTGCCGTCGTCAGTGCCATGACGCTGATTGTTGATCGCATCAAAAATTTGGTGGTGGTTCCGGTGGGCATCAACTTGCTGCGGAACGACGCTCAGGGGGCCATGGCGATCGCTTCTTGTGTCGATGCCCAATTTATCCGCGTCAACGTCTTGACGGGCATTATGGCAACCGATCAAGGACTGATTGAAGGACAAGCCTACGAATTGCTGCGTTATCGGCGCGAATTGGCGGCAAAGGTCGCTATTTTTGCTGATGTCTTGGTCAAACACGCCCGCCCTTTAGGAACTCCCAATCTAACCAACGCCGTGCAAGACACCATTGAAAGAGGACTAGCCGATGCTGTCATTCTCTCAGGCTGGGCGACAGGCAGTCCGCCGAGTTATGAAGACTTAGAACTCGCGACGGCGGCAGCCAAAGGAACCCCCGTCTTTATTGGCAGTGGAGCGACCTGGGAAAACATTTCTCAACTGATGCAAGTCGCCGATGGGGCGATCGTTGCTAGTTCCCTCAAACGTCAGGGAAAGCTGACTGAACCTGTCGATCCCTTGCGCGTTGCCCAATTTGTCGAAGCTGCCAGACAAATCAGCGCGAGCAAGGAAAGGCAACAGGCAACAGGCAAGAGGCAAGAGGCAAAAGTCAAAAGTTAACTGCTATTGGTATGACAGTAGCGGTTCGCTCTAATTTTACAGAGGGTGTTTTCCAGTGCCTTTTTTGCCAAACTTTCAGGGGTGGCGTGGCGCATCAGTTGGGGCGGTTGAATGGGCGTGACAGGGGTTTGCCCTAGACGCGATGAGAGACACAACAAAAATGTGACTGTGCTCGCTAGCAAAAATCGCTCTAACATCTCACACCCTCAAAAATAACCTCGATCCTTGAATTTGCTAGTTTTTATGGGGCGAAATTCACCCTTCAGAGAAACAAGCAAACAGGTCTTCATTATAAAAGTAACTTTTAAATCAAAACCTGAAATCCGTGAATTTTGTGACAATTTTTCGGTTGGCACTCATCCTATCCGAGAATTTTCTGATTTGTTAATCGTGAACAGTTATGAGGAATCATCTACCCGTTACACTAAATAACTGGGAAATTTTTAAGGACAATTGACGATGAGTAACGAAAGTGAATATATCCAGGAAGCTGCCGCTACCCGCGTGCGAATTTTGAGTGAAGCCCTACCCTACATTCAACGTTTTAGTGGGCGTACTGTCGTCGTTAAATACGGCGGTGCAGCCATGAAAGACGAATCGCTTAAAGATAAAGTCATTCGGGATATTGTCTTTCTCGCCTGTGTCGGCGTGCGGCCCGTCGTGGTTCATGGTGGCGGCCCAGAAATCAATTTTTGGCTTGATAAGCTGGGTATTGAACCCCAATTTAAAGACGGATTGCGGGTAACAGATGCCGATACAATGGACGTGGTAGAAATGGTGCTAGTCGGTCGGGTCAATAAGGAATTAGTTGCCCTGATTAACCAAGCGGGGGGCAAAGCGGTAGGACTGTGTGGCAAAGACGGTAACTTAATTACCGCTCGTCCCGTCGGACAAGAAGGGGTTGGCTTTGTCGGCGAAGTCAGTACTATTGATGCTGGTTTGGTCGAGTCTTTGGTCAAAAGTGGTTATATTCCCGTTATTTCTAGCGTGGCGGCTGACGAGTCGGGACAATCTCACAATATTAATGCCGATACCGTCGCTGGGGAAATTGCAGCCGCGTTAGGGGCAGAAAAACTGATTTTGTTAACTGATACGCCTGGTATTCTCGAAAACTACCAAGATCCATCGACTTTATTGACAAAATTAAACATCCAACAAGCGAGAAATTTAATCAAGCAGGGAATCGTCGCAGGCGGCATGATTCCCAAGGTGTCTTGTTGTGTGCGATCGCTCGCTCAAGGCGTAAAAGCGGCTCACATCATTGATGGCCGGTTGCCCCACTCTCTCCTGCTCGAAATTTTCACCGACGAAGGAATTGGTTCAATGATCGTGGCATCAGAATATCGCCTCTAACTTGGAGGTCGAGTACGAACTCTATTTTCAAAAGTCTTGGTAGGGATTGCCGAACATTTTTCGCAAAAAGCTTGCATAAAATTCACCGAATAGGTAAAAATATTGATACGAGAATACTTTTCGATTTTTTGAAGCTCTCTGAAACATCTACAGCCCGTTAATAACACGAAAGAGAAGTATTGCTCTTCAAGCATTTGTACAATTTATGAATTGCAAGTTGATTGAGTCTATGACGAACCAAGTCGCTCATCCAATGGTGAAGTTTCAACGCAAAGTTGCTTCACTCGTCGAATCTAAAGTTCTCAAGCCGAGTGATAGTCTCTGGAAACTTGCCTTACTCTATGGCGATGAATGGGATTATTGGAAGCAGGAACTCCTTGATTTTGGCTATTCCATGCAAGATCCTGTCAATGATGTCATCGTCGTCGAAGGCTGGGATGAAGAATAGTGAGCTTTCCTTGTCGTGGCAGAATGGCGAGCGCCCATTAGCCTGGTTTTCCAGGTGATAACCCTTGATACAACATTGAGTCAAAGAGTGAATGCAACTATCCAAAGCATGATGTTTTAGCGGTACTCGCCGCTTGATGGTTGCACCTTCTCAATGATCAATGATCAATAACCAATGATCATTGATCAGCCTTCTGCCTGCTCACGGATCACTCAAAGATGGTGACTAATCTGCAACAGCGTGCTAATCTCCCCCCTTACCTAGCTTGGATTCGAGCCAACCTGTTAGGTAGCTGGTATAACACACTGTTGACTTGCCTCAGCCTGGGGTTGATTTACTGGCTAAGCACTGGGTTAATTCACTGGGCATTTACACAAGCGCAATGGGGAGTGATTGGAGCTAACCTGCGCCTATTTTTAGTCGGTAGATATCCCCCTGAGTTGCTCTGGCGTGCCTGGAGTGCTCTGGGTGCGATCGCTAGCTTGGGAGGCTTATCTTGGGGAATTTTAGCGCATCAGGGTCGAGTGTTTGTCCAAATCTTTTTAATGATTTTAGGGGGAATCGCGGCGATTAGTGCAGCGATCGCCCTGAGTGTTGGACTGAGTTCGAGCCTGTGGCTTTTGGCAATCCTGCTATTGCTAGTGGTGAGTGCCTTCGCTGGGAAGCAGGCGGGAAGGCGGTTTTCGGGGCTGGGAGCTTGGTTGGGGCTGATTTGGCTACTGGGCTTTTTCGGGGTACTTTGGCTACTAGAGGGAGGATTTTTGTTGCGCCCCGTGCGGTTGGACGATCTCAGTGGGTTGATTTTGACCCTTTTAACCGCAGTCGTCAGTATTGTCCTGTCTTTTCCGTTTGGTGTGCTGTTGGCGTTGGGGCGGCAGAGTCATTTAACGGTAGTGCGCTGGCTTTCTATTGGCTACATTGAGTTAATTCGGGGCTTACCCCTAATTGGCATTCTATTCATGGCTCAGGTGATGCTACCGTTAGTATTGCCCGTTGGCGTGCGTCCTGATCGCGTGGTACGGGCGATCGCGGGCTTTACGCTCTTTAGTGCTGCCTATCTTGCTGAAAATGTACGAGGCGGCTTGCAATCAATTCCTAGGGGGCAATTTGAAGCGTCTAAGGCACTAGGATTAAATGCTTTTGGGATGATGCTGTTGATTATTTTGCCCCAAGCACTCAGAGCGGTGATTCCCTCCCTCGTCGGGCAATTTATCAGCTTGTTTAAAGATACTTCTTTGTTAGCTATTGTCGGTTTAGTAGAGTTATTGGGTATTTCTCAATCTATTCTGGCTAATCCAAAGTATCTTGGTCGCTACGGGGAAGTTTATTTTTTTATTGCGCTAATTTACTGGATTTTCTGTTATTCCATGTCTTTAGCCAGCCGCCAGGTAGAGCGACAGTTAGAAGGCAGGCAATAAACCATTCCAATTACCGATTACCTATTCCCTAAATTAAACAATTGACACAATTCAATCGTTTTCGACTGTAAAATAGAACTTGCCTCAGCCCCTCGCTTGAGATGCCATTCCAATTCTAGGAGAATGGGCAAGGTAGCCAACAATTGCTTGCCCGAAATTCCCTGTAATTCCTTACGCAGAAAGTAAAGTCGCTTGGGATTGGCAATTTCAGCAGCCGCAGCGATCGCCTGTTCGTCTCTTTCCCCTGCTTCGAGTTTCAAATTGACGATCGCCCAGGTACGAAATTGCCCCGTCAACGTCGCGACAATTCGCAAGGCGGGTTCGTTGCGCGACAGCAAATCACCGATCAGTTTCAAAGCGCGATCGCTATCTCCGGCGCGGATAGATTGAGCAAGTTGAAGGCTATTTTGGCTGTTGGCATTGACGAGAGTGAGGATTGTTTCGGTATCGAGAGGTGCAGCGCGATCGCCTTGATAAAGGCGCAGTTTTTCGAGTTCGTTCCACAGTTGGCGGGTTTGATTGCCCACCGACTCCGCTAGCAGTTGGGCGGCGGCAGGTGTTAGCTTAACCTCCTGTTGTTTAGCTGCATTCTTAACGCGATCAAGTAATTCTTCCGTTTTCCAAGGGGGTATAAGCGAAAATTCTTGGATATTTGCGTATTTTTCGAGAAATTTAGTAGATTTGAGCCGCTTGTCTGGTTTTTTACTGCTGGTGATGAGTAAAATAGATGTGTCGGGGATAGCGGGAAGGGTACGCTGAAGTTGGGCGAGAGTCGTTTCGGAACACTGCTGGCACAAAGAGGATTCTTCTAACCAGACTAAGCGCTTGCCCGTCCCAAAAACCGGAGTCATCGCTTGATTGAGGGCTTCGGTAGCTGCGTCGGCATTTGTATCCGCAATCTTATCATAGTTAAACGCGGCCCAGTTGGGATCGAGGAAGTTCTCGCGCAGTTGTTTGACAGCTTGGGCGATCGCAAAGTCGTCATCCCCCCAATACAAATAAATTGGCATGGCACAATGGTAAATTATGAGTTGACAAGCATCAAACGCATCCCTAGTTTAGAGACAATAAAGATAGTGTAGTAATTTAATTTTAGAGGAAACGAAATTGGACGAAACTTATCAGATCTATATCAATCGAGTAGCGAGGCTGACTTTGAATACCACTTATCAAGCTCAACTGCAAAATATTCAAACCTCACCCAAATTTCAGCAGGGAGAAGCGGTTTCTTTTCCTGGCTATACAATTATTACACCTCCCTGTCAAGAGGATTCTCTCAATAGTCAATTTTATGAACATTTGACATCAATCCAAAAGCAGATCTTACAAGAGCTTAACCCAGGATTGACGCTCCCTGTACCGCCGTCTAGCTTTCATTTAACCGTTGCTGATTTAATTTGGGAGAAGCGTTATCTCGAAGTCCTGGAAACCAATCCACAGTTTGAGGAACAGTTAAAAACTTGCATCCAAGAAAGCTTTCAAAATTACCAAAATGCTAAGACTCAACTGAGGGAAAGTCAATGGCAAATTTTGGGTTTATTGATTTTTCCTAGAGCTTTAGCGGTTGGTTTGGTTCCCAGAGATGAACCTTCCTATGAAAAAATTGTTCAACTGCGCCGTTACCTTTATCAAAATGCCGACCTCATTGCGCTAGGAATTGAACAGCAATATTATTTTACGGCTCACGTTACACTAGGATATTTTGGCGAAATTTCTCCTCAGCTTGATCGCGAAAAGTTATGTTCTACTCTATCATCTTTTAACGATAAATGGTTAGAGGATAATCCTCAAATTCTGAGAATTCAACAAATTGAGTTGCGAAAATTTGAAGATATGATGAGTTACAATCGAGAACCCGAAGATCCAGCCGTAACCATTTAACAATCATTTGCTTTTGAGCAATAATTTAGAAATGTTTGGCAAAAAATCTGACTGGTTGCTTGGTATATTAGCGATTCTGATA